>NZ_BCBH01000011.1:0-182274 GCF_001320525.1 Pseudomonas sp. NBRC 111131 | reverse complement strand
TCGCCGGTGACGATATCCAGGACACCCTGCGCGAACTGATCGCGCTGGAGCTGGTCAGCGACGGCTCGCCGCTGACCCCGGAGATCGCCCTCAAGCAAGTCGAGCGTACGGCGCTCAATACCGTGGTGCTCAACGTCAATACCGGCTGCAACTTAAGTTGCACTTATTGCTACAAGGAAGACTTGGACAAACCGTCCGCCGGCAAGAAAATGAGCACTGCCACTGCCGAGGCCTCGGTGGACATGCTGCTCAAGGAGTCTCCCGACGAGCAACGCTACAGCGTCGTGTTCTTCGGGGGCGAGCCGCTGTCCAACCGGGCGCTGATCGAGCACATGGTGGCCTACTGCGAGCGGCGCTTTGCCGACGCAGGCAAGCAGGTGGAGTTCATCATGACCACCAACGCCACGCTGCTCACCGAAGAGATTGTCGACTGGCTCAATGCCCACCGCTTCGGTTTGTCGGTAAGCATCGACGGGCCCAAGACAGTCCACGACCGCAACCGTATCACCGTGGGCGGGCAGGGCACCTATGACGTGGTTCGGCGCAAGGCCGACATGCTGCTGTCGCGTTACACCAGCCGCCCGGTCGGTGCGCGGGTGACCTTGACCCGCGGTATTACTGATGTCGAAACCATCTGGCACCACCTGTTCAACGAGATGGGTTTCGCCGAGGTGGGCTTCGCCCCGGTCACCTCGGGTGATATGGCTGATTTCAACCTCACCGCAGACGAGCTGGTCGCGGTGTTTGCCAACATGAAAGCCCTGGGCCGCCGCTATCTGGAGGCGGCGCTGGAGCACCGCAACATCGGCTTCTCCAACCTGCACCAGTTGATCACCGACATCCACGAGGGCCACAAGAAGGCCCTGCCTTGCGGCGCCGGGTTGAAGATGCTGGCCGTGGACCACAAGGGCGAGCTGAACCTGTGCCACCGCTTTACCGGCTCCAGCCTGCCGACGTTCGGCAACGTGCACCAGGGCGTCAAACAGGCGCAGCTCAACGACTTCCTGTCGCAACGCCTGGACCGTAGCAACACCGGTTGCGACAGCTGCCGCATCCGCAACCTGTGCTCTGGTGGCTGCTACCACGAAAGCTACGCACGCTATGGCGACCCGCAGCACCCGACGTACCACTATTGCGAACTGATGCGTGATTGGGTCGACTTCGGCATCGAGGTCTACAGCCGCATCATGGCCGCCAACCCGGCCTTCATCGACCGCTACATTACCCCGCGGAAGGCGCACTGACATGAAGCACTTGAAGCCCCTGAACAACAAGGCGCGCATCCTCGAGCAGGCTGCCGCCCAAGACCGCGTCGAAGAAGTCATGGCCATGAGTGCGGTGGCCGGCTGTACCGCCACGACCGACCCGGGCTGGGAAGTCGACGCCTTTGGTGGCGTCAGCTCGCTGTGCCAGCCAATGGAGGCGGACTTGTACGGCTGCTCCGACCCTTGCTGGTGGCCGGCACAGGTGCCGGACATGATGAGCACCTATCAGGACTGGAACGCCCAGGCGACCAATTCGCAGGACGATTGGCGCAACCTCGGCACCGTGTTCCCGAAAGACAAGTGACCGGCCCAACAAGAATGACAAGGGGAAACCGCATGAAACCTGGACTCTGCGCGCAGCTCGCGCTCACCGTTGCCGCTACGGCCTGCACCTGGGCGGTACAGGCCGATGACTCCGGGCCTGCCCTGAAGGCTGGCAAGGAATACCTGATCGCTACCAACTACCCGAACAATCTGCATGTGGTCGATGTCGCCAGCGATACGGTGTACAAGAGCTGCCACCTGCCCGACGCGTTCGGCCCGGGCACCGCGATGATGGCGCCGGACAACCGCACGGCCTACGTGCTCAACAACCATTACGCTGACATCTACGGCATTGACCTGGACACCTGCAAAACCACGTTCCACGCCAACCTGTCGAGCGTGCCCGGCGAAGTCGGCAAGTCGATGTATTCGTTCGCCATCAGTCCCGATGGCAAAGAGGTCTATGCCACCGTCAACCCGAGCCAGCGGCTGAACGACCATTACGTGGTCAAGCCGCCGCGCCTTGAAGTGTTCCGCACTGCCGACGGTGTCGGCGCCAAGCCGGTGCGGACCTTCCCCATGCCGCGCCAGGTGTACCTGATGCGTACCGCCGACGACGGCAGCCTGTTCGTGGCAGGGCCGGATATCTACAAGATGGACGTGAACACCGGCAAGTACGAGGTGGCGTTGCCGCTGCGCACCTGGAACCGCAAAGGTTACAGCGCTCCGGACGTACTGTACTTCTGGCCGCACCAGAGCCCGCGGCATGAATTTTCGATGCTCTACACCGTTGCCAAGTTCAAGGACGAGCAGCAGAACCCCGACACGGCCGAGCTGCTGTACGGCTACCTGAGCATAGACCTCAAGACCGGTAAGGCCCACACCCAGGAGTTCGCCGACCTGACCGAGCTGTATTTCACCGGCCTGCGCTCGCCAAAGGATCCGAACCAGATCTATGGCGTGCTCAACCGCCTGGCGCGCTATGACATCAAGCAGCGCAAGCTGATCAAGGCGGCTAACCTTGAGCACACTTACTACTGCGTGACCTTCGACAAGAAGGGCGACAAATTGTACCTGGGTGGCACCTTCAATGATCTGGCGGTGTTCGACCCTGAGACGCTGGAAAAAGTGAAGAACATCAAGTTGCCGGGTGGGGATATGTCGACCACTACGCCGCAGGTGTTTGTCAGGTAATCGAAGTTGCCCGCTTAGCGGGGCAGGTTTGCGCTCACAGGGCGTTGTGCGAGGCCTGTGGGGCTAGTCCCGCGAAAGGGTTGGTGAAACCACTACAAGAACAACAATGGGAGCGCCCATGACCGAGCCCAGCTACACCCAGGGCAACCAGGACAAAGCCCTGCTCACTCAATGCATCGGCGATGCATTCGACGCCACTGTCGCCCGCTTCCCCGACCGCGAAGCCCTGGTGGTCCGCCACCAGGCCTTGCGCTACACCTGGCGGCAACTGGCCGAGGCAGTCGATCAGCATGCGCGCGCCCTCATGGCCTTGGGGGTGCAAGCCGGTGACCGCCTCGGCATCTGGGCTCCCAACTGCGCCCAATGGTGCATCACCCAGTTCGCCAGTGCCAAGGTCGGCGCGATCCTGGTCAACATCAACCCCGCCTACCGCTCCAGCGAGCTGGATTATGCCCTCGGTCAGTCTGGGTGCCGCTGGGTGATCTGCGCCGACGCGTTCAAGACCTCCGACTACCATGCCATGTTGCTGGGGCTGATCCCCGGGTTGGCCAACGGGCAGCCCGGGGCGTTGCGCTGTGAGCGTTTCCCGGAACTGCGTGGGGTGGTGAGCCTTGCCAGCACGCCGCCCCCGGGTTTTCTCGCCTGGCATGACCTGCAGGCCTGCGGGAACTCGGTAACGGCGCAAGCCCTGGCCGAGCGCCAGGCGCAGCTGCAGCCCGGCGACCCCATCAATATCCAGTACACCTCCGGTACCACTGGCTTCCCCAAAGGGGCCACGCTCAGCCACAGCAACATCCTCAACAACGGCTATATGGTCGGTGAAAGCCTGGGCCTGACCGAGCACGACCGCCTCGTGGTGCCAGTACCGCTGTACCACTGCTTTGGCATGGTCATGGCCAACCTGGGCTGCATGACCCACGGCAGCACCCTGATCTACCCTAACGATGCCTTCGACCCGCTGGCCACACTACGAGCGGTCGCCGAAGAACAGGCTACCGCGCTGTACGGCGTACCGACCATGTTCATCGCCGAGCTGGACCATCCGCAACGCGCTGACTTCGACCTGTCGAGCCTGCGTACGGGCATCATGGCGGGCGCCACCTGCCCGATCGAGGTCATGCGCCGGGTGATCGACGAAATGCACATGGCCGAGGTGCAGATTGCCTATGGCATGACTGAAACCAGCCCTGTGTCGTTGCAGACCGGTGCAAACGACGACCTTGAACGCCGCGTGACCAGCGTTGGTCGCACCCAGCCCAGGTTGCAGAGCAAGGTGATCGATGCCGACGGTAACACTGTGCCGCGGGGTGAGATAGGCGAACTGTGCACCCGTGGCTACAGCGTGATGCTGGGCTACTGGAACAATCCCAAGGCCACCGCCGAAAGCATCGACGAGGACGGCTGGATGCACACCGGTGACCTGGCGGTGATGGATGAGCAGGGCTACGTGCGTATCGTCGGGCGCAGCAAGGACATGATCATCCGCGGCGGCGAGAACATCTACCCGCGTGAGCTGGAGGAATTCTTCTTCACGCACCCGGCCGTGGCCGATGTGCAGGTGATCGGCGTACCATGCAGCCGGTATGGTGAAGAGATCGTCGCCTGGGTGCGGCTGCATCCGGGCCATGCGGCGAGCGAGGATGAACTGCGCGAGTGGGCGAAAGCGCGGATCGCGCACTTCAAAGTGCCCCGGTATTTTCGCTTTGTCGATGAATTCCCAATGACGGTCACCGGCAAGGTGCAGAAATTCAGGATGCGGGAAATCAGTGTCGAGGAACTGTCTGCGGGTTAAGGCACCGGCCACCTCGCGGCCAAATCCGCGGCGTGGTCGGTGAAAACCGTTGGGCGTCTAGTCCTGCAGCAAGTCCGGGCTGTTGAAGTTACTCAACCGCGGGTCGTCTTCGGCACACGCCAGCCCCTGCACCGCTTCAAGCAGCAGGGCCTTCTGCAGGCTCCGCTCTCCCGCTGCCCAGGCCTGCTGCAGCACCGGCAGCACTCGGCGTGGCAGCACACTGAACATTGGCTGCCAATATCCCGCCTGGCGCACCATCGCGGCACTGTCGTGGGCCACCGCCAAGCGCAGCAGATCCTCGATCAACCGTTGATCGATCAGCGGCGCATCACAGGCCAGCAGCACCACCCATTGATGCCGCGCCGCCGCCAGCCCGGCGATCACCCCGGCCAGCGGCCCCGGGAAGTCTGCCTCGGCATCGGCCACCAGATGATCGGCAAAGGCGCGATAACGGTCCTGGTTGCGGTTGCAGGAGATCACCACATCATCGCTAAGCGCTCGCGCTACCCGCTGCACATGCGCCACCAGGGGTTCGCCACGCCATTGGACAAGCCCTTTGTCACGGCCGCCCATACGCTGGCCGCGGCCGCCGGCGAGGATGAGGATGGAGCAGGGGGGCAGGGGAGTGGTCATGAAAAAGGGTTCCGGGCAGTCGATACCCGGAACCCTCTCATTCAACCCCGTTGCTGTCCAGTCAGGCGCCGGTTGATTCCACCTGATCGGCCCGGGTCTTTTTACGCTCAGCCAGGCGCATCACCACCACGAAGAACACCGGCACGAACACCAGCGCTAGGGTTGCGCTGAGCATGCCGCCTATCACCCCGGTGCCGATGGCCTGCTGGCTCGCCGAACTGGCGCCGGTGGCGATGGCCAGCGGCACCACGCCGAGGATGAACGCCAGCGACGTCATCACGATCGGCCGCAGGCGCAGGCGGGCTGCCTGCACGGCGGCGTCGACGGCATCCACGCCTTGGTCCACCAGGCTCTTGGCGAACTCGATGATCAGGATTGCGTTTTTCGCCGACAGGCCGATCAAGGTAATCAGACCGACCTTGAAGAACACGTCGTTGGGCATGCCGCGCAGGGTCACCGCCAGCACCGCACCCAGCACGCCGAGTGGCACCACCAGTAGCACGGCGGTGGGGATGGACCAGCTTTCGTACAGGGCCGCCAGGCACAGGAACACCACCAGCAGCGACAGCGCCATCAGCAAAGGCGCCTGGCTACCGGACAAGCGCTCCTGCAACGACAGGCCCGTCCATTCCAGGCCGGCGCCGGCCGGCAATTGCGCGACCAGGCGCTCGACCTCGGCCATGGCCTCGCCTGAGCTGTAGCCGGCTGCCGGCTCGCCGGAGATCGACACGGCCGGGTAACCGTTGTAGCGGGTCAGTTGCACCGGACCGCTGACCCACTTGGCCTGGACGAAAGCACCCAGTGGCACCATCTTGCCGCTGCTGTTGCGCACGTGGATTTTCAGCAGGTCCTCGACCTGGCTGCGCTGGTCGCCTTCGGCCTGCACCACCACCCGCTGCATGCGGCCTTGGTTGGGGAAGTCGTTGACGTAGTTGGAGCCCACGGCAGTGTCCAGGACGGCGCCGATGTCGGCAAACGAGATACCCAGGGCATTGGCCTGGCGGCGGTCGATTTCCAGTTGCACCTGCGGGCTTTCGGCCAGCGACGCCTCGCGCACGTTGACCAGCACCTTGCTCTTGCGCGCGCCAGCCAACAGTTCGTCACGGGCTGCCATCAGTGCGGTGTGGCCCATGCCACCTCGATCCTGCAGCCTGAACTCGAAACCGGTCGACTCGCCCAGGCCGTCGACCGGGGGTGGCAGCACGGAAAAGGCCACCGCATCCTTGAGCTGGGCGAACGCCGCGCTCGCCCGTTCGGCGATCGACTGGGCGCTGTCGTCGGCGCCGCGCTCGGACCAGTCCTTGAGCGTGGTAAAGGCCAGTGCCGCGTTCTGCCCGCTGCCGGAGAAGCTGAAGCCCAGGATTACGGTGGTGTTGCCCACGCCCGGTTCCTGGCCATTGTGCGCCTCGATCTGCGCCGCGACCTGTTCGGTACGCATGCGGCTGGCACCCGGTGGCAATTGGATGTCGGTGATGGTGTAGCCCTGGTCCTCGGTGGGGAGAAACGCCGTGGGCAATTGGCTGAAGCCATAGCCGAGCACCGCCAGCAGCACGCCGTACACCAGCAGGTAGCGCCCACTGCGCTTGAGCGCCTGGACTACCCAGCGCTGGTAACCGTCGGTCATGGCCTCGAAGCGTCGGTTGAACCAGCCGAAGAAGCCCTTGCGCTGGTGCTGCTCGCCCTTGGCCAGCGGCTTGAGCAGGGTGGCGCACAGGGCCGGGGTCAGGCTCAGGGCCAGGAAGGCCGAGAACAGGATCGACACGGCCATCGACACCGAAAACTGCTGGTAGATCACCCCGACCGAGCCTTTCATGAACGCCATCGGCAGGAACACCGCCACCAGCACCAGGGTGATGCCGACGATGGCGCCGCTGATCTGGCCCATGGCCTTGCGGGTGGCCTCCTTGGGCGGCAAACCTTCCTCGGCCATGATCCGCTCGACGTTTTCCACCACGACGATGGCATCGTCGACCAGAATGCCGATGGCCAGGACCATGCCGAACAGGGTCAGCACGTTGACCGAGAACCCCAGTGCCAGCATCACGGCGAAGGTGCCCAACAGCGCCACCGGCACCACCAGGGTGGGGATCAGCGTGTAGCGCAGGTTCTGCAGGAACAGGAACATCACCGCAAACACCAGCAGCATGGCTTCGAACAGGGTACTGATGACCTGCTGGATCGAGACCTTGACGAAGGGTGACGTGTCATACGGGATGTCGTACTTGACCCCTTCGGGGAAGTAGCGCGACAGTTCCTGCATCTTCGCCCGTACCAAGGTGGCGGTTTGCAGGGCGTTGGCGCCGGGCGCCAGCTGCACGCTGAAGGCGCTGCTCGGTTTGCCGTTCAGGCGAGTGCCGTACTGGTATTCCTGCGCGCCGATTTCCACCCGGGCAACGTCGCCGATGGTGACCGTCGAACCGTCCGGGTTGGCCCGCAGGACAATGGCGGCAAACTCTTCGGGGGTGCTCAACTGGCCCTTGACCACCACGTTGGCGGTGATCTCCTGGGTACCGCTGGCCGGCAGGTCACCGATGCTGCCAGGGGCGACCTGGGCGTTCTGCCCGGCAATGGCATCGGCCACGTCGTTGGGTGTGAGGTTGAAGCCAATCAGCCTGGCGGGGTCGATCCAGATCCGCATGGCACGTTCGGAGCCATACATCTGGGCTTTGCCGACGCCTTTGAGGCGACGGATTTCGTTCATCACGTTACGGGCAAGGATGTCGGACAGCGCGGTTTCATCCAGGCTGCCGTCTTCGGAGGTGAGGGTGCCGAGCAGCAGGAAGCCGGTGGACACTTTTTCCACTTGCAGGCCTTGCTGGGTCACCGGCCGCGGCAGCCGCGACTCGACCACCTTGAGGCGGTTCTGCACATCGACCTGGGCAAGGTCCGGGTGGGTACCTGGCTCGAAGGTGGCAGTGATGGTGGCGCTGCCCAGGCTGCTTTGCGACTCAAAGTACAGCAGGTTATCGGCGCCGTTGAGCTCCTGCTCGATCAGGCTCACCACGCTCTCGTCCATGGTGGCCGCCGAGGCGCCCGGGTACACGGCATAGATTTCCACCTGCGGCGGCGCCACGTTGGGGTACTGGGCAACCGGCAGTTGCGGAATGGCCAGTGCACCGGCCAGCAGGATGAACAGGGCGACCACCCAGGCGAACACCGGGCGGTCGATGAAGAACTGCGGCATGGGTCAGGCCCTCACTGGCCGTTGTGCTGGGCGATGGGCTGGCTGCCCGGGCTGGCGTCGACCTGGACCTGGTCGCCCGCCTTGACGTGTTGCAGACCTTCGATGACCACGCGCTCGCCAGGGGCCAGGCCTTCGCTGACGATCCAGCGGTCGCCCTGGGCGTTGCCGAGCACAACCGGGCGTTCGCTCACGCGCGCCTGGGCATCGACCACCAGCACCTTCGGCACCCCGGCGCTGTCACGCAGGATTGCGCGCTGCGGCACGCTGATGCCTTTGGGTTGCACCGCCTGCTCCAGGCGCACTCGCACATAGCTGCCGGGCAGCAGGTCGAGGTCGGGGTTGGGGAACTCGCTGCGCAGGGTGATCTGGTTGGTGCTCGGGTCGACGCTGATGTCAGAGAACAGCAGCTTGCCAGGCAGCGGGTAAGCACTGCCGTCATCCTGGATCAGCGTGGCGCGTGCTTCGCCATTGCCTGCCTGTTGCAGCTCGCCGGCACGCAATGCGCGGCGCAGGGTGTTGAGCTCGCGGGTCGACTGGGTCACGTCGGCATGGATCGGGTTAAGCTGCTGAATGGTCGCCAGCGGCGTGGTCTCGTTCTGCCCCACCAGCGCACCTTCGGTGACCAGGGCACGGCCGATGCGCCCGGAGATCGGCGCGGTGACCGTGGCATAACCCAGGTTCAAGCGCGCCCGCTCGAGCGTGGCCTTGGCTTCAGCCACTACGGCATCGGCCTGGAGGAACGCGGCCCGGGCATTGTCGTACTCCTGGCGGCTGACCGCCTTGTCGTCGACCAGCTGACGATAACGCTGTTCCTGGAGGCGGGCCTGGTACAGGTTGGCCTGAGCCTTGGCCAGGGTGGCGCGGGCACTGTCGTGGTCAGCCTTGAACGGTGCCGGGTCGATCAGGAACAGGACGTCGCCTTGCTTGACGTCGCTGCCCTCACGGTACACCCGTTTGAGCACCACGCCGGCCACCCGGGCCCGGACTTCGGCAGTGCGCGGGGCAAGAATGCGCCCGCTCAGTTCGGTGCTGATGGCCAGGGGTTGGAGTTGCAGCGTTTCCACCCGCACCTGGGGCTTGGGTTGCTGGTCGCTCTGCTCGGCAGTGTCGTTGCAGCCGGCCACGCTCAGGGCCAGAAACGCCGTTAGCGCCACGGGGCGCAGGCGATGGGGGACGGTAATAGGCATACGGATCTTCCGATGATGACCCGGCGTATGCTAAAGCAGCCGCTGCCTGCCTGCCTGTTAATACCTGTAAAGTGTGTGTGAAAAAGTGTGAAGAATGACCCTGTCGCCATGGCGGATTCTATATTCTGACTGCCAGTCAAGCCTTCCCTAATCGCCATCCCAAGTCCCTATGCCGAATATTCTCCTGGTCGAAGACGACAGTGCCCTGTCCGAACTGATCGCCAGTTACCTGCAACGCAACGACTTCCATGTGCGGGTGATCGCCCGCGGCGACCATGTGCTCGACGCCGTGCGCCTGGAAAAACCCGACCTGGTGATCCTCGACCTGATGCTGCCCGGCAACGACGGCCTGCAGGTGTGCCGCCTGCTGCGCCAGCAGTCACATTGCCTGCCGATCCTGATGCTGACGGCCCGCGACGATAGCCATGACCAGGTCCTGGGCCTGGAACTGGGCGCCGACGACTACGTGACCAAACCCTGCGAGCCACGCGTTCTGCTGGCGCGCGTGCGCACCTTGTTACGTCGCAGCAGCGTCAACGAGCCGCACCTGGACAGCGAGCAGATCCAGATCGGCGGTTTGCGCATCGACCTGGCCGAGCGCGTGGTCAGCTGGCGGGGCGAAGAAGTGGAACTGTCGAGCGGTGAGTACAACCTGCTGGTGGTGCTGGCCCGCAATGCCGGTGTCGTGCTCAGCCGCGACCGCATCCTGCAGCAGTTGCGGGGGATCGAGTTCAACGGCACCGACCGCTCGGTGGACGTGGCCATTTCCAAGCTGCGCCGCAAGTTCGATGACAGCGCCGGCGAAGCGCGCAAGATCAAGACGGTGTGGGGCAAAGGCTACCTGCTGAGCCGCGTCGAGTGGGAGTGCTGAGGGCACATGCTGAAGATTCTGGTGCGCCTGTACCTGGTGATCATCGTCGCCTATGCCGGTGCTCTGCTGTTGATCCCGGACGCCATCGTCGGGTTGTTCCATGACCGCTTCGTGGCCTACAACCTCGACCAGGCCAAGGGTGTGCAATCGCTGATCGTGCGCCAGTTCCGCCAGGCCCCGCGCGAGCAGTGGCCCGCCGTGGAGCAGGACCTGGCGCGGGTGTTCGCGCCGTTGCAGGTCAGCCTGTTGCGCAAGGACCAGGCCGGGTTGAACGTGGATGAACAGGCGCGCCTGGAGCATGGCCTGTACACGGTGCGCATCGGCGACTGGGGCTATTACGAAACCGTGCTGGCGCCGCTGGACAAGGACTGGCTGGTGAGCCTGCATTCGCCACCGGACCCACTGGATATCAATGTGCTGTCCTGGGGGGTGACCGTGCTGATCGGTGCCGCGATGCTGGGCTGCCTGCTGTTGTGGGTATGGCCGCACTGGCGTGACCTGGAGCGGCTCAAGGAAACCGCCAGGCGCCTGGGCCAGGGGCAGATGGCCGAGCGCACCCATATCTCGCCGCATTCGAACATCGGTGAGCTGGCTGGTGTGTTCGACACCATGGCCAGCGACCTGGAGCGCCACGTCAATAAGCAGCGCGAACTGCTCAATGCAGTGTCCCATGAACTGCGTACCCCGCTTACCCGGCTGGATTTCGGCCTGGTGCTGCTGTTCGACGAAGTACCGGCGGCCAGCCGCAAGCGCTTGCTGGAGTTGGTCGGGCATGTTCGGGAGCTGGACGATCTGGTGCTTGAGCTGCTGTCGTACAGCCGGCTGTACAACGCCGACCAGGCCCGTGAGCGGGTCGAGGTGTCGTTGCTGGAGCTGGTGGACAGCGTGCTGGGTGGCTTTGCCGAAGAGCTGGACGCCCGCGGCATCGCGTGGGAGGTGCGCGCCGTGGGCAAGCTGCCACGCTTCGTGCTTGACCCGCGGCTGACGGCGCGGGCGGTGCAGAACCTGGTGCGCAACGCCATGCGTTATTGCGATGAGAGCCTGCTACTGCGCTTGCGTCTTGAGCCGGACGGTGCCTGCCTGTTGACGGTCGAGGATGACGGAATCGGCATTCCGGTGGAGGAGCGCGAGCGTATCTTCCAGCCGTTCTACCGCTTAGACCGCAGCCGTGACCGCAATACCGGCGGTTTCGGCCTAGGCCTGGCCATCAGCCGCAGGGCGATCGAGGGGCAGGGCGGCACACTGACCGTGGCGCAGTCGGCCTTGGGGGGCGCGCAGTTCAGGATCCGCTTGCCTGCCGGTGGCTAGGCGGGCGTTGCCTGCTAGCTGCTTTCAGCCAGCCTGGCCGTCCACAGCACGAAGCGATCCTTGCCGCTGTGCTTGGCCTCGTACAGTGCCTGGTCAGCACGCACCAGTGCCGTGGTCAGGCTATCGCCGTTGTCCACCCGTGCCAGCCCGATACTGATCGTTACCGGGTGCGGGCCCTGGTCGTCACGCACCCGTTCGCACAAGGCGCTGACCTGCCGCTCGGCCGCGTCCTGGTCCAACCCCTGGAAGAAGATCACGAACTCCTCGCCGCCCAGCCGGGCGAACTCGTACGTCCCCATCGACGCCTTGATATGCGCGGCCACGCGCTTGAGCACTTCGTCGCCGATGTCATGGCCAAACCGGTCGTTGACCTGCTTGAAGTTGTCGATGTCGATCATCGCCAGGTACTGCCCGGCGGGCGATTGCCGCAGCTGGCGCTCGGCCTTGGCCATGAACGAGCGGCGGTTGGGGATGTCGGTCAGCACGTCGACATAAGCCTGTTCGAGCAGCACCTTGGACATGTAGAAGTTATGCAGCTTGGCCTGGCGCAGGCGCAGGTAGCTGTAGATCACCAGGCCGCTGAGAAACACGGCATAACTCAGCAACATGGCAGCTTCCAGGTCGTCCAGGTCGATGTTGGTGCCGTAAAAGGGGTTGAGCACAGCCCACGTGACGACCATGGCGCAGAAAAACGACCAGCGTCGTACAGGTAGCACCGAGACGCTGTAGAGCACGGTGGAGGTCCCCAGCACCAGCCATACGGGACGCAGGGCGATCGGGATGCCGTCAATGACCAGCCTTATGGCCAGGGTGATGACGGCAATGAACAGCAGGTTGAGCACGTCGAAGTGGTGGCTGTTGCGGGTGAAGCCCAGGACGACGGTGAGGGTGCCCATCAGGGCCATGAACACCCCCGATAACCAGGTGAAGCCCTGGCCGCCCAGGTAGCTGACGATGATATCGAAGACGAGCCAGACGGCGACGCTGATACAGAAAATCAGCTGGCAAAAGCGCCGGGAGTTATCGAATTCGTGTTGACGAAATTCGGCACGCAGGGCCGCGGGTGCGACCTGCTGGCGGACGTACTCCTCGATGGTCTTGAACATCCGGGGGCTCCTGTGAGGACTGCATTGTCAACACTGGCGCTGTTGCTGGCAAGCCAGCGAAAGAGTCGGTACGAACAGGCTCACTGCTGCGGCAGCACGCCTTGGGCCCACGGTCGATAGCGCACGTCAAACACCGCCTCGGCATGGCATCCGCCCGCAAGCTGCGGCGCCGCCGGCTCGGCGTGAAAGGACTGGCCCGGTGCACTGACCTGGCGAAACGCCTCGCGCACCACGCCTACCCGGCACGGCAAGGCGTGCTCATAGGCCTGGCGCACCAAGGGCGGCAGCCGCCCGGTACCGGCTCCGTCCTGCCACCAGACCGTCAAACCCAGCCCGGCAAGCTGATCCAGCCACGCGCCATTGACGCCCGGTGCCAGCGTGCCTGCGCTGAAGGCACTGATGTGCAGGGGTTTGTCCAACTGCCGGTTGAATGCCTGCAACTGGCGGTACAACGCGTCGCGGCGGGAGGCGTCACGAAAGTGCAGATCGTCCAGCTCCATCGGCAGGTACCAACCCGCCACGGGCAGTTGCCAAGTTTCACGCAGCTGTTGGTAGTGGCTCAACGAGCGACCCAGCTGGGCTTTCCAGTAGCTGCTCAAACCGTCCGCGTCGAGCGCCTGGAGGCGCTGGTAGTAGGCGGGGTCCATGTACAGCCCTAGCACCAGTTCAAGGCCTTGGGCGCGCGCTTCGCGCAGGCTGTTGGCCAACCAACCCTGGGCACCGCCGAAATCGCTGTCACCGTAGGCGCTCCACTGCACGATCAAGGTGGTGCCGCCCTGGGCCGCCGTAGCCTGCCACAGTTGCTGCCACTGGGCAGGGGTGACGCCAGCGTCGCGGTTCAACGGTTGGTAGAACACGCGCTGCTCGGCCAGGGCCGGCAGGCACAGCGCAACCATGCAGATAGCCAGAAAGGTACGCATCAGAAGGTCATCTCCGCGCCAACCAGCACACCATTGGCGCGCTGGTAGAGGTTGCCACCCAGCGATTGCTGGTACTCGGCGCGTACTTTCAGCGAGCCGCGGTAGGCGTTGTACCGGTCGTCGTCGAACCACCATTGCCAGCGCACGCCGACACCGGCACGGGCATCCTGGCGCCAGTCGTTGCTCGGGTCCTGGCTCGCGAACTCGAGCAAGCCATAGGGCATCACCGTCTGTGCTGAGCTGCCGGGCAGCTTCCAGGTGTGGCCTTGTTGGTAGCGTGACAGCCAAGCGTGGTCACCGGCGCGGGTCCACCACGCAGCGTCGAGGTAGAGGAAGCGCTCGTTCCAGTCGTCCTCGTCGATCCGCCAGTCGTTGCGCCATGCCCCCTGGTCGAGGAAGGAGGCCGTTGCGCGCAGTAGCAGGTCGTTGCTCGACTCGGCGTTGTGCCGCAAGTCTCCCCAGTTGCCGCCGACCTTGGCCGGGCTTAGCAGCTCCCCAAGGCTCAGGCCGCTGTAGTGCTCGGCATCGATCTGGCGTTGATGGTAGAGCTCGGCGTACAGGTTGAGGTTGGCCTGGCCAAAGGGCTTGTAGCGCAGGCCAACGCCGGTGCCCATGCTTTGCGCGTAGTCAGTACGGCTCTGGCCGCCGAACAGCACCCGCCCATAGACCGACAGGGTGCTGCCGTTGCGGCTGGGCTCTTCACCCAAGGCATGGTCCCACATGGCCAACTGCACGTTTTGCGACTGCGTGCGGCGGCGGCTGCCGCTGCGCTGGCCGTTGTCGAGGAACTTGTCGTTGGTCGAGGTGCCAGCGGGCGACCAGGTGCTGGCCAGCGTGATGGTGTCGCGCCGCGACAGGCTCTCGTGGGCCCGGCGCTGGCGGTACTTGCGCGCCTCGAGGCTGCCGTATTCATCGTCGCCGTCCACCAGGTGCTCTTCCACATCGATCACCCGCCGCAGTTCGCGGCGGGCCGCAGCGCTGTTTTCGGCCTCGTCATACCGCAAGGCGAGGGTTTCGCCCAGGCGGTAGTCTTCGGGGAAATCCTGGGTGGCGCGCTCCAGGTAAGGGATCGCCTGGCGGCGCTGGGCCTTGTCGGGCGAGCCGGCCAGGCGCATCCCGTAGTCGGCGCGGTAGCGCGGCTGGTCGGGCGCAAGGCGCACTGCCTCGGCCAGCCAAGCGGTGCTTTGTGCGCTGTCGCCGGCCAACTGGGCAGTGCTGGCGGCGGCATAATAATGGTCGGCACGCGGGCTGTGCGCCAGGGCCTGACGCTGAAAACCCAGGGCCGCGGGCAGGTCACCCTGGCGTTGGGCGATCGCGGCCCCCAGGGCCCAATCGTCGGCGCTGCGGTGCGCGGCGGCGTCCCAGTAACGGCGGGCAGCCTGTGGGTCGCCGGCGTTCAGCGCGCCAGCGGCGGCCGTCAAGCGGGCATTGTCAGTCCAGGCGCTGGCTGGCAGGCTGCGCCAGATCGGCAGGGCGGCCTCAGCGTCGCCGGCAGCCTCCAGCGCGTAGGCCAGCGGTAACCGGTTGCCTGGGTCGCCCAGGCGTTCGGCGGCCTGGTAGTAGACCACGGCTTCACCGGGTTGCTCGGGCATGGCGCAGCGGCCCAGGGCGCGAAACTGCCCGGCTTCGCCGGGGTTTGCCGGTATCGCCTGGCGTACGGCATCGCACTGGCCGGCTTCGGCCAGGCGGCCAAGCAACTGGGCACGGGTGTTGGCATTGACCCTGGGAACAAGGCTGAGTATCCGCCTGCTGTCCAACGGGCTTTCGTTGCGTGCGTAGATATTCCCCAGGCGTTGCAGCAGTGACGGCGTCAGGCGCCCCTGGCGGCGATCGTACGCCTGTTCCAGCAATGACCGGGCGCGCTCGCGTTGATCGTGTTGCACCAACAGGAACGTGGCCTGTTCGAGCGCGGCCAGGTCACCGTGCTGACGGTAGCGTTTTTCCCATTCGGCGGCCGTGCGCGGCTGTGGCGGTTGCACGGGGTCCCCGTACAGGCGCTGCTTGAGTATCGCGTAGGCGCGTGGGTCGGTGTTGGCGGGGCAGCCCTTGAATTGTTCCCGGGCGACATCCGGGTCATGGCGCGACAGCCAATCGACCGTCTCAAGGCAGGGGCGTTGCAGTTCGTTGCTCAGGCGCCGAACCAATGGGGCATCGCCGCCTTCACGGGCCAGTTCCCACAACTGCTGGCGCAGCTCGGGTTGCTGCAACTGCGCGGCGGGCAGGGTTTGCAGCCACCGCTGCGCCTGCTGGTTATGGCCCATGGCGATGGCACGGTTGGCCATGGCCAGCCGCATCTGGTTGGCCACCTCGGCGGAGGGGGCGCTTTGCAGCAATTGGCTCAGGCCCTTTTCATCGACCTGCTGCACGTAGGCATTGGCCAGGCGCTGCCAGTCTTGGGCCGGTAACTGGCCCTGGGCGGCAAGTGGTTGCAACTGGTCGATGGTCTCTTTCCAGTTGCGCAGTTGTTCGGCGAAGTTGGCCCGTGCCAGGCGCAATACCGGGCCATCGTCACGCGGCGGCAGATGGTTGAGCCAGTCCAGCGCTTTGCCGGCACCGCCAAACTTGGCCAGGCTCAAGCTGTAGGCCTGCCACAGGCGTACCCGTTGCACGCCCTGGGCAGCGTCCAGCCAGGCCTCTACCTGGCTGGGGGGCGGCGGGTCCTGCTCGATCCAGGTCAGGCGCAGTTCAAGCAGTGCGTTGGCGTATTCGGGGCCATCACCGAGCTGCTCGGCCAGGGCTTCGGCTTCCTTGTAACGGCGCTGGTGGGCCAATGCCTGCACCAACAGGGCGCGGGCCTCGTTGTTGTTGGGTACACGCCCCAGTACATGGCGGGTCAGGCGCTCGACCTCGGCCCAATTGTCCTTTTTCGCTTCACGGTAACCGCGCTCCATGAACGGGAAACTGGTGAAACGCTGGAAGTCCGTCATCGGTGCGGCCAGGGTGGGCAGGGCGGTGGTGCACAGCAGCAGGCCAGCGAAGGTCAGGGTAAGCCGTGGCTTCATGCCACCTCCCGGGTCAGGTCAAAGGCGGCCTGCTGTTCGCTGGCCTGTTCGGCGAGGGCTTCTTGCAACACCTGTTCAGTAATGATGCCCCGGGCGACCAGATGCGCTCCGAGGCTTTGCTGCTCGGGGTCGAAGTCGATCAAGGCCTGGTTGAACAAGGTCACCGGAACCATGCCGCGCACCTGCAGCAGGGTGCCGAGCATGACCTGGTGGGTGCTGACCTGTTCGATCAGCTGGGCGTTGTCCTGGTGCCGTTCGAGCACCGCGAGCATCTGCCGGGTTTCCTCTTGCTGCCAGGGGCTTGGGTAGTGATAGCGCAAGCCCAAGGTTACCCGCCCTTGTGGCGCCAAACGACAGCGCACCGGGCGCTTGAGCTGTCGGCTGATCACCCCCAGCGACACCTGGCTGACCGGGCTCTCGCTGGCCAGCACCAGGGCGTCGCCGTCCTCGGCCACTGGCAGCACGCCATAGTGGGTGGCCAGCCGGCGTGGTAACTGGGCGATCAACTGCGGGTCGAGCTTGAATGGGTTGAGCGGTGCCCATGGCAGGTCGAGCTGTTCGGCCAGGGTCTGCACCAGCTGTTCGCTGGTCAGCCAGCCACGCAGCAGCAGTTCGCGGCCCAGGCGTCGGCGAACAGGGCTGGTGATGGCCTGCTCGAGCTGCTGTTCGGTGATGTAGCCTTTTTCCACCAGGCGTTGCCCGAGGGGCGTGCGGGCGGGGGCGGCGAGGGCAGGGAATTCGTGGGTGGTCTTGTCCCACGCCACCCGGCGCGAGTCGCCCATCTCCATGACCTGGCGCAACGCACGCAGGTTGGCGAAGAAATTGACGAAGTTGCTCCACATCATCCGCGGCGCCGACAGCAGCCCTTCGCCGATGCCGTAGTAGCGGGTGACGAACCAGCCGCGCTGGAACAGGCGGTTGATCAGCAGCAGCCCGTTGAGCCACAGCAGCGTGGTGAGCAGCCAGCTGTCGCTGAGGATTGACATGAAACGCCAGGACTCAGGGGCGATCACCGTCACCAGCCACATGGCCAGCAGCACCAGCAGCAACAGGTTGACCAGGAAGCTGAGCAGGTAGGCGAACAGCCCGCGGCGGTCTCGCCAGAGGAAGTAGTTGAGTGCCCCTGTACGGCTCCAGCCGAGGTTGCTGGTGCCCTGGAAGACGATGCCGACGATCCACCGCGATTTCTGCCGAATGGCATGCTGCCAGTCGCGAGGGAAATGCTCGCGCACGCAGATCACCTGGGAGAATTCACGGCTCATGCCCAGGCGCCATTGCTGTTCAAGCGCCAGTGCCGGGTCGCTGATGGAGTACCGGGCGAAGATGCACTTCATGCCTTTTTGTTTCAGGCGAAAGCCGATGTCGTAGTCTTCGGTCAGGCTCTGCACGTCGAAGGCGATGCCGTCGCCGTCCTCGAGCAGGGCGCTGATGGCGCGGCGGCTGAAGCAGGTGCCGACGCCGGCGCTGGGCACCTGGCCGGTCAGTGCCTCGCGGACGATCACGTCCTTGCCATGGTTTTCGGCGAATTCGTCGACATAGTGGCCGGCGGTGAAGCCCTTCCACTCCGGGGCATAGGGGTATACCGGTATCTGGATCATGTCCTTGGCCGGCAACAGGTAATTGAACAACCGCAGCTCCATGGGCGAGATCACGTCTTCCGCGTCATGCAAGATGAAGCCGGCGAACTCGATACGTGCGTCGTCCTGAAAGCGCAGGATGGCGTCGATGATGTTGTTCAGGCAGTCGGCCTTGCTGGTCGGGCCAGGGCGGGCGCAGATCACCTTGTGCACGTTGGGGTAGTGCAGGCAGACCGCATCCACATCAGCTTGGGTCTGAGGATCGTTGGGGTAGGTGCCGACGAAAATCTGGTAGTTCTCGTAGTCGATGGTCGAGGCTGCCAGGCGCGCCATTTCGCCGACTACGCCGACCTCGTTCCAGGCCGGCACCATGATCGCCAAGGGCTTTTCCGGTACGTCGAACAGGCGTTTTTCATCGGCTTTTTCGTATTTATCGTAAATGCGAAAGCGCCGAATCAGCTTGCGACCCCAGTAGCACAGGTCGATGAACAGGTCGTCGAGCCCCAGCAGGAACATCAGTGTGGCGAGGATGATGGCGAGGATCTTGAGGCCGAACAGGACATAGGTGAGAAAGTCGATGAAAGCCAGGCTCATGCGTCGTCTCGTTGGGTGTCGGTTTCTGCGAACCAGCGGCTCAGGCGCTCGGCGATGATCTCACTGGCGTGGCCGTCACCGAACGGCGTGAAGACACGCGCCATGCGGGCATAGGCCTCGGGGTCGTCGAGCAGTTGACTGGTTTCCTTGACGATCCGTTCGGTCAGGGTGCCGACCAGCTTCACCGTGCCACCTTCGAGTACCGACGGACGTTCGGTGACCTTGCGCAGCACCAGCACGGGCTTGCCCAGGGCCGGGGCTTCTTCCTGGATACCACCGGAGTCGGTGAGGATGAGGTGGGCGCGGTTCATCAGCCAGACAAAGTGCTGGTAGTCCTGGGGTGCGATCAGGTGGATGTTGTCGCGCCCGGAAAGCAGGCCGTAAACGGCTTTCTGTACTTGCGGATTGAGGTGTACGGGGTAGACGAACTGCACGTGCGGGTAACGCAGGGCCAACTCGGCCAGGGCCAGGCAGATCCGCTCGAAACCGGCACCGAAGTTTTCTCGACGGTGGCCGGTGATCAGCACCAGGCGCTGGCCATCAGGCAGTGCATGCAGGGGCGAGTCGGCGGCCGGCTGCCACTGGCTGCGGGTCAGGTGTTCACGCATCCACAGCAACGCATCGATCACGGTATTGCCGGTCACTTCGACCTGTTCCAGGGGCACGCCTTCGCGGAGCAGGTTGTCCCGGGATTTGGTCGTAGGCGCGAAATGCAAGTCGGCGATCACCCCGGTCAGGCGCCGGTTGGCCTCCTCGGGCCAAGGTTGCTGAAGATTGCCAGTACGCAGCCCGGCCTCGACGTGGCCAATGGGAATATGCCGGTGAAAGGCGGCCAGGCCGGCGATGAAACTGGTGGTGGTGTCGCCGTGGACCAGCACGATATCGGGCTGGACCTGGTCGTAGGCCTTGTCGATCTTGTCCAGCAGGTCGCGGGCCAGGCCATTGAGGGTCTGGTTCTGGGTCATGACCTTGAGGTCCTGGTCGACGCTAAGGCCAAACGCGGTGAGCACCTGTTCGAGCATCTCGCGGTGCTGCCCTGTGGAGCAGATATGCAGTTCGATATCAGGAAATTCACGCAGAACCCTGGCCAGCGGGGCCATCTTGATTGCCTCTGGGCGGGTTCCGAATACCATCATGACAGTGTTAGCCATCGGCCTCTCCTCGTTCGATCCTCTGGACGAAGTACGACGTGTCGCCGCGTGCAATTAATAGAGACAAGCAGCCACGCCCAGGGTTGTCCAATGCACGGCGGATTTCCGGCTTTTTCTTGTGAACTGCATCTAGTAACGTGGTAGCCCTTTTCGACAGGAGCTGAACATGCAAGGCAAGGCACGCAAGGTTGTCCAGGCCATTCTCTACGAGGCCATCGCTGTGGCCTGCGTGGCACCGGCGCTGGAGTTGGCGTTCGGTGCCGGCATGGCCCAGTCCACCGTGCTGTCGGTCCTCATGTCGGGCATCGCCATGAGCTGGAACATGGCCTACAACTGGCTGTTCGAACGGTGGGAAGCCCGCCAGCACAAGCGGGAACGAACCTTGTTGCGGCGGTTGCTGCATGCCCTGGGCTTCGAAGGCGGGCTGGTGCTGATCCTGCTGCCGCTGGTGGCGTACTGGTTGGATGTCAGCCTCTGGGCGGCGTTGCTCACCAACCTGGCGTTGTTCGTGTTTTTCTTCGTCTACGCCTTCGTGTTCCAGTGGGGCTTTGACAAGGTGTTCGACGTGCCGCTTTCGGCGCAGCAAGCCAAGTGTTGACTTGGCGGCGCCTGGCGGGATAAGTTCCTATCCATGAACACATTCCCGCACGTGAACGCCATTATTATTACCGCCATTATCAGCTTGGCGGGCTAGCGCGTACGTGCACCAAACCCGCCCTGGAGGCGGGTTTCTTCTCTCTGACTCCTGGGCAACGTAAAAAAGCCAAGGAGTTGCCTTCGATGACCAGCCTCAACGTCAGTCCCTGTACACCGCTAAGCCCCCAGCAACTGCTGTCGGAGCAGGTGCGCCGCATTCTCGCCGCGCCGGTGTACGACCTGGCCATCGAGACGCCTCTGCAGGCGGCCCCGGCGCTGTCGGCCAACCTCGGTAACCAAGTGCTGCTCAAGCGGGAGGACCTGCAGCCGACGTTCTCGTTCAAGATCCGCGGTGCCTACACCCGCCTGTCGCGGCTGACCACAGCCCAGCGCGCGCGCGGGGTCATCACGGCGTCGGCCGGCAATCACGCCCAGGGTGTTGCGCTGGCGGCCTCGCACCTGGGTATGAAGGCAACCATCGTCATGCCCACCACCACGCCCTCGCTCAAGGTCGAAGGCGTGCGGTCACGCGGTGGCCATGTGGTGCTGCATGGCGAAAGCTTTCCGCATGCCCTGGCCCATGCACTGACGGTGGCCGACAGTGAGGGCGCCACCTTCGTGCCCCCATTCGATGACCCGGATGTGATCGCAGGGCAGGGCACTGTCGCCATGGAGATCCTGCGCCAGCAACCGGGTGCGCTCGACGCCATCTTCGTGCCGGTCGGTGGCGGCGGGCTGGTGGCAGGCATCGCCGCCTATGTGAAGTACCTGCGCCCGCAGGTCAAGGTGATTGGTGTGGAGCCGGAAGATTCCAACTGCCTGCAAGCCGCGATGGCTGCCGGTGAGCGCGTGGTGCTGCCGCAGGTCGGCACCTTCGCCGACGGTGTGGCAGTGGCTCAGGTCGGCGCCCATTGTTTCGAGCTGTGCCGGCACTTTGTCGACGAAGTGCTGACCGTCAGCAGTGATGAGCTGTGCGCAGCGATCAAGGATATCTACGACGATACCCGTTCGATCACCGAACCCTCCGGCGCCCTGGCCGTGGCCGGGATCAAGAAGTACGTGAAGCGCGAAGGTGTGCAGGGGCAGACCCTGGTGGCCATCGACTCTGGTGCCAACGTCAATTTTGACCGGCTGCGTCACGTGGCTGAGCGCGCCGAGTTGGGGGAGCAGCGCGAGGCAATCATCGCCGTCACCATCCCCGAGCACCCCGGCAGCTTCCGGGCCTTCTGCCAGGCGCTGGGCAAGCGGCAGATCACCGAGTTCAACTACCGCTATTACCCGGGCAAGGAGGCACGGTTGTTCGTCGGTGTGCAGACCCACCCGTTGCATGACCCCCGCCAGCAATTGCTGGCCAACCTGCAGGCGCAGGGTTACAGCGTGCTCGACCTGACCGACAACGAACTGGCCAAGCTGCATGTGCGGCACACTGTGGGCGGGCATGCCGCGCCGGGGGCTGATGAGCGGGTGTTGCGCTTTGAATTCCCGGAGCGGCCAGGGGCGTTGCTGGGCTTCCTGGAACGACTGGGCAAGCGCTGGAACATCAGCCTTTTCCATTACCGTAACCATGGCGCGGCTGAGGCGCGGGTGTTCGCTGCGCTAGAAGTGCCGGGGGATGAACAGGCAGGGTTGCCGCAGGCGCTGGACGAGATGGGCTACCGGTATTGGGATGAAACCGATAATCCGGCGTACACGCTGTTTCTTGGGTGATTGCTACTGTGCTCGGGCGCGGCCCTGGGATAACGCCTGTCGGTTGGCGTTGTCGGGCCGCGGTTGTGCGAACCGGGTGTTCAGCGCTCGCGCATGAAGAAACCTGCCACGAACTTGCGGAAGGTTTCCAAGCTCTTGAAGTCGGCATAACGCTTGAAATTCTCTGCGTCCGGTTCCGGGCCGATCGGTTGCTCAAGCAGCGACACCGACAGCACCCGGTCCTGATCCGAGGTCAGCACCAGCTCATCCATTACCTGGCCGCCGATCACTGGCCTGCGCATCTGTACCTTCACGCCTTTGCTGGCCATCCAGTCGATCAACGAGACCAATGCCTTGAGCGGCTCCCGCTCTTCGTCGCGGTATACCGGGAACAGGTGAGCGCGGGACAGCACCGGCACGCTGGCCACGTGAATCAGTTCGTAGAAATGGCTGCCGGCGGTGGTAGGCGAGTACAAGGCCAAGACCAGCAATGGCCCGTTGGCCCGGTTGCCAGCCCAGTACAGATGGTGACCCTGGAAGTCGAAACCTTCCTCGCTGCGATTGTTGAACACCTTGCGCCCCTTGACCTGCTCGACACAGTCCAGCAGCAGGCCGTGGCGGCGGTGATTGCCGAACACCTTGGCCTCGCGCAGGCGGGCCTTGAGCATCATCATGTGCTTCATGTCCAGCCGCGTTTCCAGGTAGTTGCTGGCGGGCACGCGCTCGAGCAGCGGGTAACGGCTGGCGACACTGCGCAGCTCGGCAAATTGGCTGGTCAGGTCCTTTTTCAGGTGCGTGGCATAGAGGTTCAGGCCGCTGGTCTCGATCCATGTGAGCAGCAGCGACAGCAGGCGCTGCTGGTCGCGGCGCTCACCACCGTCTCCCGTACCGCCTTGGGTGTCCAGGGCCTTGGGAAAGTCACCGATCAGGCGCAGGGGCGTGTCTGGTGCCAGCCATGCAGCGGGTGCGGCAGGCGGCTCTTCGCGCTCGCCGGCCTCGCGCTCGTCCTTGGTGAACGGGCAACCGGGGGCATGCTCGGCGGTGCCGGGGTTGTTCTTGAGAAACAGTGTGCCGGTGCTGCCATTGAGAGTGACATTGAGCACCGGCAGGGCATCCTTGCGGCAGTCGCACGCCAGCCACTGGTTGGCGCTGCGCACCTTCATCAGCAGCTGGTTGGCCTGCAACAGGCGGGGACCGGCGAGGGTGCCGCTGGCAAAACCGGCCAGCAGTTGCTCCTCGGCCGGGGTCAGGCTACGGACCTGTGCGGCGGTTTTGTCGATGATTCGCATGAAGCAGCTCCAAGCTACGAGCCTCAAGCTTCAGGCAAAGTCGCGCCGCTTTCAACCTGGCGTTCAGCCACCGGCAAACAGTTTTGCGGCGCGGGCGCGGATTTCCTCAACGCTGAGGTCTTCCTTGTGGGTAGCGACGAACCACAGGTTGCCGAACGGGTCCTTCAGGGTGCCACTGCGGTCACCATAGAACTGGTCCTTCACTTCGTGCAACGGGGTAGCGCCGGCGGCTAGCGCCTGGGCGTAGACCTGGTCGCAATCCTCGACATACAGGTGCAGCCCGATGGCCACACCGTTGAGTGACTGGCTGGCGGTCAGCCCACCTTCCATGTCGCAGGGGTCGGCCAGCATCAGCGATGAGTCGCCCATTTTCAGTTCAGCGTGGCCAACGCGGCCGTCTGGGCCGTCGAGGCGGAACATCTCGATGGCGCCAAAGGCTTTCTTGTAGAACTCGATCGCCTTGGCGGCGTCCTTGATACCCAGGTAGGGCGTGATGCTGTGCTGGCCTTCGGGGATAGGTTTGACAGCCATGTTCAAGTCTCCTCTGTGGGATGCAAAGGGGCACTTAGCGGCCCCTGTTGCATAGAGTCGTTCGTGGTGACGGAAAATCGACTGCAGGGCTAGATCGATTGTCTATAACCACGCCGCCATCAGAAGATGTAATCGGTGGTCAGGAAACTGGACTGCCGATTGCGGATGATCTCGCTGATGAGGGTCTTGTTGGCGTCCTGGAACTTGGTGGCCACCAACGTCCGTATCGAGAACACGCGCAGGGCGTCATGCACCGACAGGGTGCCTTCGGCGCTGTTCTTGCGGCCGTTGAACGGGTAGGTGTCGGGGCCGCGCTGGCACTGGGCATTGAGGTTGATACGGCCGACCTGGTTGGCGAAGATGTCGACCAGGTTGCCAATGGTTTGCGGGTCATTGCCGAACAGGCTCAACTGCTGGCCATAGTCGGAGTCGAGCACATAGTCGATCACCGTCTGCAGATCGCGGTAGGGCACAACCGGCACCACGGGGCCGAACTGTTCCTCGTGGTACACGCGCATTTCGCTGTTCACCGGGTAGAGCAGGGCGGGGCAGAAGAACGAGCCACGGCTGTGCCCGCCCCCTGGGTTGAGCACCCGCGCGCCCTTGGCCGTTGCGTCGGCGACCAGGCCGTCGAGGTAATCGACCTTGCCGGGCTCAGGCAGCGGGGTCAGGGCCACGCCCGGTTCCCACGGCATGCCAGGCTTGAGCGCGACCAGTTTGCGCTGGAACTTGTCGAGGAAGGCCTCGACCACGTCCTCGTGCACGAACAGGATCTTCAACGCGGTGCAGCGTTGGCCGTTGAAGGACAGCGCGCCGGTGACGGCTTCGTCCACCGCGTTGTCAAGGTCCACCTGGGGCAGCACGATGCCGGGGTTCTTGGCGTCCAACCCCAGCGCGGCGCGCAGGCGGTGCGGGCGCGGGTGAAGTTTTTTCAGGTCGCTGGCGGCTTTGTGCGTGCCGATGAAGGCGAACACATCGACCTTGCCGCTGGCCATCAGCGCGCTGACCGTTTCGCGGCCGCGGCCATAGATGACGTTGATCACGCCTGGCGGGAAGCTGTCGCGGAACGCTTCGAGCAGCGGCCGAATCAGCAGCACACCGAACTTGGCCGGTTTGAACACCACGGTGTTGCCCATGATCAAGGCGGGGATGAGGGTGGTGAAGGTTTCATTGAGCGGGTAGTTGTAGGGCCCCATGCACAGGGCCACGCCCAGCGGCGCTCGGCGGATCTGGCCAAGGGTGCCTTGCTCGAGCTCGAAGCGGCTGGAGCGGCGGTCCAGGTCCTTGAGTGCATTGATGGTGTCGACGATGTAGTCGCAGGTGCGGTCGAATTCCTTTTCTGAATCCTTGAGGTTCTTGCCGATCTCCCACATCAGGAGCTTGACCACCGCTGTGCGCTGTTCGCGCATGCGTGCCAGGAACGCTTCGACATGTTGGATGCGCTCGGCCACGCGCATGTTCGGCCAGGCGCCGCGGCCTTTGTCGTAGGCCTGTACGGCGGCGTCCAGCGCGGTCAAGGCGGTGGCGGCGTCGAGCAGTGGCGCGCTGCCCAGGATGACCTGGCGCTCGCCTTCGCTTTCCTTCAGCCACACCGGGCTACGCACCGTGGCCAGCGGACCGTCCCAGCGCCTGAGCGCACCGTTGACCAGGTAGTCGCGTTGCTCCAGGGGCTCGCCCAGGTGCCAGGCTTCGGGGATGTCCCTGGCGGCAGGGAACAGCGAATCGAGCAGGTGGTCCATGGGTACTGCACCTCACAGGTCTAGGTGGGTGAATCGCTTCAGCTCGAGGATGCACCCGGCGAAAGAAAAATACCAGTCTGGCTCAATATTGCCCGCACTGCGCCGATACAGGAGCAATCGAGCGCATTCGCAGGCCTATGACCCCGACCCCTACTCCCCAACCCGATCAGCAGCCACCGCCCATGGGCACGCTGCGCCAGTCGTTCTACCAGCTGATGCCGGTCGGTTTTGCCGTGGTCGGCATTGGCTTGTCTGTGCTGCTGGGGCACCTGGACGTGCAGCGCCAGCACGACGATGTGCCGGCCAGTGCATTGGGCTCGCCGCTGTTCTGGTTGGCCCTGGCCTGTACCAGCCTGACCAGCCTGTTCCTTGCCCAGATCAACCGCAAGCAGCGCCAGTTGCACCACCGCAACCTCGAGTTGCGCCGCTCCAAGGCACAGCTTGAGCGGCTGGCGCATTACGACACCATTACCGGCCTGCCGAACCGTGTGCTGTTCCAGCAACAACTGGCCGAAGCCATTGTCCAGGCCGATGGCCTGGCGGTGCTGATGCTCGATATCGACGGTTTCAAGCAGGTCAACGACAGCCTTGGGCATGCCATGGGCGACCTGTTGTTGCAGCAGGCCACCGCGCGCTTCTTGCAGGAACTGGATACGCCGGACCGGTTGTGCCGCCTGGGTGGTGATGAATTCGTGTTCATGCTGCGCGGTACTCAAGGGCAGGTAAGCCACCAGGTGGGTCACCTGTTGCGTTGCCTGCAACGACCATTCGACCTGAACGGCAACGCCGCCCTGGTCACCGGCAGTATCGGCCTGGCCAGGTGCCCGCAGCACGGGGCCGATGTAGGCAGCCTGCTGCGCCATGCCGACACGGCCATGTATGCGGCCAAGGAAAGCGGACGCAACGCCTGGCGGCCGTATCACGCCGACATGACAGCACGCCTGCAGCAGCGCCTGGAGCTTGAGCGCAACCTGCGCCGGGCCCTGCAGGCCAATGAGTTCGAGCTGTGGTACCAACCCAAGGTCGACCTGTTCAGCGGTGCGCTGGAGGGGGTCGAGGCATTGCTGCGTTGGCGCGACCCTGCCCACGGTCTGGTCTCGCCGGCTGAGTTTATCCCGCTGGCCGAGCGCACGGGGTTGATCATCCCGCTGGGTGAGCGCGTGCTGCAGCTGGCGTGCGCCCAAATGGCCGCCTGGCGTGACGCAGACTGTGTGCCTGGGCCAATGGCGATCAACGTTGCGGCGCTGCAAATCGAACGCAGCGACTATGTGACCAGCCTGGCCCTGGCGTTGGAACGCCATAACCTGCCGCCAAGTCTGCTGGAAGTGGAGATCACCGAAAGCCTGCTGATGGAAAGTCAGCAACAGGCCTGTGCGGTATTGGCCCAGTTGCAAGCGATGGGAGTGACCACTGCGGTGGACGACTTCGGTACCGGCTATTCGTCTCTGGCCTACCTGCGAGCGCTGCCGATCGATCATTTGAAGATTGACCGTGCTTTCATCAAGGACCTGCCCAACGACGACGATGCCGTAGCGGTGGCCGGGCGATCATCGACCTGGGTCATGCGCTGGGGTTCAGGATTACTGCAGAAGGGATCGAAACCCAGGAACAGTACGACTTCTTGCGCAACGCAGGGTGCGACCAAGGGCAGGGCTACCTGCTCGCCCGGCCTATGCCTGCGGCAGATCTGGCGCGCTGGCTGGCCAGCCGCGGTGAGCGCGGCCGCCAGGGCACAACCTGAGCCGTTTCAACGTTCTGGAACAGCACTCGAAGCGCCGCAACCGGTGCGCCTTGAAGTTGGCGCCTGCCAAAAAGAGGTGTGCGAAGCGCCCCGGGCCTCCCTTTGCGCAGCAGACAATAGCCATTGCAATAATCAATCGCTGAATACAAGGCGCATTAAAAATTGACGCCATGAAATGGCGCGAAGTGCTAGCAAAATGCCGCTTGCCAATGCACGAACTGGCATCTTAAATTGTTACTTAATGTTGGCGCTAACTTGGCACATGTTGTCGATTTATCAGTGCGTTAAGTGAATGTCTTGAGCAATAACAAGAAACGCTTCCGATAAATCCAGTTGAATATTCAAAGGACGTCGTAGAAGACATGAAAGCGCACCTGACGGCAGTAGCCCGTAAACTCATTTCGCCCTCTCTGCGGTATGAGATCCGAAACGTTTCAAGCCAGGTACGCGACATGCTTGGGCGTGCCTGTGTCTGGCGTTGGGAGGTGGCCCGGTTCAGGCTCCGCCAAGAAAGCCCCTACGAGATTCTTTACATTGGCAGAAAGCAGCAGCGTGAAATGGCCAAGTTGCTTATCGGTGGCAAAGGCCAACGGGAGGCAGCCGAACGCGCTGAGGAAACGCCAACGGCTGGCGTATCGAAGCATGTGGTGGTGGTCAGCGAAGTGCCTACCAGCGGGGCGTTATCGGTGCCTCATTACCTGAGCGCTGTGGTGCCACTGGGGCGCTCTCTGGACGATATCACCGGTCGCTACGACAGCGAGCTGCGCCGCAGCATCCGCAAGAACCGACCGCTCTACCAGATGCGCCAGACCGTTGCCGATGACGAAATCGCCATGGCTGACAGGGACCTGCTAAGGCCCTACGCTACCGCGCGGCAGGGCATTCATGCGGCGCAGTTTGCGACAGAAGAGGTGTTCAGGCTGGCCAAGGGCGTTGGCCGGCTCGACCTGATCACGCTCAACGATGAGGTGGTGGCCTGCCATTTGGGCTGTGAAATCACCCGGGGTGGCAAGCGCTACTGGAGTACCTTGCGCTTCGGCTACTGCGAAGCGGTGTTTTCCGACGCCAAAAAGTTGCGTGAAGTGAACTCGATCACCACCTTCATGGCGCTGGAGTGGGCACTGCAACACGGTTACGACTATTACGACATCGGTCTGTGCCTGGCGCGCCCTGATGATGGCCTGCTCAAATGGAAGCGGCGCCGGGGCGGTGATGTGGACTCACTGGGTAATCACGCCTATCTGTTCGTGCGCCTACCCAGAAACGGGACCGCGCAATTTTTGTGGGACACGCCGCTATTTGCCATGGAAGGCAATAAATTGACGCTGCACCTGGGTTTGCCGGACGGCACCACCGATGAAGAGGTGGCCAGCCGTTATCACGAAATGGTGTTCGGCGGGCTGCACAAAATCTACTTGTATGGCGCCAAAAGTGCGGGAGATTCGTTCCTTGAAACATTGCGCGCCCGCTACGCCAACTTCAAGTCGCCGCCGTTGATGGAGCGGGTGGCATCCAGCTGAAGTCAACCGCGGACGCGTCTGGTCATCGACCCGTTATTACCTATGGGGGCTGCTCCATGCAAAGCGATACCTTGAAAGCGGATACATCACCGGTTCCTGGCGGTTATAACTGGACGCTTGCGGCCTACCGGCACATCGCAAGAAAGCGTCTAACGCGCAAAGACGACATCGATATAAAGAGCCTTGCGCATAGCGCATGGGATATCGCCCCAGGTGAAACCACGGTGTCGCCCCCGGCAATCTATCTTCCCAACCAACTGGAGCGGGTAACCGGTTGGGAGGCCAAGCGTTTCTTCCCGTACGTGCATCCAGCACGCACCATGGAAGGGGGTATAACCTTGCAACAAGGCCCTACTCGGGGTTATCTGCTCAAGCAGGTCTGGCTGATCGATGGCGCGCTGTACAAAGGTAATGCCAGCCACTGGCTGTCGCTCAAGCCCAGTACCTTTCCACGTGTCGTCATCGAGCACGAAATCACACGAGGCGCTGCCTATTGCACGCAAAACGGCAATACCTGGTTCGGCACCTGGCTGATGGAGGACTGCCCGACCTACGCATTGGCGTGCGATGAGGGGGTGCCTGTGACGACCGCTCCGTCAAAACGGTACCCGCTGTTCACCCAGGGCCCAGCTTATGAGCAGTGGTTGGGGATGCAACCGTTGCGTTTGCGCAGCGCTTTCTTCCACGAGCTGGTGCTGTTCGACGATGTCAGTAACAACCACAGCAGGCATAGGCGCTACCGGGCCATGGGGGACAGGCTGCTGGCGCATGTGGACCCAGCACCGCACCCAGGGGTCTTCATTCTCCGGGGCAGCGACGGTGACCTACGCTTGCTGCGCAATGAACTGGAGATTGCCGAACACCTGCGCAAGCACCGCGGTTTCCGTGTCATAAACCCGATGAAGCTGGACGTACCTGCCATCGTGGCAGCCTGCGCAGGCGCGAGGGTGGTCATCGGCGTGGAAGGCAGTCAACTGGTCCACGGCGTGAACGTCTTGCAACCCGGGTGTGCGCTGCTCACACTGCAGCCCCCCAATCGCTTTGTCAGCTACTACAAGTACCTGACCGATCGAGACCATCAGTATTTTGGTTTTGTCGTGGGTAGCCCGCAGGGGGATGGTTTCACTGTGGATATTGCTGAAGTCGAACGCACCCTTGATCTTTTTCCGTCATAAGCACGTTCGGTAAGCGCAATGATTCGCACTATTTCTCGCTGGTGAAACACTCGGCCCCCGCTGACGGTTGCCATGGCAGCCGTTGCAGTGCGCGCCAAGTGGCAGTACAGCACAAGGCTTTTATCAGCGTTATCAGTGGCTTGACGTTTTTGTGAGCCATGCCAAAACGGCTGCATATTCTGTATGGCAGTATATTGACGAATACAGGGTTGGCCCATTGAGATTTATTATGGTGTCGGATCGTTGACGTAATGTCATTGTGCCCATAAGCTCCAATCAACAGCGAGACAGTCTTCTACACCAAACCAATAACAACTTGTCCTCTTTGCAGGAGGGGATCATGCGCTCGACACTGTTCATCAAATCCATTTTTCTGTTGGTGTTATTGAGTGGTGCAGCGCGGGCGGCTGACTCTTATATGAGTCAAACGAACATTGTTCCTCTGGCAACGGCGGCCTGGTTATTTGCGTTTGCGGTCATCGGTTTTGTCGCGGTGGCCAACCGAAAGAAAATCTGACTGCACCTGAATGTGTTGTTGGAAGTTCCTGAGTTTTAACGTGATGCCGGGAAGTTGACGCGAGTAAATGGGCTTCATGGTTTTTCCGCTGGCGGCAGCTTGTCAATTCTCCAGCCATTGCTATATTCCAGTAGCCATCGGCTTGGACGACATACACCAGCCATGGCTGGCGGCGCGGCATCACGGTAAATAGCCCCCAGGATTCGGGGGCCAGCGCAGCGGGTTACAGGCTGCGATGTGGAGCGAGAGGTTTAGTGCGGTTCTCAATCAGTGCTCTTAACCCGGGCCGTCTGGCCGGAGGGATCCCTCATGGCGCGTTTGCTGCTTTCCATCTTCTGCGTACTGGTCGTGTGGTCCGGCGCCAGCGTAGCTGACGACAGAAACTCGACCTACCTGCTCAGCCCCGGCGACAAGGTGCTTATTTCCGTCTGGCAGGAAGACACATTACGCCAGGAAACCGTCGTACTCCCCGATGGCAGTATCACATTCCCGTTGGCTGGCCGCATTGATGTGGCAGGCCTCGATGTCACGGCGGTGGCAAAAAAGGTAACCGCCGGGCTGCAACCCTATCTCGCCGAACCTAACGTCAGCGTCGTGGTGACGGGTACGGCCGGCAATCTGGTGTATGTCCAGGGCAAAGTCATAAAGCCGGGCCCGGTGCCAATGGCAGGCCCTACGGCAGTACTTCAGGCGCTGAGCATGTCGGGCGGAATGGACAAATTCGCTGACGAAAGCGCCATCAAGGTGATCCGCGGGAGCGGCCCTTCGCAAAAGGTACTGCCGGTACGCTACAAGGATCTGGTTTCTGGGCGAGACATGTCCACCAACTTCCAACTCCAGGCTGGCGATACGCTGGTCGTCCCATGACTCTTCTAATAATTAAGAATAACTAGTGCCTACTTTTCGACCAAAGCGTGTTGCAACGGCGATCATGATGATGCCGTTGGCGGGGGTGGCTTACGCCGCCAATTGGCAGTCTTCAGTCGTGGTCCCCACGACTGTCGAGTACGACAGCAACCCATTGCTCCTTACGTCCAAGGAGAAAGGTGTGACGCGTACCATCATTGCGCCCGACTACAACCTGATCGGCCAGTTCGACCGCGACCAACTGCGCCTGGGCCTGGGCATGCACCTGTTGCGGTCATCCGACCGGTCGGTGGTCGACGACCGTGAGGACCCTAATCTGAGCCTGGGCTGGCAGCGCGAAACCGAGACGGGTGGTTTTGGCCTGCTGGCGCAGTACAACGAGAGCTCGACACTCTCGGGCGCTGTGCTGGATACCGGTGTGGTCACCACCGATGGCACGCAGAAGATGTCGTCGCTGACCGCCAACTGGAGCAGCGCCGTTACCGAGCGCAGTACCTTGGCCAACGAAGCCCGGTACAACCATGCCCGCTACGACATCAATACGCTGACCGGCTACGACGAATATTCCAACTACCTGTCATGGACTTACGCCTGGAACGAGCGCACCGACATCATCAGCGGTTTCGAGGCCCGGCGTTATGTACCCCAGGATACGACCACCGCGGTTGCCACCAACAGCTATGTCCCCAGCATCGGCATCAGGCACCAGTTCTCGGAACAACTGGAAGGGGCCATGCACGTAGGGGTCAACGAAACCTCTGGCTCTGGCGGTGGGCGGCGCGGTGAAGGCGGGCTGTCGCTGTTCTACCGTGGGGCGCGCAACGAGGCGAGCCTGAGCGCCGAGCGCAGCACCGTAGCCAACGCCGAAGGCGGCTTTGCCCAACTGGACATGGTGCGGGGCACCTGGAGCTACCTGCTCACCGAAACCCGCCGCATAGGTGCCGACGCGTCCTGGCAGGACAGTAAAGGGCAAACGCCCAACACCTTACAGACCTACAGTGTCTGGGCCAGCCAGGAATTTTCGCGGGCCTGGGACCTGCGTTTCTCGTTGATGTACAAGGAGCGTCAGCAAAATGGCCTGCCAGATGCTGAAGCGACAATTGTTGGACTGACGCTGACGTACAGATACCCCGACATCTGACTCTTGCATGGGTGGCCACTATGAAGTCCGAGTACGAGCTTTCCCTCAAAGATTACATCGCCATCATCAAGGACCGTGCCTTGTTGCTGGGGGTGAGCATCGTAGTCATTCTGGCGGCGACCGTGGGTGTCGCAATCAGTGTGCCGCCCATCTATCAGTCTACCGGCACCATCCTGGTGGAGTCGCAGCAGATATCCCCGGATCTGGTGTCGGCGGGCAACAACAGCTTCGCCGACGAGCGCATCGAGGTCATTCGCCAGCGCGTCATGACCCGCGAGAACCTGCTGCGCATCATCGACAAGTACAGCCTGTTCGCCGACAAGGGCAGGCAGTTCAGCGAGACCGACAAGATCGACCAGATGCGCAATGCGATCGTGGTCGCCACGCTCAGCACCTTCATCAAGGGGCGGGGTGAGGCCACGGTGGCCTTTACCGTGTCGTATGAGGACAAGCGCCCGGAGGTTGCCAAGGAAGTCGCTGACGAACTGGTCACGCTGTTTCTCAATGAAAACATCAAGCAGCGCACCGAGCGGGCTACCGAGACCACCGAATTCCTGAGCCAGGAAGCGAACAAGCTGGGCGCCGAACTGGCCGACCTGGAAAACCAGCTCGCCGATTTCAAGCAGGCTCACGCCAATGCCTTGCCGGAGAACCAGCAGTTGCGCATGAGCATGCTGTCGCGCGCAGAGCTGGAGTTCCGCGAAGTGGACCGCGACTATAAGTCCGCTCAGGAGGAACTGCGTTACCTCGAGCTGGAACTGTCGGCTGCCAATGCCGGCGTGGCCACCCCGGCGGCCGGTAGCCGGTCGGCCGCGGTGGACCAACCGCAGGACCTGGCCAGCCTCAAGGCCGAGTATGCCCGCCTGTTGACCCGGTACAAGGAAGCGCACCCCGATGTGCAGGCAGTCAAGCGCAAGATCGAGCTGCTGCAGGCCTCCGGCGACAAGGGTATTGCCGCTGCCGCAACGTTGAACCTGGATGCCGCCAGGGTGCGCACCAAGATGGCAGCGGCGCAGTCACGCATCGCCTCCCTGGCTGATCAGAAACGTCAGCTGACGGCAAAAATTGAAAGTTACGAGGCGGACATCCTGCAAGCCCCGCAGGTCGAGCGTGGCCTGATCACCCTGATGCGTGACCACGACAACGCGCGCAAGAAGTACGAAGAAATCCGCAACAAGGAAATGGGCGCGAAGATTACCGAAAGCCTGGAACAGGAGAACAAGGCCGAGCGCTTCGTGCTTTTGGAGCCACCGCTGATGCCGGAAAAGCCGGTCAAACCCAACCGCAAGAAGATCGTCGCCCTTGGCCTGGTGCTCGCTCCCGCCGTAGGCGGTGGCCTGGTGATGTTGCTGGAGATGCTCAACCAGCGCGTTCGCGGTGTTGGCGCCCTGGAGAACGTGCTGGGCAAGCGTGTGCTGGTCGCTGTGCCGTACATCCCCACCCAGGCGGACCTGGCTAAGCGCAGGAAGTGGCGCCTGCTGCTGATCATCGCCGGGTTGGTGCTGGTTGCAATGCTGATGCTGGTCGTCCATCTGTTCTACATGCCGTTGGACGTCCTGTTGTTTAAAGCTATGGCTCGGTTTGAATAGGGAATGCAGCGATGGACAGAATTACGCCGGCTATTGGAAAGAACATTCATCAGGTATCCCCCACGCCCATTGAAACGCCAAAGGCGCCGCTGGTGGCGGAAAAGCCTGAACCGTTGGGGCAGTTCGATTACGTGCAGACCAAGGTGGTGCCGCTGCGTGCGGAGCACCTGGAGCGTAACCGGATCGTCTCGTACAACAAGAACTCCAACTTGAGCGGGGCCATTGACCTGCTGCGCACCCAGGTGCTGCAGACCATGGAAGAAAATGGCTGGCGCACCCTGGCGATCACCTCGCCGACCCCCGAAGCGGGGAAGACGGTGCTGGCGGTCAACCTGGCCATGAGCATTGCCCACCACACCACCAAGACGGCATTGCTGGTGGACTTCGACTTGCGCCGGCCACGGGTTGGCAGCAGCCTGGGCCTGCCGATGGAAAAGGCGCTCAACGAACTGCTTAGTGGCAAGGCCTGGCTCGAGGAAGTGCTGGTTAACCCAACGCTGCCGCGTTTTGTGGTACTGCCTACGCGTGAGCCGATTCCGATGTCCACTGAAATGCTGTCCTCGCCCAAGGTCGACGACCTGATCACCGAGCTGCGCGACCGTTATGACTCGCGCATCTGCATTTTCGACCTACCGCCACTGTTGAGCTCCGATGATGCGATCACCGTGCTGCCGAAGTTCGACTGCGTGCTGCTGGTGGTCGCCAACGGAATGAACAGCAAGAAGGATATCGAGGACTGCCTGTACCATCTGGCAACGGCGAACCTGATCGGCGCGGTGTTGAACAAGGCCGACGAGCAGCCGCGCACCTATTATTGAGCCGCTGAGGCTTCGTGCAAGGGCAGGCTGGCAACGCCTGCCTTTGCCGCGCTCATTGCCAAGGGTACTGGCGTTCCCATTGCCAGGCGTGCAACACAATTTGCTCCAGCGACGCATGCCGAGGCCGCCAGCCCAGCACAGCCTTGGCCCGTTCTGCATCGGCCACCAACCGTGCGGGGTCGCCCTCGCGGCGTGGTGCGTCGACCACATCGATGGGCCGCCCTGTGACTACCCGAGCGGTATCGATGACCTCCTGCACCGAAAAGCCGAGCCCGTTACCGAGGTTGAACGCGGTGCTGACGCCTCCGGCCAGCAGATAATCCACGGCCAGGGCGTGCGCGGACGCAAGGTCCGCCACATGCACATAGTCGCGAATGCAGGTGCCGTCCGGCGTATCGTAATCATGGCCAAATACTGTGATCGCTTCCCGCCGCCCAGACGCCGCCTGCAGGATCAGCGGGATCAGGTGGGTTTCCGGCTCATGGCATTCACCCAGAGCCCCCTCAGGGTCGGCGCCCGCCGCGTTGAAGTAGCGCAAGCTCACCGACCTCAACCCGTAGGCACGGTCGAAGTCCTGCAGCATCTGCTCCACCATCCACTTGCTGCGCCCATAGGGGTTGATGGGCGCCTTGGGGTGCTGTTCATCGATTGGCACGTATTGCGGGTCACCATAGACGGCGGCGCTGGAGGAGAAGATCAGGCACTCGATACCTGCGCGCACCATCGCCTCAAGCAGGGTCAGGGTCGCTGCGACATTGTTCTGGTAATACTTGGCGGGGTCGCTGACCGATTCACCGACCTGGATGAACGAGGCGAAATGAAAGACCGCATCGAAGGTGTAGTCGGCGAACAGCGCATCCAGCCCTTGGGCATCGGCAATATCCAGTTCGACCCATTCGATGTTCGGCCCCGTGGCCACGGTGTCGGCCACTACCACGTCATGCCCGGCCGCCATCAGGTGCTTGACCATGTGTGAGCCGATGTAACCTGCACCGCCGACAACCAAGTACTTCATCCAATCCTCCTGGAACAGAAGCAGCGTCGAATGCCTGGAAATCAGTAATCCCGTGGCTTAAGTGGCCTTGGCCGGCGTGGAGCATGGGTGCCTTGGCTTTGACTCTAGATGGCTATTTCAAGAACAGCCAATTGGCCATGTGCTGTGCGTCGAAGGTGATGAGGTAGTGGCCATCCTTGTAGGTCGATGCCAGTTTCTTCGCCTGCCCGTCGGCGCTTCGGGCATACAGGTGCAGGCCAGCGGGTGCCTTGATGCTCAAGCGCCCTTCGAGGGGCTCGACGTGGAAGGGGGTCATGTCATCCGGCCTGGGCACAGCGCGGCTGCCCAGTGAAATCAACAGGCTGCGCGACTGGTTGATCGGCTTGGCCTCGAGGCTTTGCACCACGACGCTGGCGTAGGCGGTTTTAAGCTGTACGTTTATATCGGCAAGGCTCAGCGATTGCCCGCCCAGCCAGCCGGTGGCGGCCTGGGTCAGTGGCGTGTCGATGGTGTACAGGCCTTGCTGCCAGTTGCGCCTGAGCTCACCGGTGTCGCTGGTCGACGACGTGGCATCAGCCGCCAGCAGTGACTGGTCCGGGTCGTGCAGCACCTGGGCATCGCCGGGGAGGGCAGCGGGCTGCAACCAGGGCAACGCCGGTGTTTGCGGCAGGGCAATCTGCAACCGGCCCTTTTCCATTGCCGTGCGCAACAGCACCGAGTTGCCCGGGGTGATGGCGCGGTTGAACAACGTTTCAGGGCCAGGCGCAAACACATAATGGGTCTGCGCCGGGCGCACATCCTCGCGGCGGTAGAGCAAGGCTGCGGCGGGGAGGGTGGCCATCATTGCCGGGTCGTTGTAGGCATTCCAGTTGTCGGCCCTGCGCCAGCCTTCAATGAAGGCCTGCTGGCTATAGGCGTACTGCATGATCGCGTCCCAACCCTGGTGGGCAGCGGTACCGGCCACATACAGCGGCAGCGAGTGGCGGTCGGGCAGGGGGAAGGGTTCGGCGTTCCACTCGGTGACGGTCATCGGCATCCCCAGCACCTGGGCCGCGCCAAGCCAGTTGATCATGCCGTCGCTGGTCAGCGGATTCTTTTCCAGTTGGCCGATGCCGCCATAGCTGTGGGCGTCGATCACGTTGCCTGCGGTCAACGCGGGTAACGCAGCCAGGCCATTGCCGCCCCAGGTGCTGGTGGTCACGATCGGGACTTGAACCCCCAGGGTGCGCAGGTGCTCGATCATGTCGACATTGAAACGGTGTTCCAGCTCGTTGAGGAACAGCTTGCCCGGGCCTGGCTCCCAGGCGCGCCAGGTCTTGTCTGCGGGCAGGCCGGTGCGCGCTGCGAAGGCTTTGGCCTGGTCCATGAACAGCCGGTTGTGCTTGGGCACACCTTTGTCCGGCAGCAGGGCATTGCCAAAGTGCTGGGTGATGTCGTTTTCGTTGGTAAGCAACACGGCGGCGATTGCCGGCTCATCCTTGTATGCAAGCCCCGTGTAGGCGTTCACGTGGGTGAGGTACTGCTCGGCAAAACGCTTCATCGCCTGCTGCAGGGTGGTGTTCACATAGGCATAGCCCTTGATACCGGCATACTGCTCACCTTTGGCCAGCTCGTCGAAGGCATAGATGCCGTCATCGCGGGTGACGATGCGCTCCACATGCAGGTCGAGCCAGACATACACCCCTTCATCCTTGAGGCATTTGATCCACCAGTCGAGCTTGCGCAGCGAGGCTTCACTCAGTTGCTGGGTATTGCGCAGGGTTTTGACGTCGCCAAAGATGTTCGGGCTTACCCAGGGCGAGTCATGGTGATGCAGGCGCACCAGGTTGAAGCCCAGTTCAGAGAGGCGCCTTGCCTGGCGCTTGATCTCGTCGTCGGGGGTGTTGAACAGCGCGTAGGCCGACAGGTTGGTACCCCAGAAACGCACTGGCGTGTTGTCGGCGAACTGCAGCTGCTCGCCTGCAGCCTTGACGAAACCGCGTTTGCCGGCCGGTTTTTCTGGCGCATTGAGAAACGACAGGTCCACCGGTGCAGTGCGCCAGTCGAGCTGGTCGTCTGGCCACTGGTTGGGGTCGGCCAGGCCGAAGCGTTCGGTCGGCGTAGGGCCGGGCGCGATGTCGCCGGTCATGTTCAACACCGCCTTGATCTGCTGTCGACCAGGCGTGATGGGGTTGGTGTAGAAAAAGGCGCGTACCTCGGATGGGTCGCCTCGTTCGAAATACACGTTCGCCAGCGCGGGCTCGAAACGCAGCTCGATGCGCCGTTCAGCTTTACCCCAGGACCAGCCCCGATTACCTGGCAGCAGTACCGGTTCACCCATGTCACCTGCAAACAACGCAGGGTCGAAGCGGAACACCATGCCTCCGCCCATCACGCCGCTTTTCAGGCTGTGGGCGTTCAAGGTGAAGTCCCAGGCCAAGGTCTGCGCCTGGGGCTTGCTGATGTCCGCCGCCAGGTCAAAATCCAGTTGCGGGTTCTTGCCGGTAAGGCTGTAGTTGTACGGGCCGTTGACCTTGAACGCCGTGCCAAAGCCTGTCCAGCTCCAGTCGGCGCCCCAGAAGTCGAACCTGGCGACCATGGCAGGACCGCCGCCGCGGGTCAGCGTGGGCAAGCCGCTTTGCTCATCGACCGTGACGGTCCAGTCCGAAGCCCAGCCGGCCAGCGGTAGCAGCAGGCCGATGCAGGCACAGCCCCGAAGCAGCGGGCGCAAAAGGGAAAAGGTCATGGGCATTACCGGGTCAGAAGGCCGGGGGTGGCAAGTGCTGCGCTCTCGCTGGCCCTGAGCCTGCGCACCATCTGCACATAGGCCATGCCTAGCCCGCCTACCGACCAGTACACCACGGGGATCACGGTGATGCTGCTGACCGTGAAGATGATCACCAGGATGCCGATCAGCGTCGCCAACAGCGTTCGTCCCAGCCGTCGGTGTTCGTCCTCCTTGTCGGGGAAGGTGCGCAAGGCCTTGAAGATGCTCCACAGCACACTGGCAAAGAAGGCGACGAACAGGGCCAGCCCAACCAGCCCGAAGCGCAGCGCCAGGCTGATGTAGCTGTTGACGATGTCGATGATGCCTTCACCCTGGATCATCGATTGCATTTCCGGGGTGCTGCGGAAATCGAACGAACCGAACAAGGGGTTGCGCTGGATGGTGATCCACGAGTTGTCGAGCAGCCGTTGGCGATAGGTGATGTTCTCTTTTTCCAGGTTGCCGACGAATGGCAGCAGGTCGAGCACTTTTTCGCCGCCGGGCAATACCGCCAGCAGCGGCAACGCCAGCAGGCCGGCGCAGGCGAGCAGGGTCAGGCGCTTGACTGCGCCTTTGCCGGTAGCGATGAACACGGCAACGATCACGCCGGCGCCAATCCAGGGCCCGCGAGACAGCGGTACGACCAGCCCTGCGGCCAGCAGCAAGGCGCCCATGTAGCGTTGCAGGCGGTTGCGCACGTAGCCTTGCACGAACAGGAACATGCCAATGGCCACGCTGATGACATAGGCCAGGGCAATGGCCTGGCCGGTAGTGGCACTGGCGCGCAAGGAGCCGCCACGGCTGAGGTAGCTGGACATGCTCCATTTCACGCCCATGGCGCTGATCAGCCCGTTGTACAGCAGCCAGTGACGGGCGAATTCCGCTACGGCAATGATCGCCAGCAGGAAGGCGGCCAGGACGAAGGCGAGCAGGGCATCCTTGAAATCGTCGAGGGTCTTCAGCCCGCGGCTGGCAACGTAATACGGCAGGAACACATCGATATACAGCGAGACCGCCTGGCGCAGGGTGTCGGTGACCGTGGTGTCGCGCAGGTACAGCAGGGTCATCAGTACCAGGCTCGCGGCCAGCAGTTTGTCGGGCAAGGTGCGGCCAAAGCGTACGGTTTCGCTCTGTTTGCTCAAGGCCAGCGCCGTGGGCAGCAGAATGCACACCGTCAGGATGCGTATATGGTTCAGCTCGATCAGGTAATTGATCACGCCAAAGCCGGGAATCTCCACCGAGGCGGGGGGGATGGCGAACAGCAGCATGAAGAACAGGGCCATGGCGTTGTGCTCGCGGCGCCTGGCCAGGAACAGCGTGATCACGGCTGCCGCCGTGTAGACCCAGAAGCTGAACGAGAAGAACGCCAGCAGGGTAATCAGGAACCACAGGTTGCGGCGCCGCTTGAAGTCTCGGTCAGGGATAAGGTCTGTGGCGGGGCGCCGTGCAAGAAAGAACACGACGGTTGCGACAAACAGGATGACGATCAGTGCACGGAATTGTTCTGGCATGGGCTCAGGCACCTATCCCTCGGTGGACGACGGCTAGCGTCATGGCTAAATGAAACTATAGTGACTTCTAGCCATTCAGTCAGAGATTGAAGTCATGCCGTCGATTGATGTGTCAGCAGCCGGTAGTCTTCGCAGGCGTGCGCTGGGCGCCGGGGCTTGGAACCTGGTGTCGCTGCTGGCCTCACAGGTGATGCGCCTGGGCGGCAACCTGATCATGGCGCGTTTGTTGTTACCCGAAATGTTCGGGGTGATGGTCATTGCCACCACCGTCTCCGTGCTCCTTCACTTGCTGTCCGATGTCGGTTTGCGGCAGAACATCATTCAGAGCCCGAGGGGCGACGACCCGTTGTTTCTCAATACCGCCTGGACCGTACAGATTCTGCGCGGCTTCCTGTTGTTCGCGCTGACGCTGCTGCTGGCCCTGGGCGCTTGGTTCAGCCAACTGGCCAATCTGTGGCCGGCTGGTTCCACCTACGCCGCACCGGAGCTGCCGCTGGTACTGGCGGTCACCGGGCTGCAGGCAATCATCTGGGGTTTCCAGTCGACCAAGATAGATGTGGCGGTGCGTACTTTCCAACAGAAACGCGTGGTACTGGTGGAGTTGGCATCGCAGTTCGTCGGATTGGTGGTCATGCTGGTCATCGGCTGGTTTACCCGCTCGATCTGGTCCCTGGTGGCCGCTGGGGTGATTGCCGCACTGGCCGGCACGGTGCTGGGCCACACCGCCCTGCAAGGGCCGGGCAACCGTTTGCAGTGGGACCGCACCGCCCTGACGGAGCTGGTCAATTTCGGCCGATGGATCCTGTTGTCATCGATCGTCGGGGTGCTGGCCATGTATGGCGACCGTATCTGGTTTGGGGCCAGCATGACGGTGGCGGAGCTGGGCGTGTATTCGATTGCCGTGCTGATCCTCGGCTCGATCCAGACCGGGCTGATGAAGCTGTTCGGCGCAGTGGCGTTGCCAGCGTTCAGCGAAGCCACCCGGGACGGCGACCCTGCACGGTTGAAGACGCTGTACGACCGTTTCAAGCTGCTGGTCGACCTGGTCATGTTGTTCGTCTGTGGCGTGTTCCTGACCGCAAGCCCACTGCTGATCAGCTGGATGTACGACGCCCGCTATGCCCAGGCAGGCACGATGCTGGCGATCCTTTCGCTGTCGTTTATCACCTTGCGCTACACCCTGACGCACCAGATCTGGATCGCCTTGGGCTACACCAAATACCAGGCCATGGACAACATCATTCGGCTGGTTTCGCTGTGGGTGCTGTTGCCGGTGCTGCTGGCCATCGGCGGGCCGCGTTACGCAATCTGGGGGGTGGCCCTGCATGCCTTGCCTACCCTGGTACTGATTGTCTATGTCAATCGCAAGCTAGGCATTCTGAACATCAAGCGCGAGCTTGTCGTACTCCCAATGGTCGTTGTTGGGGCAATCTGCGGCGAACTGGTGACGCGGTTTTTCCACTGGCTTTGAAGCCACCTCCACAAATGCAGTGCCACAGCGGTGGGCAGGGTAGCGCATCGCGGATAAGTGACTAGGATTCTTGAGAAAACAATGGCACAGGTCTTGAGATCATGGGGAAGCTTAAGTTTTGTACTCCGCTTTTGGGCCGTAGGGGCTTTCTCCGTAATTGCGCCTTGCTGGGGGTCGGGGGAGCGGTGTTTGGCGCCCTGCCAGAGGTTGCTCGCAAGCCCGCCGAGCCAGTCGGTCATGTGCTGATCAACGGCTGGGTGCTGCCCTCCCAGTACTTCCGGAACGAGCAGGCATGATCCAGGACTACCAGGCGCAGAAAGTGCTGCGCGAGCGCTATGACTTCTGCATCGTGGGTGCAGGGCCGGCAGGTATCACACTGGCCTTGCGTCTGGCGACGGCCGGCTGGAGCGTCGCGCTGCTCGAAGGCGGCGACCAGGCCTATTCGCCGCGCTCGCAAGCATTGTACAAGTGCACCTCGTCGGGCCTTGAGCTGTATGCCGAGGAAACGCGCTTGCGGTTTCTCGGCGGTACCTCCAACCATTGGGCAGGCCGCTGCCGGCCCTTCACCGCCTCAGACTTCGCGGTCACGCCACCGGGCGACTTGCCGGGCTGGCCCATCCCCTATGCCGAGATCGAACGCTACCTGCCGGCGGCCATGGACATCGTCGACTTGCCCCAGGGCGCGGAATTTCATGCGCTCAATGCGGCGTTGGAGGGCGGTGACTTCGACGCCGACCGTTTCCTGCTGAGCCCGCCGACGCGCTTTGCGCAAAAGTACGCAACCGCGCTCAACGAGACGCCAGGGCTCGATGTGTTTCTCAACTGCAACTGCGTGGACCTTGAATTCGACAAGGCCTCCGGCAGCCTCACGGCGGTGCAGGTATCCGACTACGACCTGCACCGGCAACCGCTGCAGGCCACCCATTTCATCCTCGCTACCGGGGCGATCGAGAATGCTCGGCAGTTGCTCAACAGCAAATCGTTACTGGCAGCAGGCGTGGTGAGCGCGGACGGCCTGACCGGGCGCTGCTTCATGGAGCACCTGAACATCGACATGGGCAACTTCATCCTGCAGGACGGGCAGGACACCGGTCAGCACCAGTACTACACCACCGATGCGTTCGTCGCCGAGTACCGCGCCGGTAAAGGCAATGTCACCACCGCCGTGCTCAGCGATGTCAGGACCTACGGCAGAACCGCCGAGGTCAAGCACTTCCTGGAAAACCTGGCCTGTGAAATGGGCGTGGCGAGCAAGATCGAGTTCGTGGCCAAGTTCAGTTGCCCCGGCGATGGTGTCATCAGCACCATGATCGAGCAGTTCCCGAACGTGCAGAGCCATATTTCGCTGCTGGGCGAAAAGGACGCGCTGGGGGTGAGCAAGGTCAACGTCAATTGGGCCTTGAGTGCCAACGACCGCCACACCATCAAGTGCATCGGCAGCGAGTTGGCCAAGCAGTTTGCCGACATGGGGCTTGGCTTCGTCAAGTTGAACGACTTCGTTTACGACACCGCCTTGCCCCTGAAAATACAGCCCCATGCCCACCATATGGGGACCACCCGCATGGCGGCTTCGCCGGAGTTTGGCGTGGTCGACACCAACTGCAAGGTGTTCGGCACCACCAACCTGTACGTGGCGGGCAGCAGCATCTTTGCCACCAGCGGTGCGTCCAACCCGACAATGCCGCTGCTGCAGTTCGCGCTGCGGCTGGCCGACCACCTCGACGAGAAAATGAAGACAACCCGTGGTGCGGTCACATGAGCCGCCAAGGAGTGTGCACAGCTTGATCCTGCAGTGATGGCGCCAAAAAACAAGGGTTGAGTGCGATGCGGTCAGCACCAAGAAGAACGAGACCGAGTTCGCCTCAGGGACAGTCCAGGAAGGGTTTACTTACGAGGCAAACAGCATGTTTGGATGGCTACGGAGCGCCTTGCACCACTATGTCAACGCCACCGGGCGAGGCAGCTCGCTGTACAGGAAACTGTGCAACCCCACGCCCCTGCAATGGGGCACCTACCTGGCGCGGTGGGGCAAGTTTCATTCCATCGGGAACAACGTGCACATCAACTGTGGGTGCTGCGTCACCGACCCGACGCTGGTACGCATCGGCAGCAACGTGGGGTTGTCCGACTGCACGCTGATCGGCCATGACGGTGTGGTGGCTCTGATCGAGGTCTGCTACGGCAAGCAGCTGGACTCTGTGGGCTACATTGATATACGTGACAACTGTTTCGTTGGCCACGGCTCGATCGTCATGCCGCGGGTGACCATCGGGCCTGACTCGGTGGTGGCTGCTGGCGCTGTGGTCACCAAGGACGTGCCCCCGGGCATGGTGGTAGGGGGCAACCCGGCCAAGGTCATCTGTACCACCGAAGAGTTGATCAGGCGGGTTGAAGAGCGTTGCAACAGTTACCCCTGGATAGACCTCGTCAAGCAGCGCAAGGGCGCATTCGACCCGGCGCTGGAACCTACCTTGGCGGCGGTGAGGCGGCAGTACTTCTTTGGGGACGGCAACAATGGATAGAAAGCCGGTCGATGTGATGGTGGTCAATTTCAACACCGGGTCACTGCTGCAGCCCATGTTCGATGCGCTGCGTCGGGCTGGCAGCGAGCGGCTGGCGAGCTACCTGGTGGTGGACAATGCCTCTGCCGACAACTCGCTGGAATGCCTGGCCAACGTGTGCCCCGAAGCACTGCTGTTGAGTAACAAGCAGAACGTCGGTTTTGGCCGCGCCAACAATCAATTGCTGGCCCATCTGCAGGGCAAATACGCCTTGCTACTTAATACCGACGCTTTCGTAGCCAGCGACACCCTGGAGAAAACCATCGCCTACATGGACGCCCACCCTGACTGCGGCGTGCTTGGCGTGCGCCTGGAAGGGCGCGATGGCGACCTGCAGCCCTGCTGTCGATATTTCCCGACGCCGCTGAACATATTCGTTGCGCGGACCGGGCTGGGCCGCCTGTTCCCGGGCTTGCAGATGGTCGATGAAATGGCTTGGGACCACGGTTCAGTACGTGAATGCGACTGGCTGCCGGGGTGTTTCTACCTGGTTCGCCGTGAAGTGCTCGACCAGGTGGGGTTGTTCGACTCGCGTTACTTCCTTTATTACGAGGAGGTCGACCACTGCAAGCGGGTCAAGGAGGCCGGCTGGAAGGTGGTGTTCTATCCCTACACCACCGTTGTGCACATTGGTGGCGAAAGCTCCAAGTCGGTGGCCGAACTGGAGGCTGCCAGCCGCCAGATCTCGGCCTACCAGATCGAAAGCGAGCTGCTCTATTTTCGCAAGCACCATGGCGCCGGAGGGCTTGCGTTGCACATGCTGCTGGTCAGCCTGGGCGACCTGCTGCTGGCGTTCAAGGCGTTGCTCAAAGGCCGTGGCCGGGCAGCCATCAAGGCCTGCTGGCAGCATACCCGAGCCACCTGGTCGTTGCTGTTCAAGACCCGGTTCGCAAGCCAGCCCACACGGTAGGAAAAGCCATGTTCGAGAATATTCGCGCGGACCTGCGTGCACACGGTGGAGATTGGGGCGCCCAGGGCTTCTGGGTGATGCTGGTGTATCGCTTTGGCCGTTGGCGCTATGGCGTGCGCCCGGCGTTGCTGCGCAAGCTGTTCTCGCTGGTCTACAAGGTATTGTTCAAGTTCGTGCAGATCATCACCGGGGTCGAGTTGCCCTGCGAGGTGCAGGTGGGGCGCAATTTCGTCATCGACCATTTTGGCGGCATCGTCATCAGCGGTTATGCCCGCTTCGGTGATGACTGCCGCATCCGCAACGGGGTCGTGGTGGGGTTGAAGAATGTCAGCGAACCCACGGCGCCAGTGATTGGCAACAACGTCGATATCGGGGCCGGGGCCAAGGTGCTGGGCAACATTCGCATCGGCGACAACGTGGTGATCGGCTCCAACGCCGTGGTCCTGATCGATGTGCCGGACAACTCGCTGGCGGTCGGCGTGCCGGCCACCATCAAGGTGCGCAAACACAGCGAAACAGCCGAGTACACATGACCCGGGCAACACGGCCGGGGAGTGGGCATAGGGCGTTCAGGGTGGGTGAGTGAGGCGCATGGTGACAGGTATCGGAGTGGTGATCATCGGGCGGAACGAAGGCCTGCGCCTGGAGCGCTGCCTGGCATCGCTGGCGGGGCAGGCTGACCAGGTGGTGTACGTCGATTCGGGGTCTACCGACGGTTCCGTGCCGCGTGCGCTGAGCCATGGCGTCGACGTGCTGGCGCTGGACATGACGCAACCCTTCACCGCGGCGCGGGCACGCAACGAAGGCTTTACCCGCTTGCAACAGTTGTTGCCCAGCATGCGCCATGTGCAGTTCGTTGATGGCGATTGCGAAGTGGTGGCTGGCTGGCTGGCCAGTGCCCAGGCGTTTCTCGATACCCACCCGGAGGTGGCGGTGGTGTGTGGTCGGCGGCGCGAGCGCTTCCCCGAACGGTCGGTCTACAACTTGCTGTGCGACCTGGAATGGGACACGCCGGTCGGCGAAGCCAAGGCGTGTGGGGGCGATGCGCTGATGCGTGTCGAGGCATTCGTGGCGGTGACTGGCTTTCGCCCGGGGCTGATTGCCGGAGAAGAGCCCGAGCTGTGCGTCCGCTTGCGTGCCCAGGGCTGGAAGATTTGGCGGTTAGATGCCGAGATGACCTTGCACGACGCTGCCATGACTCGTTTCAGCCAGTGGTGGCGACGGACAGTACGGGGCGGGTACGCCTTCGCCGAAGGGGCGTACTTGCACGGCGCCCCGCCCGAGCGGCATTGGCAGCGCGAGTCGCGTCGTGCCTGGTTGTGGGGCCTGAGCATTCCCTTGGCCACCCTGCTTGGGTGTGTACTGTTCGGTGCCTGGGGGTTGCTGTTGCTGTTGATCTACCCGCTGCAGGCCGTGAGGCTGGCCCGCCGCGCCGGCAGGTCGAGGCGGGTGAATTGCGTGCAAGGCATTTTCCTCGTGCTTGCCAAATTTCCTGAGATGGTTGGCCAGGTCAAGTTTCTGCTGGACAGGTTCACTGCCAGCAAGACGCTATTGATCGAATACAAGTGAGATGTCGATGATCTTCAGGTCGTTAGTGAAAAGTCTGCTCACTTTGCAACCCGGCTACTCGCCGCGAGCGTTGAACAACAAGTTCAAGCTGCTGCTGCTGATGGCCCGGCACCGCTCGGCGCTGGAGGTCTTCCTGCAGCGCATGGAGCGTTCGCTGGGTCGCGACGGTTTTGCCGCACTCGGGGTCGACTGCATTGGCGTGGTGCAATGGCCCTACGTCAGCAAGCAGTGGGAGGCACCGCAGCGCCTGAGCGTGGTGGCGTCGCACTACGAGGTGGTGACGCAGCAGTTTCCTTCGTTGTTGCTGCTGGGCCGCGAGCAGTCGCGGGTTCTGGGCGATCTTTCGGCGTATTCCCCGCAGTGCACCCTGGTGCTGGACCGGCCGATCTGGTTCAAGCGCGAAGGGGAGCTGGTGCTGAACCTGTTCCAGGGCGAGCTGCGGGTCGCCTCCTTGGCGTTCAGCCTGTGCCGCAGCGCCGAGGGGCTGAGCCTGTTCATCGGTGCGGTTCAGGGGATACACAAAGGCATCGACAGCGAGACGTCGCTGAACATCTACCGGGACCTGACCAAGGATTTTGAAGGCCTGCGCCCGCGCAGCCTGCTGATCGAGGCCATCAAGTGCCTGGCCAGAACGGTAGGGGCAACGCAGGTGTTGGCGGTCGCCGACCCCTACCGGCACCACCGCCACCCGTACTTTGGCGCCGACAAGGCTCAGGACCTGGCGGCCAACTACGACGTCATCTGGCTGGAAAATGGGGCGCAACCGTCGCAAACGGAGGACTTCTTCCTCATCCCCCTGGCCCCCGCAAGGCGTGCGGCCGAGGATATCGCCCCCAAGAAACGGGCCATGTACCGCCGGCGCCATGCCCTGCTGGATGACCTGTTCGCCCAGGTCGACGCGGCGGTACCCGGCAGCGACGCGGCCAAGCTGTTGAAGCTGCACCGCCAGCGCCTGGGCAGTGCCCTGGTGCTGCCGCAGGACTGTGGCCCTTCAAGCAGCAAGGGCTGGCGTGCCAGGGCGAGTGCATTCATCCGCCAGCTCACCCGTGAACCACGGGCGGACCAGCGCTTTATCGCCTACCTGCGCAAGGCCGGGCTCTATCCCACGTTGAAAAAGGCCTGCCGGGAGTTCCTCAGGCAGGGGCCGAGCCTGCTCTGGAAGCCGGCCGACAGCAAGCGCAAAAGCCTGCCCCTGGCCGACCCCAGCGTTCCGGCCAGCGAGCTGTTCCCGCGGGAAGTGGTACTGATCAGCGAGGTGGGTGCCGGCCTGACATTGCAGGGCCGGCCGGCCCGCCTGCGGCACATGCTGCGCGGGCAGGGCTACAGGTGCCAGGCGGTGGACTGGCACGACCACAGCGCCTGCCTGAATGCCTTGCAGACCTGCGCGGCGGTCATCTTCCACCGGGTCCCGGCCTTTGATCCGGTGCTGCAGTTGATCGAAGAGGCCAAGCGTCTCAAGGTCACCTCCTACTGGGATTGCGACGAACAGATCTTCGACCCGCAGCAATACTGCCAGCGCAATGACGTGGGCGAATTGAGCGCCGAGGTCATTCACAGCCTGATGGCGGCCGTGGCCCTGTACCAGCGGGCGTTGCTGTGCTGTGACCGCGCCATCGCCTCGACGCCGACCCTGGCCATGGCCATGAGCGATGCGGGTACCCGGCACGTCACCGTCGTGGAAAGCACGCCGGGCGTGGAAAGCCAGGAGCGCGAGCAGCTCAGCCAGATTTTCCCGGCGCTGAGCGCTGACCGCACACGTCGGGTACTGTCGGCCAATATCTTCTTTGCCCCCAGAAGCTTCGGCGGCGCCACGGTGGTCGCCGAGCAGATGGCGCGGCTGATGGTGGCTGCTTCGCCTTTCCAGCAGTTCATTTTCACCTCGTTGCCGTCCTCCGACGCCGAACCCTACAGCCTGTTCAGGTATGAGGCGCACGCAGCGGCGGTGCTGGGCATGGGCTTGCCGGATACGCGCACGGCCCGGGAAGACTTCGACAACCCAGCCACCAGTGAAGTGTTCGATGCCGTACTGGCATGCGTCGCGCCAGACCTTGTCCACCTGCATTCGATCCAAGGTCTGGGGGTGCAGTTGGCAGACCGCTGCCAGCAGGCGGGTATACCGTTCGTGGTGACGCTGCATGATGCCTGGTGGATCTGCGGACGCCAGTTCATGATCAACAACCACGGCCACTACTGCGGGCAAACCACGGTGCATGCCGAGATCTGCGCCCAGTGCGTGGACGACCCGGCCTTGAACGTGTACCGCCAGCAGCTGCTGGCCAGCACGCTGGAGAAAGCCAACTTGCTGCTGGCGCCCAGTGCGTTCTGCCGCAACCTGTACATCGCCAATGGCTTCGATGCCGCCAGGATCCGCGTCAACCGCAATGGCATCCTGCCGCCTGCGGCTGGCTACCAGCGGCACCCAGGCAAGACCATCCGGTTTGGCTTCGTCGGTGGCAACGCGACCATCAAGGGCATCGACGTCATCGCCCGGGCATTCGCTTCGCTGCCGCGTTCGGATTACGAGCTGAAGGTCGTCGACAACCTGCTGCACCTGGGCTTTCGCTCGTTCAACCGGCACAGCATCAAGATTCCCGGCCCGGTCAGCATCGTGCCTGGCTACACCCAGGCGAACATGGATGAGTTTTTCTCCGGCATCGATGTGCTGCTGTTCCCCACCCAGTCCAAGGAAACCTTTGGCCTGGCCGTGCGCGAAGCGCTGGTGCGGGATGTCTGGGTGATCAGCACCCATGCAGGCGGTACGGTGGAGGACATCGTCGACGGCGTGAATGGCACGCTCATCCCCCTGAGCGCCAACGAAAAGTACCTGCGCGCCGCGTTGGCCGAGATCCTCGAGCACCCTGAGCGCTACCGGCAGCATCGCAACACCTTCAAGCACAGCATCACCTTGTGCAGCGACCAGGCCCTGGACCTGCTGGGGGTCTATGACGAGGTACTGAGCCTCAGTTCGCCGGCCGGCACGCCACCGTCAGCCCTCAACAGCCTGACATAGCCACTGGGCACAGGTGGCCCTCACTTTCGCCAGCATTGATTTGGATTTCTATGCACATTGCCTATTTCATCAATCAGTACCCGAAAGTCAGCCACAGCTTCATCCGTCGCGAAATCCTCGCGCTGGAGCGCCAGGGGCTGGTGGTCCAACGCATCGCCTTGCGCGGCTGGGACGGCGCGTTGCAGGACGGCGAAGACATCGCTGAGCGTGAGAAGACCCACTATGTGTTGCAGGGCGGCGTGGCGGCGCTGCTGAAACCCCTGTGGCAGGTACTAAGGGCCCAGCCACGGCGTTTTTGTGCGGGCCTGGGGCTGGCCTTGCGCCTGGGTTGGCGCGCCGACCGCTCGCTGCCTTACCACATGGTCTACCTGGCCGAGGCCTGCCGCGTTTTGCAATGGCTACAGGCATCCGGCGCCGAACACGTACACGCGCATTTCGGCACCAATTCTACCGAGGTGGTGATGCTCGCCAGTGCCCTCGGCGGGCCGGCCTATAGCTTCACCGTGCACGGGCCGGAAGAGTTCGACAAACCACAGTTCCTGCACCTGGGAGAGAAGGTCCGGCGCGCGGCCTTCGTCGCTGCAGTCAGCTCCTATGGGCGCAGCCAGCTGTATCGCTGGGTGGCGCACGAGCACTGGCCCAAGGTGAAAGTGGTGCATTGCGGGCTTGAACGGGGCTTTCATGAGGATGCGATCGATAACCCGGCCACGGCGCCGCGGCTGGTTTGCGTCGGGCGCCTGTGCGAACAGAAAGGCCAGTTGCTGTTGATCGAAGCGGCCCGCCGATTGGCCGCCCAGGCGGTAGCGTTCGAACTGGTGCTGGCGGGCGATGGCGAAATGCGCGGCCAGATCGAAGCGCTGATTGCCCAACATGGGCTGCAGGCGCAGGTACGCATCACCGGCTGGATCAGCAGCGCCCAGGTACGCGAAGAACTCCTTGCAGCACGTGCCCTGGTTTTGCCCAGTTTTGCCGAAGGGCTGCCGGTAGTGATCATGGAAGCCATGGCCTTGCGCAGGCCGGTCCTTACCACCTATGTAGCGGGCATTCCCGAGCTGGTGCGCCCCGGGGAAAACGGCTGGCTGTTCCCTGCCGGCGCAGTGGATGAGCTGGCTGCGGCCATGGGCGAGTGCCTGGAACAGCCGGCCGAGGTGCTGCAGCGCATGGGCGAGGCGGCGCGCCAGCGGGTGCTGGAGCGCCATGACATCGATACCGAAGCGGCCAAGCTGGCCCAGTATTTCAAGGTGCCGGCATGATCACCCTGATCGCATGGCTATTGGGCACGCTGGCAGTCCTTATCCTGCTGCCGGTACTGGTGCTGTTCGTTCAGGTACTGCTGGCCTGCCTGCCCGCACGCGCCTGCACGGCGGTCACGGCTGCCAGGCCACGCGTGGCAGTGCTGGTGCCCGCGCATAACGAGGCTGCCGGGATTGTCCCGACGCTGCAAAGCATTGGCGCTCAATTGGCGGACGGCGACCAAGTGCTGGTGGTGGCGGACAACTGCACGGATGACACGGCGGCGCTGGCACGCTCCGCGGGGGCAGCGGTACTTGAGCGCCAGCACGAGCACCTGCGCGGCAAAGGCTATGCCTTGGATTATGGCGTGAGGCACCTGGCCAATGCCCCGCCTGACGTGGTGGTCATCATCGACGCCGACTGCCAGGTGAGCGCCGGCTCCCTGGCGCACCTGGCACAGGCCTGCATGGCCACGGCACGCCCGGCACAAGCGCTGGACCTGATGCGTGCACCGCCCGGCGCCGGGCTCAAGGTACAGGTGGCCGAGTTCGCCTGGCGGGTCAAGAACCTGGTGCGACCCCGGGGCTGGGCGCGTGCAGGCCTGCCTTGTCAACTGATGGGTACCGGCATGGCGTTCCGTTGGCAGGAGCTGGCCACCGCCAACCTGGCCAGCGGTCATTTGGTCGAGGACCTCAAGCTGGGCCTGGATTTCTGCCGTAACGGGAAACCGCCGCTGTTTTGCCCGCTTGCCGAGGTGACCAGCCAGTTCCCGCTGAGCCAGGAGGGCCTGAGCAGCCAGCGAACGCGTTGGGAGCATGGGCACCTGGGTGTGCTACTGAGCGAAGGGCCGAAACTGATCGCAACCTCAGTCAGTCAGGGTAACGGGCTGTTGCTGGCTATGGCCCTGGACCTGCTGGTGCCACCGCTGGCTTTGTTGACGTTGGCCCTGATGGCCATCTTCACGCTGTCGTGGTTGGCCTGGGCAGTGTTCGGCATCCTGTTGCCGGCGCTGATCGCCACCTGTGCGCTGGCCCTGCTCGGGAGCGCAATACTGCTGGCATGGGGGCGGTTCTCAAGGGAGGTTATCCCGTTTTCGGTATTGCTCTACGCGCCGCTGTACGCGGCCAAGAAGATCCCCTTGTATGTGGGGTTCCTGATCAAGCGCCAGGTCGAATGGGTGCGGGCCAAGCGGGACGATGACTGATGGGCGAGCAGCTGTGGCAAACACGCTGGAACACCGTGCTGGACAACGTGCAGGTGGTCAATGACCCGGCCGATGAACAGCGGTTGCTGGCAGCCTTGTCAACGCCAGAGCGTGCAACCGTGCTGGGTTTCGTCAATGCCCATGCCCTCAACCTTGTGGCAGGCGATGGCGAGTTCTGCCGAACGCTGGCGGCTGCCGACGTCCTCTTGCGCGATGGTTCGGGCATGGCAATTTTGTACCGGCGCATCGGTTTGGCACCAGGGCTCAACATGAACGGTACAGACTTTATTCCCAGATTGCTGGCGCGCTACAAGGGTCGGCGCGTCGCCTTCTGGGGCACACAGGAACCTGCGTTGTCCGCCGCGGCTGCGCGCAGCGAGGCGCTGTGGGGCGTAAAACCGGTGTCGCTGCACGATGGTTTTGCCGAGGTTGACACTTACCTGGCCCTGGCGCAGGCGCTGCAGCCGGAACTGATCGTGCTGGGCATGGGCATGCCCAAGCAAGAAGCTGTCGCTGCCAGGTTGGCCGCCAGTGGCGTGCCGTGCCTGATTGTCTGTGGCGGGGCAATCCTGGATTTTCTCGGTGGCAAGGTTGCCCGCGCACCGGGTTGGTTGCGCCGTCTGGGGGGCGAGTGGGTATTTCGCCTGGTGAAGGAGCCGAGGCGGCTGTTCATGCGCTATGTGGTCGGTAACCCGATGTTCCTGCTGCGTACAGGGATGTTCAGCCCAAGGCCTGCCCCTGGCGGCGAAGATAAAAGGCGGGGAAACAGCCAAAACCGAAGGCACAGGTGAATTGGGCCGCGCAGCAGGCAGAGTACTGCTACAGTGATATCAACTGTGTTCACGCAGGTAACGGCAAAGCCCCGTTCGGTCTATGTAAAGAGTGGGTGTTGTTATTGTTCTGATTACGTGAAATGTACGTGCTGCGCTTACTGTCACGAGGTCTGAGAATGGTGTTCGAACCCAGAAGCAGTCGTTCTTTGCTCCAGCGCAGAAGCAGCGTGAGTAACGCCATTCAGGCGGGCCTTGACGGTATTGCAGTGACCGGGGTGGCGTGGTATTTGATTTACGACCAAATCGGTTATATCACGTCCGATTACGTCATCATGCTGCTGTTGCTGATTGGTGCATTGGCCGTCATTTACGACCATTACGCCATCTACCGAACTAACGTAGGGCTGTCCATCAAAGCGTTCAGGCTGTTCAAGGCCTGGTCGGCAACCTTTTGTTTTCTGGTGGTGCTGGCGTTCCTCACCAAGCAGAGCGAGAGCTATTCGCGGATGGTGGTGGGGCAGTTGTTCGTCATTGGTTATGTCGTTCAACTGTTTCTGCACTATGCCGTGCGCGAGGTGCAAAAACGTTTCACTGCCCATGCCCGCCTGGACAATGCGCTGATTATCGGCGCCGGGGATCTTGCAAACTTTCTTTATCAAAAGATCAGTAATAACCCGTGGTTCGGCGAACGGGTTGTCGGGTGTGTGCTGATTGACGAAGTTGCTGAGCAACATAAAGAGAGCGCTGAAATAAAACAGCGCCTTTCGGTATTGGGGCATATTTCAAAGTTGGATGAAATTATTGCCCAGCATGCGATCAGGACGGTCTATCTGGTTACCCCGCTGGGCGGTTCGGAAGTGATTAATGATGTCTACCTGAAGTTGCTTGACAAGTGCATTGCAGTGAATTGGGTGCCTGATATCTTTTCACTGCGCCTGATCAACCACAGTGTGCGCGAGATTGCCGGGATACCGGTGCTGACGTTGTCGGAAACGCCGCTCACTGGCATGAGCCTGTTCCTCAAGAACCTCGAGGACCGTGTGCTCGCTGCGGTTATCGTGCTGTGTGCATCACCCGTGTTGCTGGCCATTGCCTTGGCCATCAAGCTCGACAGCCCGGGGCCGGTGTTCTTCCGCCAGGAGCGGACCGGCTGGACGGGTGAATCCTTCCGTATCTGGAAGTTCAGGAGCATGCATGTGCATCAGCCGGATGACGGTGTGGTCAAACAGGCACAGAAGAATGACCCTCGGTTGACCCGGGTGGGCGCTTTCATCCGCCGCACCAGCCTGGATGAACTGCCGCAACTGTTCAATGTACTGACCGGTGAGATGTCCCTGGTGGGGCCGCGCCCCCATGCGCTGCAACATGACACGCTGTACTCGCAGGATATCGTCGACTACTTCGCCCGCCACAACATCAAGCCGGGCATGACCGGCCTTGCACAAGTGCGTGGGTTCAGGGGCGAAACCAAGGACATCGAACAGATGATCCAGCGCGTCGACTCGGACATCGAGTACATCAACAACTGGTCGCTGTGGCTCGATTTCGTGATCCTGGTGCGCACACTCAATGCGTTTACCGGCAAGCAGGCTTATTGATCGCTGGCCCCCAACGCATGCAACCCCCTGAAGCCTCGTGCTTCTTCCACCAACCAGTCGTGCACCGCCCGCGCCCCGGGCTGGCTCAGCCCACCCGGCGGGTAATGCACCATGTACCGTTTGTGGTTGGCGATCGGGTTGCCAAAGGGCACGATCAATGCGCCGCGTTCCAGTTCGTCATTGAGCAGCGTGCGCCGCGCAATGGCCACGCCGATGCCAGCGATCGCCGCCTCGATGGTCAGGTGGTTGCGGTTGAAGGTATGGCCACGGCGCACATCCAGCCCGCCGGCACCGATGCCTTCGAGGTAGAACTCCCACTCGGCGTATTCCGAACTGCCCCGCCAGGCGGTGATGTCGTGCAGCAGCGGGTAGTGCACCAGGTCTGCCGGGCCATGTAGCGGCGGGCGGCCGCGCAGCAGCGAAGGAGAGCAGACCGGAAATATCTGTTCGTCCAGCAAGGGCGTCGAAAGCATGCCGGGGTAGCTGCCATCGTTCAGGTCGATGGCCAGGTCAAAGTCGCCCGGGTGCAAGGCTTGTGCGCTGTCCTCGGCCACCAGGCGTAGCTCGATGTCCGGGTAGCGTTGCTGAAAGCGGGGCAGCCGTGGAGTCAGCCACTTGGCCAGGAACGACGGGATCGAACGCAGGCGCAAGGTGCCACGGATCTCACCGGCATCCAGGCGTAGCAGTTCCGCCTCGATGCTGCCATAGGCGTCGCTCACCGTCTGTGCCAGGCGCTGGCCTTCGGCACTGAGCTCCACCCCGCGGGCCCGGCGCAGGAACAACCGATAGCCCAGGCGCTCCTCAAGTTGGCGCATCTGCTGGCTGACAGCGCCCGGGGTGATGTGCAGCTCTTCAGCGCAGCGGGTAAACGACAAATGCCGTGCCGCGCAGGAAAAGACATGCAGCCAGAAAAACATCTGGCCGTTGAGTTGTCGTCGCATCGTTTAGTTTCGCTAAAGCCTTGCTTAGGAGGTTTCGTTGGTCAACCTCCGTGGAACGGGGCAGTATCGCGCAAATTCGCACTATCGCTCAATTTCCCCAGACAACCGTACAGCGGCGCACGAAGCCGGTGCGGTCAGGCATTAGTATGGCTATCAGTGTTTTCGACCTTTTCAAAATTGGCATCGGCCCGTCCAGTTCCCACACCGTGGGCCCGATGCGCGCGGCGGCGACCTTCGCCCAGGCGTTGCGCGACCGTGGCCTGCTGGCACAGGTAAGCCGCATCGAAGTGCGCCTGTACGGCTCGCTGTCGGCCACCGGGGTAGGGCATGCCACCGACCGCGCCTGTCTGCTGGGCTTGATGGGCCAGTGGCCAGACCGTATCGACCCGGCCACCATCGAGCCGCGCATCCGCCAGGTGTTGGAGGAGCAATGCCTGATGCTCGATGGCAGCCAGCCGCTGGCCTTCGAGTACGGTCGCGACCTGCTGCTGCTGGACGAAAGCCTACCGTATCACCCCAATGCCATGACCCTCGTTGCGTACAACGGGCAGGGCGGGCTGCTGTTCAGCCAGACGTACTATTCGATCGGAGGCGGTTTCATCGTCGAGCAGACCGAGGTCGATGCTCCCCGGCCAGCCGCGGACGAGGTACGCCAGCCTTTCGAATTTTCCAGCGCCGCCGAGCTGCTGGCGTTGTGCAAGGCCCACCGGCTAAGCGTTGCCCAGTTGATGCTGGCCAACGAGTGCGCCTGGCGCCCTGAGGCCGACGTGCGCCAAGGGCTGTTGCGCATCTGGACGGCCATGGGCGAGTGCGTTGACCAGGGCCTGCGTAATGAGGGCACGCTGCCCGGCGGGCTTGGCGTCAAGCGCCGTGCCGCTCGTTTGCACCGCAGCCTACAGGCGCTGGGCAAACCTAACGTGATCGGCTCGACCCTGAGCGCCATGGAGTGGGTGAACCTGTTCGCCCTGGCCGTCAACGAAGAGAACGCAGCCGGCGGGCGCATGGTCACCGCACCGACCAACGGCGCGGCGGGTATTATTCCGGCGGTGTTGCACTACTACATGAAGTTCAACCCCAGCCCCTGTGACGACGATGTGGTGGACTTTCTGCTTGCCGCTGCGGCTGTCGGCATCCTGTGCAAAAAGAACGCGTCCATTTCCGGCGCCGAGGTCGGTTGCCAGGGGGAGGTGGGTTCTGCGTGCGCCATGGCCGCCGCCGGCCTTGCCCAGGTGCTCGGTGCCACACCGCCACAGCTGGAAAATGCCGCCGAGATCGCGCTGGAGCACAACCTGGGACTGACCTGCGACCCGGTGGGTGGCTTGGTTCAGGTGCCCTGCATCGAGCGCAACGCGATCGCTGCGGTCAAGGCGATCAACGCTGTACAGATGGCCTTGCGGGGGGATGGCGAGCACTTCATTTCGCTCGACCGGGTGATCCGCACGATGCGCGATACCGGCGCCGACATGCACGCCAATTACAAGGAAACCTCGCGCGGCGGCCTGGCTGTCGCATTCGTTGAATGCTGACCTGCCAGCCGCCGAACAGGCTCAGCGGTTTTTCTGCTTCAGTGCCACGAAGCTGGCGCGCATGTCCTTGGCCCAGCCGTCGAGTACGGGCTTGACGTCGTTGAGCGTCAGCTTCTGGGTGTCATTCTCCAGCGCTTTGCCGGTGCCCTTGCGCACGACCTGCGCCAGCACTTTCTGGCTGGCGCCATCGAGGAAGGCGGCTTCCACACCCACGTCCACTTCCTGGTCGCGCCCGCCCATGGCGGTGTTCACGCCTGCCGAAATCAGCGCGATTGGGATCACCTCGTAAGGTTTCAGCCCTTCATTGCTGGTGGATACAGCGGTGATGGCAGGCCGCACCACGATGGTGCCCGGGCCAGGGGCCTTGGCCAGGGTGAGTACACTGCCCATCTCGCGGCGCAGGGCTTCATTGAAGTAGCGGGTGATCTCCTGCAGGGTCTGCGCCGAAATGACCGGCGTCGGTTGCGGCTTGGGGTAGAACTGGCTGGGCTCGATGAAGATCTGGGTGTATTGGTTGGGGTCGACCTTCGGGTCGATCCAGCGCATCACCGGCGCGCCGGAGGGGCTTTCGGCCGGCTGCAGTCGGCTGTAGTCCTTGAGAAAGCCGGAATAGTCTTTCGGGTCTACCCGGTTGCTGGAACAGGCCGCCACTGCGAGCAATGCAGCGCACAGCAGGGTGATGCGAGGCAGTGATTTCATGTTAGGGGCATCCATCAGGAGGGGGCCAGAACAACGCTAGCAGGTGCGCAGCAGTTGGGGGGCTATGCCGTGAAATTTCTGAAGATGCGTGCCAGTAAGAGGTTGAAGGCAGTGAAAGGCAACTTAATGCTGTTTCGAGAAAACATCTAAATAAATGTTATAAATCAACAGCTTACAATGGTTATTTAAAGTTGGTAGTAAGATTGCCGCCGCACGGTTGCCCGCCGACGGCTCGCCTAAGGTGGGCCGGCTTAGCCCAGTACCTCCCGCAATCGGTACCACAACATCCCCAACGCCAGCAGGGGCGAACGCAGCGCCTTGCCGCCCGGGAACGTCAGGTGAGGTACTGCACTGAACACATCCAGCCCCTGGCTGTGGCCCAGCGCAATGCTCTCGGCCAGCAGCTTGGCCGTCCAGTGCGTCACGTTCAGGCCATGCCCGGAATAACCCTGGGCGTAGTAGACGTTCGGGTGCTGGCTCAACCGCCCGACCTGAGGGAAGCGGTTGGCGGTGATGCCGATCATACCGCCCCACTGGTAGTCGATACGCACATCGGCCAGCTGCGGGAACACCTTCACTACTTTGGGGCGCATGTAGGCACTGATGTCCTTGGGGTCCCGCCCTGAATAGTGACAAGCACCGCCGAACAGCAAGCGGCGATCGGCGGTAAGGCGGTAGTAATCCAGGCCGACCTTCTGGTCGCACATCGCCATGTTCTGTGGGATCAGTGCCTGGGCGACAGCCTCGGGCAGTGGCTCGGTAGCCACCACGTAGCTGCCTGCGGGCAGCACCTTGCCGCTCAGCCGTGGTTCCAGTTCATCGAGGTGGGCGTTGCAGCCCAGTACCAGGCTTTGCGCGCGTACCTTGCCGCGTGCGGTGTGCAGGGTCACTGTGGCGCCGTGCTCGATGCGCAGCACCGGGCTCTGCTCGAAGATGCGCACGCCAAGACCGTGGGAGGCACGCGCTTCCCCCTGGACCAGGTCGAGCGGGTGCAGGTGGCCAGAGCCCATGTCCACAAGCCCGCCCGCATACTGGTCGCTGGCAACGATCTGGTGCAACTGCTCCGGGGCCACCAGGCGTGTTTCGTGTGGGTAACCCAGTTCGGCCAACTCGCGCTGTTCATCCTTGAAGGCGGCGAACTGGGCTGGGGTGTTGGCCAGCTCGCAAAACCCCCAGCGCAGGTCGCAGGCAATGCCGTATTGCTCGATGCGCCTGGCCACCAGTGCCACCGAATCGATCCCAGCGTGCTTGAGGTAGCGCACCCCGTCCTGCCCGACATAGCGGGCAAAGCCGCTGACGTCATGGCCGATGCCGCGGATCAGTTGGCCGCCGTTACGTCCGCTGGCGCCCCAGCCGATGCGACGGCCTTCGAGCAGGATCACCGACAGGCCGCGCTCAGCCAGCTCAAGCGCAGTATTGACCCCGGTCAGGCCGCCACCGACCACACAGACATCGGCCGTCAGTTCGCCGTCGAGGCTGGGGTAGGGCGTCGTATGACGCGCGGTGGCAGCGTAATACGATGCGGTGTGTTGGGTATCGAAGGGCATGGCGCGGTCTCGGCTCAGCGGTTGGACTTGATCTTGCTCCAGGAGCGGGTCATGACGCGCATGATCGCCGGGCTCGGCGTGCTGGAAATGTACAGCTTGTCCAGCACCTCCTGGGGTGGGTAGATCTCTGGGTTGTCGACCAGTGCTTTATCCATGTACGCCTTGGCGTCTGGGTTGGCGTTGGCGTAACCCACGGTGGTACTGACCTTGGCAATCACCTTGGGGTCCAGCAGATAGTTGATGAAGGCCAGGGCCTGCTCAGGATTGTTGGCGTCCTTCGGGATGGCCAGCAGGTCGAACCACAGGTTGCTGCCTTCCTTGGGAATGCTGTAGGCCACCTTCACGCCGTTCTTGGCCTCCACCGCGCGGTTGGCGGCCTGGAACACGTCGCCGGAATAGCCGAAGGCCACGCAGATGTCGCCGTTGGCCAGGTCCGACACGTACTTGGAGGAATGGAAGTAAGTGATGTAAGGGCGCAACTCCAGCAGGCGTGCTTCGGCCTTGGCGTAATCGGCCGGCTTTTCGCTGCGCGGGTCCAGGCCCAGGTAGTTGAGCATGGCCGGGAACAGCTCGTCGGGCGAATCCATGAACGCCACGCCGCACTGCTTGAGTTTTTTCAGGTTCTCAGGCTCGAACAGGACCGCCCAGGAATCGATGTGGTCAATGCCCAGCACGGCTTTGACCTTGTCGACGTTGTAGCCGATGCCGTTGGTGCCCCACAGGTACGGCACGGCATATGTGTTACCTGGGTCATTCTGCTCGAGCTGCTTGAGCAGTTTAGGGTCCAGGTGCTTCCAGTTGGGCAGCTTGCTGCGGTCCAGCGGTAGAAACGCCCCGGCCTTGGCCTGGCGGGCAAGGAAGTGGTTGGACGGCACTACCACGTCGTAGCCCGTGCGGCCGGCGAGCAGCTTGCCCTCCAGGGTTTCGTTGGAGTCGAACACGTCATAGATGACCTTGATCCCACTGCTGGCCTGGAAGTCGGCCAGTGTCGTGTCACCGATGTAGTCGGTCCAGTTGTAGACGCTGACCGTAGGCTGGGCCTGGGCGGCCGCACCGAACAGCAGGGTGAATGCTGCAGGAATCAGGGCTTGCAGATGACGCATGTCGACACCTCGTTGGTCTTGTTCTTTCGGTTCGGTGCACAGGGGCGCAGGGCGCCCCCTGGCGATCAGACGCTAAGCAACAGGAACTCGCGTTCCCACGAACTGATCACACGCTTGAAGTTTTCATGCTCGGCACGCTTGACTGCCACATACCCCTGAACGAATTGCTTGCCCAGGTAACGCTGCACGGTTTCGCAGTCTTCCATGTGCTGCAGGGCGTCTTCGATGGTGATCGGCAGGCGCAGGTTGCGTCGTTCGTAGGCTCGGCCCTGTACCGGTGCGCTCGGCTCGATCTTTTCGACCATGCCCAGGTAGCCGCACAGCAGGCTCGCGGCGATGGCCAGGTAAGGGTTGGCATCGGCCCCTGGCAGGCGGTTTTCCACGCGCATCGCATCGGGGCTGGAGGTCGGCACGCGCAGGCCGGCGGTGCGGTTTTCTTCACCCCACTCGACGTTTACCGGTGCCGAGGTGTCCGGCAGGAAGCGGCGGAACGAGTTGACGTTGGGGGCGAACATCGGCAGCAGTTTGGGGATGTACTTCTGCAGGCCGCCGATATGGTGCAGGAACAGCGCGCTCATGCTGCCATCATCGTTGGCGAACACGGGCTTGCCGGTGGCAATGTCGACCACACTCTGATGCAGGTGCATGGCACTGCCCGGCTCATCGGTGATGGGCTTGGCCATGAAGGTGGCGGCCACATTGTGCTTGAGCGCCGCCTCGCGCATGGTGCGTTTGAACACGGTGATCTGGTCGGCCAGGTCCAGCGCGTCGCCATGGCGGAAGTTGATCTCCATCTGCGCTGGGCCGTCTTCATGGATCAGCGTGTCCAGGTCCAGGCCCTGGATCTCGCACCAGTCGTAAACGTCCTCGAACAGCGGGTCAAATTCGTTGGCGGCGTCGATCGAGAACGACTGGCGACCGCTTTCGGCGCGGCCAGAGCGGCCCATCGGCACTTGCAGCGGCAAGTCCGGGTCTTCGCAGCGCTGGGTCAGGTAGAACTCCATCTCCGGCGCGACGATTGGCTGCCAGCCTTTGTCGGCGTACAGCTTGAGCACCTTCTTCAGCACGTTGCGTGGCGACAGCTCGATCGGGTTGCCCTGCTTGTCGAAGGTATCGTGGATGACGATGGCGGTCGGTTCGATGGCCCAGGGAATCTGGTACACCGCCGTGGGGTCGGGGCGGCAGACCATGTCGATGTCGGCGGCATCGAGCAGGCTGTAGTAGATGTCATCGTCGACGTAGTCGCCGGTGACAGTCTGCAGCAGCACGCTCTCGGGCAAGCGCATGCCACGCTCGTGGAGGAACTTGGCGGTCGGGGCGATCTTGCCGCGGGCAATGCCGGTCAGGTCGCTGATCACGCATTCGACTTCGGTGATCCGGTGTTCTTTCAGCCAGGCGGAGAGCTGATCGAAAGGGGCGTTCATACAGACCTCTTGGTTGGGTTTCATGTGCGCGTCGGGTGCCGGTGGCTTCCCAGTTGACGCGCTGGAGACTATCTTGGGCGCAGCCCCCTGGGGCGATCTATCCACTTTCTTCGGCAATCAATGCACCAAAAGAGTGCAATAGGATCCAGCGTGACAACGCCCAATGCCTTGCAGGTTCAGGCTTTCCACACCACCGATGTCTCCGAGCAGGTGCGTGCCTCGCCCGGATGGCAGCAACAGTACCGGCAGATGTCGCCGGGCCATTTCAGTGGCCAGTTGCGTTGCCTGGGGCTCGATGGCGTCGAGGTTTACGAAGAGCGCCTGAACACCCGGGTGGAGCAATTTTTCCGCGCGCCGAGCGGCGCATTGACGTTCTGTTTCGATCGCAGCGAGAACAGCCTCTACCTGCTCAACGAACAAAGCCGCAATATCTGGATCACGCCGGAGAATTACCAGGAAGTGGCGGTGGTGTTCGACCAGGCCTTTCTGGCCCGCCATGGCCTCGATACGCAGCGCCTCGAAGGCCTGTTCATGGTGCCGCTGGGAAGTGGGCAGAACGCGCTGTTCGGCAGTTGGCTCAGCGCCACCCTGACGCGCCTGGGGCAGGCCGATTGCCCGCTGGCGGGGCAGGCGTTGGCCGAGCAGTTGCTGGAAGACTGCCTGTTCATTCTCGACAACGCCTGCCAGCGCCTGCAGGGCGGCGCCCTGGGGCGACGCGGGGAGGAGCGGGGCATCATGCAGCGGGTTAGCGAATGGGCGGCAGACTGCCCGGAAGAAACCCTCAACCTGGTGGAACTGGCGGCGGTTGCCGGTGTTTCCCTGCGTCAGTTGCAAGAGGCTTTCAAGGCTTTTACCGGCATGCCGCCGGCGCAATGGTTGCGCTTGCGCCGGCTCAATGGTGCACGGCGTGACCTGTTGCGTGGCGGGGAAGTGACCATCGCCGAAGTGGCCATGCGCTGGTCGTTCTGGCATCTGGGGCGGTTTTCTGAAAGTTACCGGCAGCTGTTCCGGGAGTTGCCGAGCGAGACCCTCAAGCGTGGCCGGCCGCTTCGCGGGTACTGACAGCACTGGATCCAGCATTCGCTGCGGAAAATTGCTATCGTGCCCAGCAGTTTCCACCCGAGGTTCCAATGTTCTACCTGCCTTTGCCCAGCGACCAGGCCGACCGCCTGGCGAGCACGGCCACTGATTTCTTCCAGACCGCCAGTGTGCTCGAAGCCGCCGCCGTGTTGTTCGTGCAAAACCTGCCGCGCCAACCGGCCAGCGTGTCGGCTGACGCGCAGGAGCGCCGCTTTGCCGAGATCGTACGCATCGCCAACCAAGTCGACGCTGCCGCGCCAGGCCGTTTCCAAGGCCAGGTGGCGCAGCATTTCGACCGCGAGGCATTCGCCATGGGGCTGGGTATGCTCGGGGAGAACGGCGTGGGCTTGCCATCGGCCGAGGTCGATTACCCGACGGATGAATTTCTGGACGCCGAAGGCCAGTGGAACTTCCAGTTCGCCGACAGCTACCGCCAGCGGGTGACCCCGTTGCACCCGGTCTACCTGCCGTCCCTGGCCAGCGACCTGATGCTCAGCGACCAGCAGAACCGCCTGCTGCGCGAGTTTCTTTGCGGGGGCGACGAATCGGTGGCGGTGCAGGGCTTCGCCGGCACTGGCAAGACATTCCTCATCCACCAGTTCGCGCGGTTGCTCGAGCCCCATCGCACCTTGCTGCTGGCCCTCACCGAAGGCCAGCTCAGGGCGCTGCAGGCGCGGGTCAAGGATGCTGCGGCCTACACCGCAATGACCTTCGGCCAGTTGGCCGACGAAATCCTCAACCGCGACCTCACCAGCAACGGCTGGCGCCTGCGTGACCCGTACCGGACCAAGCTTTCGTGGCGCCCACAGGAAGCGCAGGTGGTGCGATGGCTGGCCATTCCTGACATTGGCCCCTTGGCGGCCCGCGATGTGGTCGCCCTGTGCATCAAGGCCGTGCGCAGTTTCTGTCGCAGCGGCGACAGCCAGGTGCAACTGCATCATTTGCCCTGGGCCGGCCCCGGTACCTCACCGTTGGACCAGGAGGTGCTGCTGGAAAAGGCGCGCTTGTACTGGCAAGAGCTGATTCGCCCTTCATCGCGTGAGGTTCAACTGCCGGTACGCGATTACCACCGGGTCAAACTGTTGTCGCTGACCGCCGAGGCCATCGACAACCGCTACACCCATATCATCGTCGACGAGGCGCACGAGCTCTCCGCACCGATGCTCGCGGTGCTCGACCGCAGCCCGCAATCGGTCATTGCGCTGGGCGACGAGTTGCAGAACCTCGATGGCCTGAGCCCGCACCATGGCAGCTTCATCCGCCAGCGCTACATCGACCATTCGTTGCGCGCCGGGCCAGCCATGGACAGCGTGCTCAACCCACTGATCCAGGCCCACCCCGCAGCCATCCAGGCAGCATTCAGCGGCAGCGCCGAGCACTACACACGGGTCAGCTTCTTCGACACGGTCACCGTGCCCCAGCAACCGACGGCATTGATCGTCGATGACGAGTGGGGCTTGTTTGGCTGGTTCCAGCGCCTGACTCACCAGGGGGTGCCGTTCGTGTTGCTGAAAAGTGCGCGTAAGGACTTCGAGCTGTTCGTCGAGGACTGCATCGAGCTGTATCGCCATGGAACCCGGCCGCGCCACCCTATGCTGTTCCGGTACGCCAGCTGGCAGGCATTGGAGCAGGACAAAGGCGACGACAAGGCATTCGTGGCGGTGGCCAACATGCTGCGCAAGGGCTATACCCCGGAGCACTTCGCCAAGGCCAAGAGCCGCTATCGCTGGGACAAGGCGCCGAAACTGTTCCTGGGCCGGGTGCGCGATGTGAAGAACATGGAGTTCGCCCGGGTGATGGTGTCGCCAGAACTGATGGTTGCGCCTGCAGCGGCGGGCAATCGCAATGAGCGGGCGCGCCTGCTGGCGGGGTTGTATACCGCCTGTTCACGGGCGCGGCACGAGTTGATCGTGCCGGGGGGGATGCTGGACTGGGTCAAGGACCAGGTTCGCGATTGAGCTGAGCGGGGCCGCTGGGCGGCCCATGGCCGGCAAGCGCAGCAGCCCCTTCAGTACATCAGTTACGGTCCAGCCACACGGTCTGGGCGTTGGTGAACTCGCGCACCCCAAAGTGCGACAGCTCGCGGCCGAAACCGCTCTTCTTCACTCCACCAAATGCCACACGGGGGTCGGAAGCGCAGTAGCCGTTGATGAACACGCCACCGGTATCCAACGCCGCCGTCATGCGCTCGGCCAAGGCATAGTCGGCGGTGTAGATGGTCGACGCCAGGCCAAACTCGCTGTCGTTGGCCAGTTCCACGGCGTGGTCGGCATCCCGGGCGGTGATGATCGCGGCCACCGGCCCGAACAGCTCCTGCTTGAACGCGGTCATCTGCGGGGTCACGTTGGCGAACACGGTAGGTGCGTAGAAGTTACCCACGCCCTCGATCTTGTTGCCGCCTAGCAGCAGGGTGGCACCTTCGGCGAGGGTCGCCTGGACCTGACCATCGAGCTCGTCACGCAGGTCGTAGCGGGCCATAGGGCCGATGTAGGTGTCGTCCTCCAGCGGGTTGCCGATTTTCAGCTGACGCGTGGCTTCGACGAACTTGTGCGTGAACGCCTCGGCGATGCTTTGCTCGACGATCAGGCGCTTGGCGGCGGCGCAGACCTGCCCGGTGTTCTGGTACCGGCCAATCACTGCGGCCTTGACCGCGGCATCCAGGTCGGCGTCAGCCAGTACGATGAACGGGTCGGAACCGCCCAGCTCGAGCACGCATTTTTTCAATGCAGCACCGGCCTGGGCCCCGATGGCCATGCCAGCGCGCACGCTGCCGGTGAGGGTCACCGCGGCGATGCGTGGGTCATTGATGGCGCGGGTAACCCCTTCAGGGGTCACGTTGAGCACCTCGAACACGCCTTCCGGCACGCCGGCATCCTTGAACAATTCACCCAGCAGGTAAGCGCTGCCCATCACGTTCGGGGCGTGCTTGAGCACGTAGGTGTTGCCGGCCAGGATCGCCGGTACCGCGCCGCGCAGCACCTGCCAGATCGGGAAGTTCCATGGCATCACCGCCAGGATCGGGCCCAGCGGGCGGTATTCGATACGGGCTTTTTCCACCTGGGTCGGCTCAGGGGCGAGCATGGCGGGGCCGTGCTCAGCGTACCAGCGGCACAGGCCCACGCACTTGCTCACTTCACCGCGAGCCTGGCTGACCGGCTTGCCGATTTCGTGGCTGATCATCTGGGCAAAGGCTTCGGCCTTGGCGTCCAGGGCGCTGGCCAGGGCGAGCAGGTATTCGCTGCGCTGACCCAGCGACACCTGGCGCCACTGCCGGTAGCCAAGCTTGGCGCGTTGCAATGCCGCTTCCAGTGCAGCATCGGTGTCATAGGGGTAGCTGCCGATCTGTTCGCCGCTGAAGGGGTCAACGGAAATGGCGTGGGTCAGGCTGCTGATCTCGCTCATGGCGGGGCACTCGTTGTTGTTAATCAGTGAGGCCAGACTAGTGGGCTATGGCTTTAATGAAAACTGAATAATAATGAGCGAAACATTCACGTTTGGAGAATGACTGTGGACCTGGTGCAACTGGAAATCTTCAAGGCCGTGGCAGAGCAGGGCAGTATCAGCGCCGCGGCCCAGCACATCCATCGGGTGCCCTCGAACCTGACCACACGCATCAAGCAGTTGGAAGAGGACCTGGGCGTCGAGCTGTTCATCCGAGAGAAAAGCCGGCTGCGCCTGTCCCCGGCGGGCTGGAATTTCCTTGAATATACCCGGCGCATTCTGGACCTGGTCCACGAAGCGCGGCTGACCGTGGCCGGTGAAGATCCCCAAGGCACCTTCGCCCTCGGTTCGCTGGAGAGCACGGCGGCGGTACGCATCCCCGCGTTGCTGGCCGCCTACAACCAGCGCTACCCCAAGGTTGACCTCGACCTGTCCACCGGGCCTTCGGGGACCATGCTCGAAGGCGTGCTGTCCGGGCGCCTGGTGGCGGCCTTCGTCGATGGTCCGGTGCTGCACCCCACCCTCGAAGGCATACCGGTATTCGAAGAGGAAATGGTCATCATCTCGCCGCTCAACCATGCGCCGGTGGGCCGTGCCCAGGACGTCAACGGCGCGAGCATCTATGCCTTCCGCGCCAACTGTTCGTACCGTCATCATTTCGAGAACTGGTTCGTCCAGGACCAGGCCGTGCCGGGCAAGATCCACGAAATGGAGTCGTACCACGGGATGTTGGCGTGCGTCAGCGCCGGTGCCGGCCTGGCGATGTTGCCGCGCAGCATGCTCGACAACATGCCCGGCTGCAGCACCGTCAGCGCCTGGCCGATGTCAGAGGATTTTCGCTACCTCAAGACCTGGCTGGTGTGGCGCCGCGGCACCGTGTCGCGCAGCCTGAGCATGTTCGTGAAATTGCTCGAAGAGCGGCGCGCGGCCTGAACCTGCCCTGTGCCAGCGCATCCAATGTCAGGTAAGCCATCTCCATAAGGAGGAGCTGACCATGCGTAATCATCACTATGCCTTGGGCGCGACGCTGTTGCTCGCGCTGGCATTACCGTGGACCCTCGCCGCCGCGGCCGACCTTAATGCACCCATCGACATGCAGGCCGTGCAACTGCAGCCCCAGGAACAGAACGGCATCCGCTACCTGCAAGGGGGGATTGGCCAGGATGAGGCCAATGCCCTGCGCAAGACTGCGGGCTATGACCTGCACGTCGAACTGTCAACCGGGCCGGAAGGTAAGTTCCAGAGCGGCGCATCGGTGGACATTCAGAGCGCGCACGGCAAATCGGTGCTCAGCCTGCAGGATGTCGGCCCGTTGCTTTACGTGCAATTGCCACCGGGCCAGTACACCGTCATTGGCCAGGCGGACGGTGCCACCGTGCAGCAGCACGTGACGGTGAACGGCAAGGCGCCTGCCACGGTGAACCTCAACTGGCGTTGACGGGCATGCCTGGGGGCCCAGCGTTCAGGCAAACCGAGCGCTGGAGCCTCCCACAGGCCCAACCTCGCCAGCTCACCAGGGGCGATGAAATTAGCCATTAGTGGCAATTCACTTTCAACTTTCTGATTATCTGGACAATAATCAGAAAAGTATTACCCCGTGTGACCGGCTGGATGCGTCGGTCACCGTAAAAACAAGGGGCCCGAGCCCCCGCTTGCCGTGTTGACCATCAGGAGAAGTCATCAATGAAAACCCGTCTCGCCGCTTCGCTGGCCGCTGCTGTATTGGCCTTCGCCGGGGCCAACCTGGCCCAGGCTGCACAAGTTTCCGGGGCTGTGGGCGCTACCAGCCAGGGCGACATGACCTACCGCATCGGCCTGTCCTTTGACTGGGACAAGAAATGGCTGGAAAGCAGCACCGGTTTCGTGAGTGGCTACTGGGATGCTGGCTATACCTACTGGGAAGGTGGCGATTTCAGCGGTGCCCATTCGCTGTCGTTCAGCCCGGTGTTCACCTATGAATTCAGCGGTTTCACCTACACCCCGTACATCGAGGCAGGTATCGGCCTGGCTGCGTTTTCCAAGACCAAGGTGGGCGACCAGCGTCTGGGCTCTTCGGTCAACTTCGAAGACCGCATCGGTTTCGGCTTGAAACTGCCGGGCGAGCAGAAGGTCGGCATTCGTGCCATCCACTACTCCAACGCCGGCATCAAGCAGCCGAACGACGGCATCGAGTCGTACTCGCTGTTCTACAGCAAGGGCTTCTGACACCCCGTTGACTACCGGCCCCTTCGCGCCGAAGTGCCGCGAGGGGGCCGTGGGCGGCTGGGCGTCACTCAGCTGACGCCTTTGATCGCCAGCACATTGCACAGCGGATGTTCCAGCACATGTGCCGTGGTTCCACCCAGGAAGGTCTGCAGGGCATCATGCCGATGGCTGCCCATCACGATCACATCCACCCGGCTATGGCTGACGAAGTGGGCAATCGCCCGTATCGCCGGGCCTTCGACGAAATGCCTGCGTTCCAGCGCGATCTGATGGTGGTCACCCAGGCGGTTGAACGCCGTGCGCTGGGCCGTGCGCACACTACCGCCAAAACCGGGCATGGTCACCGTGCCGGCACCGAAGTCGGCGATGTGGGTCTTGGCGGCATCGCACACGTGCAACAGATGCAGCTCGGCGTTGCATTGCAGGGCCAAGGCGTGGGCGCTGCAGATCACCTGGTCGTCGAGGTGTTCGCCCGCACCGTGGCAGTTGAGGTCGACCGCCGCCGCGATCTGCCTTGGCAGCGGCAGGCGGATGTCGCTGACCAGGTGCACGGCCACCGGGCTGTCCTTGAGCAGTTGCCAATCCAGCGGCGTGACCAGCAGGCGCTTGAGGACCGGCTCATGTTGCACGTCCTTGACCAGAAGGTCGCAGCCCAGGCGTTCGATGCGCTCGATGACGCTGCCCAACGGGTCGCGGGTCAGCAGCAGTTCGGTGGACACATCCAGGCCGGCATTGCCTAACTGCTCCGCTGCGTCGGCCAGCCATTGACGATTGTCGGCCAGCAGATGCTCACGCTCATGGCCGTCACTCATCAGGCCGAAGGTGTCGACATCGTCGACGAACACGTTGATATCCAGCAGTGCGCCACTGGACTCTGCCAGTGCCGCCGCGCGCTGCAACGCGGGCGTGTAGCGCATTTGCGGGCCGAGCATGACGAACAGACGCTTGAACTGGCTCATCGCACACCTCCACGTGTGGGCAGCCCCCCGGTCAGTGCCAACAGGTCGCTATGTTGAGTCTAGACCCAGTAACGCCCGGGCAGGCTTTTGCCGCAGTGCCAGCGTGCGCTGATCATATCCGGCACTGCGTGTGGGCCGGCGCCCACGGTCGAGTGGGTTGTCAGGTATGATGCCGGCCCCATCATTTGCCCGAGGCTTGGCCCATGACCCTGAATGCTGAACAGATTGGTGAATTTCGCGCGTTTGCCGAGCAGTTGGCCGATGCCGCGGCGGCGGCGATCCAGCCGTATTTTCGCGCCAGCCTGGACGTCGAGGACAAGGGCGGGCGCCTGTACGACCCGGTAACCGTGGCCGACAAAGCCGCCGAAGAGGCGATGCGCGCATTGATCCAGGCTCGGTACCCAGAGCACGGCATCCTGGGGGAGGAGCAGGGCGTTGCACTTGGCACTAGCCCGCTGACCTGGGTATTGGACCCGATCGACGGCACTCGCGCCTTTATCACGGGGTTGCCACTGTGGGGTACCTTGATTGCCCTGAACGATGGCTCGCGCCCGGTACTGGGGGTGATGAACCAGCCCTTCACTGGCGAGCGCTTCGTCGGTACGCCCGAAGGTGCCTGGCGCAGCGGCACCGCGTTGAAAACACGCGCCTGCGCGGACCTGGCTGCGGCCACACTGATGTGCACCACTCCCGACATGTTCGACACCCCGCAGCGCAAGGCAGCCTTCGAAGCCGTTGCCGGCAAGGCGCGGTTGATGCGCTACGGCGGCGACTGCTACGCCTATTGCATGCTGGCGTCAGGGTTTGTCGATGTGATTGTCGAGGCCAGCCTGCAGGCGTATGACGTGCAGGCGCTGATGCCGATCATTGAAGGGGCGGGTGGGGTGATGACCGCCTGGGATGGCAGCTCGGCGCAGAACGGTGGGTGTGTGGTGGCTTGCGGGGACCCGGCGTTGCATGCACAGGTGGTGCAGATGCTGCAACACGCCATGTGACGGTGGGTTGCAGGCACCGGCGCTTGCGCGGCTTACGCCGCCCCATCGCACTTTTTCGCATTTGCGGGCTCTATGCTTGGCCAGGCTGCGCCGATCCCCAGCGCGGCCGCCGACTTCGACCCGGTGCCGATGGTTGCAAGCAAAATTGAAATCCTCCCACGCCTGCTGCTGGCAGGTACGTTGATTTGCCTGGGGGCCTGTACCCAGCAACAGGGCCGCGACATCGTCAGCCAGTTCGGCGACGGCAAGCCCAGCGAGCTGTTCCAGACCAGCGTCGACCGCATGGCGACCCTGGCCATGCGCGACAACCTGCAGAGCTTGTACCTGCTGATGAACAAGCTGTACCTGCGCAACCCTAACCAGTGGAAAATGTCCGGCTACCTCGATGCGGCCACGGCCGAGCGGCAGATCAGGCTGGCCATCGAGCAGCGCCAACCGCTCCCTCAGCTAGGCAACCGCCGCGACCTGGCTGCCTTGAGTTATGCCTTGAGCCCGGCGTTTCGGGGGGACCGGGTCGGTGCCTTCATCTATGCCATCGGCAGCATGCTGATCACCGCGCATGGGGGGCGTAGCGAGTTTTACATGACCGATACCCTCGACCCGTTGTTCATCAACAACGCCGCACGCAACATCGAGAAGGCCACCTGGATGTTGAGCCAGCGCCAGGATGCCAATGGCGTGTTGCTGCTGTTCTCCAACGAGATCTCGGAACAGGCCAGCAACCTGAGTTTTGCGGTGGAGTTCGGCAAGATCGTGGCGCGCCTGGACCTGCTGGCGGAGCTGCTGGATGAGCGCTACCGGCGCATCGGGTTGAACTATGCGCAAAGCCTGTTGCTGATGAACTTCTTGCCGGTGCAATAAGAACGCTCAGAGCAACCCTTCAATCGCCTGCCGGTAACGTTGGCCTGCCAGGCTCATGCTGTTGTTATGGGTGGCCCCTGGCACCAACAGCAGGGTTTTGGGCTGCTGAGCGGCCTCGAACAGCTGCTGGCTGAAACGGGCCGGCACGAAACGGTCGTCCAGGCCGTGTACCAGCAGCAGTGGCAGGCCCACGTCCTTGATTTTGTCCAGCGAGTCGAACTTCTGCGACAGCAGCCAGCGCACCGGTAGCGTGGTATCGGCGACTGCGGCGGCGACATCGCCCAGCGAGGTGAAGGTTGATTCGAGAATCAAGCCCCGGGCCGGTGCGCCATGGCCGTCCTGTTGCGCCTGGCGCGCCAGCTCCGTGGCCAACTCGACTGCCACCGCGCCGCCCAGTGAATGGCCAAAGATCAGGCGCTTGTTGGCGTCCGGCTGCAGTTGGGCGAAGCGCTCCCAGGCAATACGCGCGTCTTCGTAGACTGTGGCCTCGGATGGCAGGTCACCGCGGCTTTGGCCGAAGCCACGGTAATCCACCGCCAGCACCGAATAGCCCATCGCGTGCAGTTGCTGGATGCGGAACAGCTGGCCGGTGAGGTTCCAGCGTACGCCGTGCAGGTAGAGGATGGCGGGGGCGTCGGCGCGTTTGGCCGGCCACCACCAGGCATGCAGGCTCTGGTTTTCGGTGAAAGTGCGTGGGCACAGGTCAAGTTCCTGCACGTCACTGGGCAGGCCGTGGAACCAGCTCGCCTGGCCAGGTTCGATGCGAAACACCAGCTCGCGCTCCTTGTGCTGCAGCACGGCGCAACCGGCGGGGAGGCCGATGATCAGCAGGGTAGTGCACAGCCAGGTGAGCCAGCGGCGACGAAGGTGAGAGAGCAGTAGGGTTGGCATGCGGCTTTTTTAGCAGATGTGCTGGCCTTGATGTCGGAAATATTACCGAACGGAGCAAGTGCTTGATTGCAAGCTGTTTCCAGGCGGTGTCCGGTAATCGCGCAGCGGTCGAAGGGCGGGCGTCCGTTATCCGCCCACCCAATCCCAACATCTCATTGCCCAACCCCCACCTTTTGCTTAGTGTGTCATCCAGCCACCGGTGGTCAGTTGCCCCCAGAAACCCGACCCCGGGCTCGTAGAATGACCGTGAACGACCGCGACCACGGGCCTTGGCCAGTAGGAAGCGGCGCCCAGAACAATAACGATGCCGAGTGCCTTGCCTATGGAAAGCCGCCTGCTGAGCGAGCGCAGTAGCGTGTTCCATCACGCCGACCCTTATGCGGTGTCCGACTACGTCAACCGGCACGTGGGCCAACACTGCATCGGCCTTTCGCGCACCACCCATCCACAAGCCAGTCTCAGCCACCGTAAGTTCGCCGAACTCGACCTGTGCCGCATCAGCTACGGCGGCAGCGTGCGGGTCACTTCACCGGCCCTGGAAACCATCTACCACCTGCAGGTGCTGCTCAATGGCAACTGCCTGTGGCGGGGGCACCAGCGCGAGCATCACCTGGTGCCGGGCGAGCTGCTGCTGATCAACCCGGACGATCCGGTCGACCTGACGTATTCAGAGGACTGCGAGAAATTCATTCTCAAGGTGCCGACCAGGCTGCTCGACTCGATCTGCGAGGCGCAGCGCTGGCAGCGGCCGGAGGGAGGGGTGCGGTTTCTGCGCAATCACTACCGGCTGGAAGAACTGGACGGTTTCGTCAACCTGTTGGCGATGGTCTGCCACGAGGCCGAGGTGAGCGATTCGCTGCCGCGGGTACAGGGGCACTACAGCGAGATTGTCGCCAGCAAGCTGTTGACCCTGATGAACACCAACATTCGTCGGGAGAGCCTGGGCAGCCCTGGGGCGAGCCTGGAGCGCATCCTCGACTACATCGACCGCAACCTGAAGCTGGAGTTGGCGGCCGAGACCCTGGCCGAGCAGGCCTGCATGAGTGTGCGCTCCCTGTATGCGCTGTTCGACCGCCACCTGGGCACCACCCCCAAGCAGTACGTGCGCCAGCGCAAGTTGGAACGGGTACACGCCTGCCTGAGTGATACCAGCTGCGCGGTGCGCAGCGTAACCGAGCTGGCGATGGATTATGGCTTCCTGCACCTGGGGCGGTTTTCCGAGATGTACCGCGCGCGCTTTGGCCTGCTGCCTTCGCAAACCTTCAGGCAGCGGCGCTAGCGCTGCAGCCTCACAACGGATAGTGCTTCAACTCCCGCGCAATCAGCATCCGCTGGATCTCGCTCGAGCCTTCGTAGATCTGCGTGATGCGTGCATCCCGGTAATAACGCTCCACCGGGTAATCCTCCAGGTAGCCATAGCCACCGTGCACCTGGATGGCCATCGAACATACCCGTTCAGCCATTTCCGAAGCGAACAGCTTGGCCTGCGACGCCTCCGACAGGCACGGCTTGCCGGCACTGCGCAGGCGTGCGGCATGCAGGATCAGCAGGCGCGCGGCATTGACCTGCACCTGCATGTCGGCCAGCAGGTTGGCAATGCTCTGGTGCTCGTTGATCGGCTTGCCGAACTGCACCCGCTCGCGGGAGTAGACCAGCGCCGCCTCGAAGGCCGCTCGGGCGATGCCCAAGGCCTGGGCGGCAATGCCAATGCGCCCGCCCTCGAGGTTGGACAGGGCGATGGCCAGCCCCTTGCCGCGCTCACCCAACAGGTTAGCGGCAGGAATGCGGCAGTTGTCGAAGGTGACTGCACAGGTGTCCGAGGCACGGATACCCATCTTGTGTTCGCTGCGATCGACCTTGAAGCCCGGGTTGTCGGTGGGCACCAGAAACGCCGACAGGCCTTTCTTGCCCAGCGCCGGGTCGGTCACCGCAAAGACGATGGCCAGCCCCGCGCGGCGGGCATTGCTGACGAACTGTTTGGCACCGTTGATCACCCATTGCCCGTCGACTAGCTCGGCGCGGGTACGCAGGTTGTGCGCTTCGGAGCCGGCCTGCGGTTCGGTCAGGCAGAAGCAACCGATCACTTCGCCGCTGGCCAGGCGCGGCAGCCAGGCCTGTTGTTGCTCGGGCGAACCATAGGCCAGCAGTGGCCCGCAGCCCACCGAGTTGTGGATGCTCATCATCGCACCGGTGGCGCCGCAGCCCGCGGCGATTTCCTCGACGGCCAGGGCGTAGGCGACGTAGTCGGTGTAGCTGCCGCCGAATTCCTCCGGCACCACCATGCCCAATAGGCCCAGCTCACCCATCTTGCGCACCACGTCATCATCGATCCAGCCAGCCTTCTCCCAGGCCTGGGCATGGGGGGCGATTTCGCCACGGGCGAAGTCCCGGGCCATGTCGCGGATCATGATCTGTTCTTCGCTCAGTTCCAGGTCTTGCATCTGTGTACTCCCCGGCTCACAGGCCTTCGAAGAATTGGTCGACCCGCTGGCGTTGCAGGCCGGCCAGGGTCGGCGGGTTCCAGCGCGGCTGCTTGTCCTTGTCGATGATCAGCGCGCGTACGCCTTCGATGATGTCGCCGTACTGGAACCACTGGCGGTCCAGGTGCAGCTCCATGGCGAAGCATTCTTCCAGCGTCCGGTGACGGCCGCGGCGCAGCATCTGCAGGGTAACCGCCATGGCCAGGGGCGAGCGGCTTTCCAGCTGGTCGGCGGTGGCCAGGGCCCAGGGATGGCTGTCGCCGATGCTCACCGCGCGCAATTGCTGGATGATTGCCGCCAGGTCTGGCAGGGCAAAGTAGTGGTCGATGGCCGGGCGCAGCTTCTGCAGCGGCGCATCCTCCAGTGTCTGGCTGCCAAGGGTGGCCAGCAGACCCTGCAGGTCCTTGAGCGGGTGGTCGCCGAAGCTCAGGCGGCCGAGGCCCTCATCCAGCGCTGCGAGTTGCTCGCTGGGCAGGTACCAGTCGGCCAGCCCACAGTACAGCGCGTCGGCGGCCTGGATCTGGGCGCCGCTGACGCCCAGGTAGGTGCCCAGCTCGCCAGGGATGCGGGAGAGGAAGTAACTGCCGCCCACGTCGGGGAAATAACCGATGCCGACCTCGGGCATGCCCAGGCGGCTGCGCTCGGTGACGACGCGCAGGTCACAGCCCTGGGCCAGGCCCATGCCGCCCCCGAGGGTGAAACCGTCCATCAGCACCAGCACGGGCTTGCGGTAGCGGTGGATGAGCAGGTCGAGGGCGTATTCCTCGACGAAGAAGTCTTCGTGCAGTGTGTCGCCGGCCTTGTAACTGTCATGCAGCGAGCGGATATCGCCACCGGCGCAGAAGCCCTTGGGGCCTTCGCCGCGCAGTACCACGGCCAGCACCTGCGGGTCGTCGGCCCAGCGGTCGAAGTGCTGGCGCAGGCTGCGCACCATGTCGAGGGTCAAGGCATTGAGGCCGGCAGGGCGATTAAGGGTGAGGTGGCCAATGTGGTTGCGAACCTCGGCCAGTACATGAGCCGTTGCCGAGGCATGAGCGTGCGCGGTCATCGTGTTCTCCCTGCTTTGTTATTGATTTTCCGAGTGAAGTTCGGAGGGCGCTGGAGTATCGCGAGATCGTGGCATGCGAATTTGTCGTCCACAATCGGCAAAAATGCAGGGGGAGTCTGCATTTTTGCATGGCCGAGCCTTTCAGGGTGGTCAAGACCCAGCGCCGCGCGGAACCGACAGCGCCATGACCTTGGCATAGCCGGCCAACACCGCCAACTGGATGGTGGGTGACTTGGCGCCGAAACTGCTGGACCCCGCGCCGCTGAACGGCGTGCGCTGGGTGCTGGAAGAGCCCGAGGCCTGCTGGTCACTGGTTCGCCTGCCGTCACCGCGGCGCTGACCCCCAATCGTTAACCTGAGCGTAATGAACACGCACCCGGCTTGATTGATCGGGTTGGCTGGGCCGGCCTACTGTGCCTCCACGACAGCGAACCCGTGGAGTCACCCCATGACCATAACGAACAATCCACCGCCGCAGTGGTCCAGGCGGCGCGCCGAAAAGCAGCGCCGCCTGGACCGCGTCCGCCATCTGGCCGAGGGTAGGGTGCTGCCGGCCGAGCGTATCGTCGAAGCCCTGGAACTGCTGATAGCCCCCGGCGACCGTGTCGTGCTCGAGGGCAATAACCAGAAACAGGCCGATTTCCTCTCCCGTTCACTGGCCAAGGCCGACCCCGAGCGCTTGCACGACCTGCACATGATCATGCCCAGCGTCAGCCGTAGTGAGCACCTGGATCTGTTCGAACGTGGCATCGCCCGCAAGCTCGATTTCTCGTTCGCCGGGCCGCAGAGCCTGCGCATCGGCCAGTTGCTGGAAGACGGCCTGCTCGAAGTCGGCGCCATCCATACCTATATCGAACTGTATTCACGCCTGCTGGTGGACCTGATCCCCAACGTCACGCTGGTCGCCGGTTTCATGGCCGACCGCGACGGCAACCTGTACACCGGCCCCAGTACCGAGGACACCCCGGCGCTGGTCGAGCCAGCAGCGTTCAGCGACGGCCTGGTCATTGCCCAGGTGAACCAGTTGGTGGAGCGCGTCGACGACCTGCCGCGGGTGGATATTCCAGCCTCCTGGGTGGACTTTGTAGTGGTTGCCGACCAACCGTTCTATATCGAGCCGCTGTTCACCCGTGACCCGCGCCATATCAAGCCGGTGCATGTGCTGATGGCGATGATGGCCATCCGTGGCATCTATGAAAAACACCAGGTGCAGTCGCTTAACCACGGCATCGGTTTCAATACCGCCGCCATCGAGCTGATCTTGCCGACCTACGGCGAATCGCTGGGCCTGAAGGGCAAGATCTGCCGCAACTGGACCCTCAACCCACACCCGACGCTGATCCCTGCCATCGAAACCGGCTGGGTCGAAAGTGTGCATTGCTTCGGCACCGAGCTCGGCATGGAGGACTACATCGCCCAGCGCCCGGACGTGTTCTTCACCGGCCGCGATGGCTCGCTGCGCAGTAACCGCATGATGTGCCAGCTGGCCGGGCAGTACGCGGTCGACCTGTTCATCGGCGCCACCCTGCAGGTCGATGGCGACGGCCATTCCTCCACTGTCACCCGTGGCCGCCTGGCCGGCTTTGGTGGCGCGCCGAACATGGGCCACGACCCCCGCGGCCGCCGCCACGCCACCCCGGCATGGCTCGACATGACAGTGCCCGACACGCTGCTCGAACGCGGCCGCAAACTGGTGGTGCAGATGGTCGAAACCTACCAGGAAGGTGGCAAACCCACGTTCGTCGAAACCCTCGATGCCGTCGAGGTGGCGAGGAAGGCGGGCATGCCGCTGGCACCGGTGATGATCTACGGCGACGACGTGACCCACCTGCTTACCGAAGAAGGCATTGCCTACCTGTACAAGGCCCGCAGCCTGGAAGAGCGCCAGCAAATGATCGCCGCCGTGGCCGGGGTCACCGCCATTGGCTTGCGCCACAACCCCAACGACACCCTGCGCCTGCGCCAGCAAGGCCTGGTGGCGTTGCCCGAAGACCTCGGCATCCGCCGCACCGACGCTAGCCGCGAACTGCTCGCCGCACGCAGCATTGCCGATTTGGTCGAGTGGTCCGGTGGCCTGTACAACCCACCTGCACGGTTCAGGAGCTGGTAATGAAAGCACTCAACCTGCAGCCCTTGCCCCTGGCCGATCGGCTTGCCGATCTGGCGGTGGAGGCACTGATCGACGAAGCCGACCTGTCGCCCAAGCCTGGCCTGGTGGACCGGCGCAGCAGCGGCGCGCACAGCGACATGAGCCTGGCCCTGATGCAGGCCTCGGCACTGGCATTGTGGCCGTGCCTGCGACACATGGCCGAAGCCGCTCAGGCCCATGGCCAGGTCAGCCTGGCGCTACGCGCAACCCTGGGGCGCATCGGCCGTGAAGGCGAAGCGGCGATGCTGGCCACCACCGCTGGGGTCAACACCCATCGCGGCGCGATCTGGGCGTTAGGTCTACTGGTCGCGGCGCAGGCCTTGGATGCTCAGGCCGAACCTGCTGCAGTGGCCGCCCGCGCTGGGCGCATCGCGCTGTTCGATGACCCTGCTGCGATCCCCCAGGACAGCCACGGCACCCAGGTGCGCCGGCGCTACGGCGCCAGTGGTGCCCGTGAGCAGGCGCAACAAGGTTTCCCCGCGGTGATCGACCATGGCCTGCCGCAGTTGCGCCGCAGCCGCGCTGCCGGCGCCAGCGAAAACCACGCACGGCTCGATGCCCTACTGGCGATCATGGCCGCGCTCAGTGACACCTGTGTGCTATGGCGTGCTGGCCCACAAGGCTTGCAGGCTGTGCAAACGGGTGCCCGCGACGTGCTGGTCGTCGGTGGCAGTGCCAGCCTTGACGGGCGCCGGCGCCTGCGCCTGCTGGACGCCCAACTGCTGCAACTCAATGCCTCATCGGGCGGCGCCGCCGATTTGCTGGCCGCCTGCCTGTTCCTCGATAAAGCCGGGAGCCTGTGACATGGAAACCCTGACCTTTCAATTCCCCGCCACCGAGCCAGGGCGCGGCCGCACCTTGGTCGGTTGCGTCAGCTCCGGCGACCTGGAAGTGCTGATAGAGCCTGGCACCACCGGTTGCCTGCAGATCCAGGTGGTGACCTCGGTCAACGGCAGCGGCGCCCGCTGGGAGCAGCTGTTCCAGCGCCTGTTCGAAGGCCGCCCATGGCCGGCCATGAAGATCGACATCCATGACTTCGGCGCTACCCCCGGCGTGGTGCGCCTGCGCCTTGAGCAAGGTTTCGAGGAGATCGCCCATGACTGACACCGAACGCCTGCTGCGCAGCCGCAGCTTTGTCGAACTGGGCGCTCGCCAGCGCGCCCGCACCTTGCTCGACCCCAGCAGCTTCCGTGAGTTGCTAGGCCCGTTCGACCGGCTGATGTCCCCTTGGCTGCCGCGCCAGGGCATCGTGCCCCAGGCCGACGATGGGGTGGTCATCGCCAAGGGCCGGCTCGACGGCTGCCACGCTGTGATCGCCGCCATCGAAGGCGCCTTCCAGGGCGGCAGCATGGGCGAAGTGGGCGGGGCGAAGATTGCCGGCGCGTTGGAGCTGGCCATCGAAGACAATCGCCACGGGGTGCCCACCTGCGCTGTGCTGCTGCTGGAAACCGGCGGGGTACGCCTGCAGGAGGCCAACCTCGGCCTGGCGGCGATCGCCGAGATTCAGGCGGCCATCGTCGAGCTGCGCAGCTATCAACCGGTGGTAGGCGTGGTCGCCGGCGCGGTGGGCTGCTTCGGGGGCATGTCCATCGCCGCTGGCCTGTGCAGCCACCTGCTGGTCACCCGCGAAGCGCGCCTGGGCCTCAACGGCCCGCAGGTGATCGAACAGGAAGCCGGCATTGCCGAGTACGACGCCAAGGACCGCCCGTTCATCTGGAGCCTGACCGGTGGCGAGCAACGCCATGCCAGTGGCCTCGCGGACCGCTATGTGGACGACGATGTCGACAGCATTCGCCAACAGCTGCTGGATGTGCTGCAAGCGCCTTCTGCCAACCGTGCAAGCCGCCAGGCCTGGTATCTGGAGCGTCTTGGCCGGCTGGGCGATGACTGCCCGCAACTGGATGCCGCCGCCGTGCGCGCCCTCTACCAAGGAGATGCCTCATGAACCGTGCCTTGAACTGGCTGCCGGGCCTTGCCGGTGGCGAAGCCCTGGCGGGCTATCCCGCGTCGGTGAAGGTGATCGATGGGGCGCTGGACCACCGCCTGGCGCGTTTCATCGCCGTGGTGCCGGATGCACAGAACCCGTTCCCGCGTGCTCGCTCGGGCGAGGTCGGCCTGCTCGAAGGGTGGGGCCTGGCCAAGGCGGTGAGCGAGGCTGTGGACCAGGACCGCGACGGTGAGAAGCGCGCCATCATTGCGGTGATCGATGTGCCGAGCCAAGCCTACGGGCGCCGCGAAGAGGCCCTGGGCATTCACCAGGCCCTGGCGGCGGCTGTGCAGGCCTATGCCCAGGCCCGTCTGGCCGGGCACCCGGTCATTGGGCTGCTGGTCGGCAAGGCCATGTCCGGAGCGTTTCTGGCCCACGGCTACCAGGCACAACGGCTGATCGCGCTGGATGACGGCGGGGTGATGGTGCATGCGATGGGCAAGGCGGCCGCAGCGCGGATTACCTTGCGCAGCGTCGAGCAGCTCGAAGCACTGGCCGCCGAAGTGCCGCCCATGGCTTATGATTTGGCCAGCTATGCCTCCCTGGGCCTGCTGTGGCGGCGTCTGAGCGTGGACAACGCCGATGCGCCGAGTGCGGGGGACCTTGCGCAGGTGCGTGCCTGCCTGGCCGAAGCCGTGCGCGATATCGGCAGCGCTACCGACCTGTCGTCACGCCTGGCCGGTGAGCATCGCAGTGCCTCCCGCGCGGTGCGTGCACGCCTGCGCAGCCAGTGGCAGGAGGCCTGACATGCGCGCCCCGCAGCCCCATGACCTGCTTTGGGGGATGCTCCCGGCCACGTTGCCGGACGATGCCCCGGCCTGGGCCGCGCAAGTGCTTGCGCACGGCCAGCCGGTGGTGGTGCGGCGGGCCGTGTGCGACGAAGGCTGGGTGGCGGTGGGCGTACGCGGGGAAGGGCGGGCGCAGCGCCTTGGGGCACAGATGCGCCTGGCCGACATTCGTCGGCAAATGAGCCCTGAAACGTTGCGCTGGCAGGGCGCAAGCCCATGGGCCGCATTACAGGCGCTGGCCAGCGTGGCCCCTGTGCTAGACGCCAGCGGCCTGGCCTGGGGGCCGACCGGTAGCGTCGGCTATCTCCTGGCATGCGGCATTGCATCCGTGCACGCGGCTAGCGACCTGGACCTGGTGGTGCGCGCACCACAACCCCTGACACGGGCCAAAGCGCGCGAGCTGCTGGATAGCCTCGATTGCGGCCCTTGCCGCATCGATGTGCAACTGGAAACCCCAACGGGGGCCATTGCCTTGCGCGAGTGGGCCGGCGCGGCGCGGCGCGTACTGCTCAAGTCTGCAGTCGGCGCCCGGCTGGTGGCTGACCCGTGGAATCTGCTGGAGTGTGCAGCGTGAGCAGCTTGTTCGCCTTCCCAGGCCAGGGTGCCCAGCAGGCGGGGATGCTGCACCAGCTGCCTGAGGGCAGTGCGGCGCTGCTGGATGAGGCCAGCGCTGTACTCAACCAGCAGGTACTGGCGCTGGACAGCCCGCAGGCCCTGGAAACGACCCGAGCCGTGCAGCTATGCCTGCTGCTGGCCGGGGTAGCCTGGGCGCGCTGGGTGATGCAGCGCAGCCCGGCCCCCGACTATGTCGCCGGGTTGTCGATTGGGGCCTACCCGGCCGCCGTCGTTGCCGGTGCCCTGGCGTTTTCGGACGCTGTGCGCCTGGTGGCGTTGCGCGGTGAGCTCATGCAGCGCGCCTACCCCCAGGGCTACGGCATGATGGCCCTCAGCGGCCTGGACCAGGCCTGCGTCGAACGCGTGCTGGCCGAGGTGAGCGGCGAGGTCTACCTGGCCAATCTCAACAGCGACAACCAGTTCGTCATCGCCGGCAGCGACACCGCGATGGCCGAGGTCGCCGCCCGCGCCCGCCGCCGTGGCCAGGGCGTGGCTCGGCGCCTGGCGGTCAGCGTGCCTTCCCATTGCCCATTGCTCGACGGCCCGGCCGCCGAATTGGCGGCTGCCTTCGCCACCGTCGAACTGCGCCGCCCATGCATCACCTACCTGAGCGGCAGCAGCGCGCGGCCGATCCACGACCCACAGCGCCTTTGCGACGACCTCGCTGGCAACATGGCGCGGCGGGTGGACTGGCGCGCTACGGTGCGCACCGCCTATGAACGCGGGGTGCGCCTGCACCTGGAGATGCCGCCTGGCAGTGTGCTCAGCGGCCTGGCGCGGCCGGTGTTCGAACAGGGCAGGGTCGTGGCCCTCGAAGGCACCCGGGCTGACACCGTCGACGCGCTGCTGCGCCAGGAGGTGGCCCACAACCGATGACGGCGCTGGAACTCGAAGAACAACAACAATCCACTTCGATACAAGCTGAGGACAACAACAATGATCATCTATGGTGTGGCTCTGCTGGCGGTGTGTACCCTCGCGGGCGTTATCGTCGGCGACTTCCTGGGCGTGCTGCTGGGCGTCAAATCCAATGTGGGTGGGGTGGGCATCGCCATGATCCTGCTGATTTGCGCGCGGTTGTACATGCACCGGCATGGCGGCATGAGCAAGGAGTGTGAGTTCGGTGTCGGCTTCTGGGGTGCCATGTACATCCCGGTGGTGGTGGCCATGGCCGCCCAGCAGAACGTGGTCACGGCCCTGCACGGTGGGCCGGTGGCGCTGTTGGCCGCGATCGGTGCGGTGCTGGTGTGTGGCGTTACCATCGCCGTCATCAGCCGCAGCCACCGTGGCGAACCCCTGCCGGCGCTCGATGCGCCCCCGCCCAGCAACGCGCAGGTAGCCCCTGCGGGAGGGCGCTGACATGTGGCCGATCATTGACAATGCCCTGGAACACAATGGCCTGATCACCGCGTTCGCAGTGGTGGGCGGAATCATGTGGCTGTCGGTGCTGCTGTCCAGGTACCTGACCTTCGGCCGCGTGCATGGCTCGGCCATTGCCATCGTCATCGGTCTGGTACTGGCCTGGGTCGGCGGCACCGTGACGGGTGGGCAGAAGGGCCTGGCCGACATGGCGCTGTTCTCGGGCATCGGCCTGATGGGCGGGGCGATGCTGCGCGATTTCGCCATCGTCGCCACGGCCTTCGAAGTGCAGGCCACCGAGGCGCGCAAGGCAGGCATGATCGGAGCGATAGCCCTGCTGCTGGGTACGGTGCTGCCGTTCATCGTCGGGGCTGGCGTGGCCTATGCCTTCGGCTATCGCGATGCGGTGAGCATGACCACCATCGGCGCCGGCGCGGTGACCTACATCGTCGGGCCGGTGACCGGCGCGGCACTGGGCGCGAGTTCGGATGTGGTGGCGCTGTCGATTGCCACCGGGTTGATCAAGGCGATCCTGGTGATGGTGTTCACCCCGGTATCGGCGCGGCTGCTGGCGTTGGACAACCCGCGATCGGCGATGGTTTTTGGCGGCCTGGCCGGGACCGTGTCGGGGGTGACGGCGGGGTTGGCGGCGACGGATCGGCGGTTGGTGCCGTATGGCGCACTGACGGCGACCTTCCATACCGGGCTCGGGTGTTTGATGGGCCCTTCGATCCTGTACTTCTGCGTGCGCGGGTTGGTGGGCTAGCGCCGGCCTCTGCGCGGGTAAACCGCCCCGCAGGTACACCACGGCATTCAGGGCTGTGCAGAACCTGTCGGGGCGCTTCCACCGGCGAAAACAGCTTAATTCTCCCGGCTGTACATCCGGCATTCAGCCAACAACGCCAGCAGGTTCGGCTCCCGCTCCCGTGCCTTAAGGAACACCACGCCAATATGCTGCTGCAACCGATACCGCGCCTGCAGCGCAATCAACTTCACCCGGTTCTCGTACACCGCCGCAATCCGCCCGGGCAACAGCGCAAACCCCACCCCCGAACTGACCATGCTGAGCAGGGTGAAGATATCGTTCACCTGCATCGCCACCTTCGGCTCGAACCCCGCCTGCTGGAACACCCGAGCGCCATCGCGGTGAGTGGCAAAGCCCTGGGTCAGGGTGATGAAGGTTGAATCAGCCAGGTCGGCCAGGTCGACTTCCTGTTGCCCAGCAAAGGGTGAGTCGGTGGGCACGGCCAAGAAGATGTCGTCAGAGAACAGCGCCAACTGCTCGCACGCAGGGTCCGCCACGCTTTCATCCAGCGACACCAGCACGGCCTCCAGCTCATGGTTTTTCAACCGTTGCAGCAAGTCGACGTTCGAGCCCAGGGTGAGGTCGATGTTCAGCTCGCTGCGCCGCAACTTCAGGCCCATCACCAGCTTCGGCACGGTCTTCACCGTCAGCGAATACAGCGCGCCCAGGCGGAAGCGCTCGGCATAGAACCCGGCGGCTTCACGGGTCTGGCGCACCATCTGCTCGGCGTCCTGGATCAGTTGGCGCGCTTTTTTTTCCAGCACGTAAGCGCTCTCCAGGGGGATCAACTGTCGGCCTTCGTGCTTGAACAGTGGGCAGCGCAGGGCGCTTTCCAGGGAGTGGATGGCACGGTGCACGCTGACAGCGCTGGTGGACAGTTCGGCGGCGGCGCGGCCAAGGTTGCCGCTACGCATGAAGGCGAGGAAGGTCTCGAGCTTTTTCAGGGTCAGTTCTTCGTCGATCAGCATGGCAGGGCCCTGAAATGAAGGTGCTGCAGAGCATGCCATAACCTCACCCCGAAGGGTGATGGCCTGCCTACCCGACCCATGCAAGAATCCAAGCCAACACAACCCTGGCACGGGATCACCACCATGAGCAAAGACCGGCTGAAATCGCCCGACTGGTACGCGCAGATGGCCCGTGTCGTCGAAGCTCAGGGCACCGCGGGCTTTGTCGAGGCGCTGTTCGCCGCGCTCAAGCTGCTTGCTCCGTGCCAGGCGATCACGGTCTTCCTGTATCCGCGCAAGGGCCTGCCCTCGGCGTTGTTCGTCAAGGACGACGAAGGCCCCTGGCTGCCTGAGGGCAACGTGCAGCGCTACCTGGAAGGTTACTACCTGCTGTGCCCGTTCTACCGCGCCTGCCTGGATGGCGTGGCGCCGGGCTGTTACCGCCTGAGCGATGTCGCCCCCGACCACTTCAAGCGCAGCGAGTACTACCTGTCGTTCTACCAGCACGCGCATCTGGAGGACGAGCTGAACTTCATCGTCCCGCTGGATGAGCAGCTGACCATCGCCGTGGCCCTGGCCAGCACCCGTCGCCTGGACCGCCAGCAGGTCAGCGACCTGCGGTGCGTGGCGCCTTGGGTCGTGGCGGTGGTGCGCCGGCAGTGGAGCCATTTGGATGTCGACGCCGTGGGCGGGCGCTTTGAAAGCGCCCTGGGCCGCCAGATAAACGCCGCGCTGAACAATTTCGGCGCGTCCCTGCTCACTGAGCGCGAATGCCGCATCGCCCAGTACCTGCTGCGCGGGCACTCCACGCGCTCACTGGCCGAGCGCCTGGGCATCAGCGAAGACACCATCAAGACCCACCGCAAGAACCTCTACAACAAGCTCGACATCGCCAAGCAGTCCGAACTGTTTTCGCTGTTCATCGATTCGCTGGCCCAGGCCCAGGAAGGCTTGAGCAAGGACCCCCTGGAAAGCTACCTGCGAAGGCGCTAGCCAAGCGTTTCACCTCACCCGTTTTTTTACTGTCAGCGGTCTGGCAGGGACACCTGCATGCCGCGTTTTACCCTGGAGAACAACAATGAACGCTCCCATCCAAGCGCCGTTCCAGCCGCAGCGCGACACCCGTGACTACCAAGCCAGTGATGCCGCCCACCACATCCATGCCTTCCTTGACCAGAAGGCACTCAATGCCGAAGGCCCGCGGGTCATTGTCGGCGGCGAACGCCTGCACCTCTGGGACAGCGACGGCAAGCGCTACCTGGACGGCATGTCCGGCCTGTGGTGTACCCAGCTCGGCTACGGGCGCAAGGACCTGACCGCCGCTGCCGCTAAGCAGATGGACCAACTGGCGTACTACAACATGTTTTTCCACACCACCCACCCGGCAGTGATCGAACTCTCCGAGCTGCTGTTCAGCCTGCTGCCGGGGCACTACAGCCACGCGATCTACACCAACTCGGGCTCCGAAGCCAACGAGGTGCTGATCCGGACCGTGCGCCGTTACTGGCAGGTGGTGGGCCAGCCGACCAAGAAGATCATGATCGGGCGCTGGAACGGTTACCACGGCTCCACCCTGGCGGCCACTGCGCTGGGCGGGATGAAGTTCATGCATGAAATGGGCGGGCTGATTCCGGATGTGGCGCACATCGATGAGCCCTATTGGTACGCCGAGGGTGGTGACCTGACGCCAACCGAATTCGGCCGCCGCTGCGCTCTGCAACTGGAGCAGAAGATCCTCGAACTCGGCGCCGAGAACGTGGCCGGGTTCATCGCCGAGCCGTTCCAGGGGGCCGGTGGCATGATCTTCCCGCCCGAGAGCTACTGGCCGGAAATCCAGCGCATCTGCCGCCAGTACGACGTGTTGCTGTGCGCCGACGAGGTGATCGGTGGGTTTGGCCGGACCGGTGAATGGTTCGCTCACGCGTACTTCGGTTTCGAGCCTGACACCTTGTCCATTGCCAAGGGCCTTACTTCGGGCTATGTGCCCATGGGCGGGCTGGTGCTGAGCAAGCGCATTGCCCAGGCTTTGGTCGAGCGCGGTGGGGTGTTTGCCCACGGCCTTACCTATTCCGGCCACCCGGTGGCGGCAGCGGTGGCCATCGCCAACCTCAAGGCCTTGCGTGACGAGGGTATCGTGCGCCAGGTCAAGGACGACACCGGGCCGTACCTGCAGCGCATCTTGCGTGAGGTGTTTGCCAATCACCCGCTGATTGGCCAGGTGCAGGGTACCGGGCTGGTCGCGGCGCTGCAGTTTGCCGAGGACAAGGGGAGCCGCAAACGCTACGCCAACGAGAACGACCTGGCCTGGCAGTGTCGGACCTATGGGTTTGAAGAGGGGGTGATCATTCGTTCCACGCTGGGGCGGATGATCATGGCGCCGGCGCTGGTGGCCAACCATGGCGAACTGGACGAGCTGGTGGAGAAGACCCGCCTCGCCGTGGACCGCACGGCGCGTGGGTTGGGGATTCTGTAACGCCGGCGAGGCGGTGGTTGGCAACGTCTTCGCCGGTGTTCGCGGGGCAAGCCCGCTACCACAGGCCAGTGCGCCAACTTCTGGAAGTTGGGCAAGACAGTTGCCTTCACTGCAACACCCCACACCTCAACCTGGGGTGCCGGCGATAAGGCCTTTACTCAATGGGGCGCGCGGGGGATGGTTTTGAGCAGGTCTTCCGGGCTGATGTGCCCCACCACCTGCGCCACCGCGCTGCCGGGTGTCGGCAGGTCGATGATGTGGTTTTTCATCTTGCCGATTACATGCATCTCGCACGGTTTGCAGTCGAACTTCAAGGTCAGCACTTCATCGCCCTGGATCAACTGCATCGGTGCCACCTTGGTGCGCACGCCGGTCACGCCCTTGGCCTGCTTGGGGCACAGGTTGAACGAGAAGCGCAGGCAGTGCTTGGTGATCATCACCGGCACTTCGCCGTGTTCTTCGTGGGCTTCGTACGCGGCATCGATCAATTGCACACCGTGGCGGTGATAGAAGTCACGCGCCTTCTGGTTGTACACGTTAGCCAGGAACGACAGGTGCGACTCGGGGTATACCGGCGGCGGCGTGGTCTCGGCTTTGCGAGCACCTCGGGGGTGGGCCTTGATACGGGCTTCGGTCAATGCCTCGATGGCTTCGCGGCGCAGGGCCTTGAGCTGCGAGTTGGGGATGAAGTACGCCTCAGGCGCGTCCAGTTCGATGGCGGTGGCGTGGTACATCGTGGTACCCAGCTGGCCAAGCAGGTCGTGCAACTGCTCCAGCGCCTGCTGCGGTTTGTTGGCCGCGCCGAACGGCCCGTCCAGGGCGACCTGAACGCTTACGCCTTCCTCGCTGCTGACGCTGAGCATCAGGCGCTGTTCGGTCAGCACGGCGTGCCATTGCACGGCCACCCGGCGTTCGGCCGAAGTGCGCTGCAGGGCCTGCTGCCAGTTGTGGTCGAGGTTACGCGACAGCGGGTGGTTGGGCCGCAGCTTGTGCAGGCCTTCGGGCATTTCGTTGGGCTCGACCCGGTAGCGGTAGCGCTTCTGGCCGTCTTCCTCGAACTCGCCACGCGGTTCGGCGATGTTGGCACGGAAGCCGACCACCTCGCGCTTGACCAGCACGTTCAAGCCGTCCCCGTTGGTCAGCGGCACTTCGGTGACCACCTGCAGGTCGCGCTTGCCGACCTTTTCCACCACGCCCACCGGCAGGCCGGTGAAGGTTGGCGAGTCGAACGCGCCAATATCGACCTTGCGGTCGGTGACGAAGTAGTCGGTGCTGCCACGGTGGAAGGTCTTGTCCGGGTCGGGCACGAAGAAGTGCTCGGTACGACCGCTGGAAGCGCGGGCCAGGTCAGGGCGGCCTTCGAGGATGGCATCGAGTTCTTTGCGATAGTGCGCCGTGATGTTCTTCACATAGGCCACGTCCTTGTATCGGCCCTCGATCTTGAACGAGCGCACCCCGGCATCGACCAGGTCGGCCAGGTTGGCGGTCTGGTTATTGTCCTTCATCGACAACAAGTGCTTCTCGAACGCCACCACACGGCCCTGGTCGTCCTTGAGGGTGTACGGCAAGCGGCAGGCCTGCGAGCAGTCGCCACGGTTGGCGCTGCGCCCGGTCTGGGCGTGGGAGATGTTGCACTGGCCGGAGAAGGCCACGCACAGCGCACCGTGGATGAAGAACTCGATGGCTGCGTCGGTTTCGGCGGCAATGGCGCGGATCTGCTGCAGGTTCAGCTCACGGGCCAACACCAGCTGCGAGAAACCCGCCTGGTCGAGGAACTTCGCCCGTTCCAGCGTGCGGATATCGGTCTGGGTGCTGGCGTGCAGCTCGATCGGCGGAATGTCCAGCTCCATCACCCCAAGGTCCTGCACGATCAGGGCGTCCACGCCTGCGTCGTACAACTGGTGGATCAGCTTGCGCGCCGGTTCCAGCTCGTTGTCGTGGAGGATGGTGTTGATGGTGGTGAACACGCGTGCATGGTAGCGACGGGCGAACTCGACCAGTGCGGCGATCTCGCTGACGTCGTTGCAGGCGTTGTGGCGCGCGCCGAAGCTCGGGCCGCCGATGTAGATGGCGTCAGCGCCGTGCAGGATCGCTTCGCGGGCGATGGCCACGTCACGGGCAGGGCTGAGCAGTTCCAGGTGGTTCTTTGGAAGGGACATGTCGTTATAGGTTCGGGCTGTCACGGTAGGGCGGCATTGTACCGGGTAAATGGGTGGGTGGCATGCTTTGCCTGCCCGCAGGTAGGCAGCCAGTAGCGGCCCTGCTGCCGGTGCAGGCAATCGAGCGCTATAGGCTGATACCCTGCAAACACTCCACCAGCCGCTGTGCCGCCGGCGCCAGGCTGATTTCACTACGGGTGATGATGCCCAATTCCCGCTCCAGTCCCGGCTCATCCAGCCGTCTGCGCACCAGCCGCCGCTGCCCGTCGTCGGCCGACTCCGGCAGCAACGCAATCCCCAGGCCGTTGCGCACCAGGGCCAGCACCGTGGACATGTAGTTGGCCTCCATGGCCGGGCGCAGCGTGAGCCCGCGCTCACGGAACACCTGCTCGATCTGCACCCGCACGCTGCTGTCGCGGCCGGTCAGAATCATCGGCTGGTCGTCTAGCGCGGCCAGGGTCAATGAGCCGCTGGCCAGCGGGTGATCCTCGGGGACGAACACGCACAGGCGGTCGCGCAGCAATGGGGTGAAATCCAGCCCGTGGCCGAGTTTGGCATGCACGCCTAGGCCAAAGTCGACGTCGCCATCCCGTACCCGCTCGATGATGCGCTCGGCCACCAGGTCGCGCAGGCGCACTTCGATACCGGGGTAATCACGCTTGAATGCCGCCAGCCGCTCGGGCAGGGCACCGGCGCACAGCGAGGGTAGGGCGGCGACGGTCACCACGCCCCGGCGAACGGCAGCCAGGCCCTGGCTGGCACTGACGATGTTGCCCAGGTCCAGCAGCAGCTTCTCCATCGCCGGCAATGCTTCGCGCCCAGCGGCCGTCAACGCCACGTGCCGGGGGCTGCGCTCGAGCAGGGCCACGCCCAACCAGCCTTCCAGCTGGCGAATCTGCACCGTCAGCGCCGAAGGCGAGAGGTGCAGGTCGTGCGCAGCGCGGGCAAAGTTGCCGCGCTGGGCAACGGTGATGAAAGCGCGCATGTGCTGCAGTGCATTCTTCATTTTGTTTTTTCGAATGTGCCTGGCATTAAATTGCAATTTACACGCAAGCCGGCGGTTCCCGATACTCGGGGCAACAACAAAAACAAGCCGGAGTAACCCCATGCTCGCCCTCTACGGCGTCATTACCATCCTGTCCCTGCTCATTGCGGTCATGAGCAAGCGCATTTCGCCCCTGGTGGCGCTGATCGCTTTCCCGGTGATCGCTGCCGTGCTGGCCGGCTTTGGCCTGGAAACCAGCGGCTTCATCCTCACCGGTATCAAGAACGTCGCCCCCGTGGTGGGTATGTTCATCTTCGCCATCCTGTTCTTCGGGGTGATGACCGATGCCGGCATGCTCGACCCGATCATCGACCGTATCCTGCGTGCCGTCGGTACCCGGCCGACCCGCATCGTGTGTGGCACCGCCTTGCTGGCGTTGCTGGTGCACCTGGACGGCTCCGGCGCGGTGACCTTCCTGGTCACGGTGCCGGCGATGCTGCCGCTGTACACGCGCCTGGGCATAGACCGGCGGGTACTGGCCTGCGTGGCAGCGATGGCGGCAGGGGTCAATTTCCTGCCATGGACCGGCCCGGTACTGCGCTCTTCGGCGGCCTTGCATGTGCCGGTGGCCGACCTGTTCCAGCCGCTGATCCCGGTGCAACTGATGGGCCTGGCGTTTGTCTTCGGGTGTGCCTGGTGGCTGGGCCGTCGTGAAGAAAAACGCTTGGGTCTGAGGGCGGGCAGCGCGGTGGCTGCGCCGCAGCGTGTGCTGAGTGCCGACGAGCAGGCGCTGCGCCGGCCACGCATGTTCTGGCCGAACCTGTTGCTGACGGTACTGGTGATGGCGGTGATGATCGCCGGTTGGGTCGACCCGGTGGTGATGTTCATGCTCGGTACGGTTGCCGCGCTATGCCTGAACTACCCCCGCGTGGACCAGCAACGCGAGCGCATCGACGCCCACGCCAAGACCGCGCTGACCATGGCCAGCATCCTCCTCGCCGCAGGCGTATTCACCGGCATCATGCAAGGCACTGGCATGCTCAAGGCCATGGCCGAAGTGGCCGTGCAGCAGATCCCGCCCGGGCACGGGCGGCTGATCCCGGCCCTGGTGGGCTTTGTATCGATGCCGCTGAGCCTGTTGTTCGACCCCGATTCGTTCTATTTCGGGGTCATGCCGGTGATTGCCGAAGTCGGCCGCTCGCTGGGCGTGGACCCCGTGCAAGTGGCGCAGGCGTCACTGCTGGGGGTGCACACCACCGGTTTCCCGGTCAGCCCGCTGACCCCGGCGACGTTCCTGCTGGTGGGCCTGTGCAAGCTCGATCTGGCCGACCATCAGCGTTTTACCCTGCCTTTTCTATTTGCCGCGTCGGTGCTGATGACGCTGACCGCGCTGGCCTTGGGAGTCTTCTGACATGAACACCTTGCGTATCGGCGCCGGCGCCGGCTATTCCGGTGACCGCCTGGAACCCGCCGTGGAGCTGGCCCGCGATGGCCAGCTGGACTACCTGATCTTCGAGTGCCTGGCCGAGCGCACCATTGCGCTGGCCCAGCAGGCGCGCCTGGCCGACCCTGGCGCTGGCTTCGACCCGCTGCTGGCTACGCGCATGCGTGCCGTATTGCCCTATGTGCGCCAGGGCAAACGGCGCCTGCGCATCATCAGCAACATGGGCGCTGCCAACCCCCGCGGCGCGGCGCAGCAGGTGCTGGCCATCGCCGCCGAGCTGGGGCTGAAGGGGCTCAAGGTAGCGGCGGTGGAGGGCGACGATGTGCTGGCCGTGCTGCGCCAGCACCCGGCGTGGGCGCTGGATAACGGCTTGAGCGTGGGCGCGTTGGGCGAGCGGCTGGTGTCGGCCAATGCCTACTTGGGTGTCGAGGGGATTCTTGAAGCGCTGGCGCTGGACGCCGATGTGGTGATCACCGGGCGCGTGGCCGACCCATCGCTGTTCCTCGCCCCGCAGGTGCATGCCTTTGGCTGGGCACAGGACGACTGGCTGCGGCGTGGTCGCGGTACCTTGACCGGGCACCTGCTCGAATGTGCCGGCCAGGTCAGCGGCGGCTACTTTGCCGACCCGGGCGTCAAGGAGGTCCCAGACTTGGCGCGGCTGGGCTTCCCCCTGGCCGAGATCGATGCCGAGGGCCATGCCCTGGTGACCAAGGTGGCTGGCAGCGGTGGCCGTATCGATGTAGCCACCTGTACCGAGCAGTTGCTGTACGAGGTGCATGATCCACGCTGCTACCTGACGCCGGATGTGGTGGCCGATTTTTCCGCCGTGTCTTTCCATCAGCAGGGCCCCGACCGGGTACAGGCCAGAGGGGCCAGTGGTACGCAGCGTCCTGAGCAGTTGAAGGTGACGGTGGGGTACCGCGATGGCTGGATCGGCGAGGGCCAGATTTCCTACGGTGGCCCCAACGCCGTTGCCCGGGCCCGGCTGGCCGGCCAGATTGTCCAGCAGCGCCTGGCCCTCACCGCAGTTGCGGTCGAGGAGCTGCGCTGCGACCTGATGGGCGTCGACTCGCTGCACGGCAGTGCGTTCGGCCAGCCCCACGCGCCCTGGGAGGTACGCCTGCGGGTGGCTGGGCGCTGTGCCACCCGTGCGCTGGCCCAGGCGCTGGCCAATGAAGTCGAGACCCTTTACACCAACGGGCCGGCAGGCGGTGGTGGCGCCACCCGACAGGTGCGCGAAGTGCTGGCGGTGGCCAGCCTGTACCTGCCCCGCGAGCTGGCCGTTGCCCGTGTTCACCTGGAGGTATGCCCATGACCATCGCCCTGTACGAGCTTGCCCACACCCGCACCGGTGACAAGGGTGATACCTCGAACATTTCTTTGATTGCCTTCAAGCCCCAAGACTATGAGGTGCTGGTGCGGGAAGTGACCGCAGAAAAGGTCGAGGCCTGGTTTGCCCATTTGCGTGACGCCAGCGCCGGACCGGTGCGGCGCTACGAACTGGCCCAGTTGCATGCCTTGAACTTCGTGCTGCCGGGGCTGTTGCGCGGTGGCGTGACACGCTCGTTGGCCCTGGACGCCCATGGCAAATGCCTGGGTGCGGCCTTGTTGCGGATGGAAATACAGCGTTAGGTGACCCTGGGTACCCAAGGGGCGCAAGCGCCCCCCGCTCAGAACTGGTACTCCAGCCCTGCGCCGGCGTACCAGGAGCGCCCCGGCGCTGCTTCGTAGTACCGGCCATTGCCATCACCGACGATCACCGAGCCGACATACTGACGGTCCAGCAGGTTGTCCAGCCGCACCAGTTGATGGAACGTCCACGGCCCCGCCTGCTGCTCGAACCGTGTCCGCCAGTTGAACACCGCATAACTCGGCGCGGCATGCTGGTCGTTGCTGTCTTCGACATACACCTTGCTGCGGTACTGCCCCTCCAGGCCCATGCTGATACCTGCACGGGGCTTCCACACCAGTTCGCCGAACAGGCTGCTGCGCGGTACGCCCGGCAGTTGGTTACCCTTGTCGATGGTCGTGCTGCCTTGGGTGAAGGCTTGGTCATAGGTGGCATCGAGCAGCGTGTAGGCCAGGTTGGCTTGCCACTGTTCTGTCAGCTCGCGCTGCACGCTCAGTTCAAAGCCGCGGCGCAAGGTCTTGCCTGCATTGCGGTAGCTGGTGCGCCCACCTTCGGAAGCATCGACCACGATTTCGTCCCGGGTACGGATCTCGAAGACTGCGGCGTTGATCCGCGTGCGCTCGTCCGGGCGTGCTTTGAGGCCCAGTTCGTACTGGGTACTGGTGGCGGGCTCAAGGCCGAAGTTAAAGCCTTCCAGCGCGCCGGGGGCATAGGCCATTTCAGCCTGGGTAGGCGTCTCGAAGCCCTTGCCGGCGCTGATATAGCCATGCAGGTCCGCTGTGAACGCGTACATCACCGACAGGGTTGGGGTAGTGCGCTGGTACTTTTTCGAGCCGCTGGCGTCGCCGTTGGCCAGGAAGTGGTCGTCCACCTCCATCTGCATGCTGCTGTGGCGCAAGCCTGCATCGAAGGTCCAGCGGTCCAGCTCCCAGTGCGCCTGCACATAGGGATCGAGGCTGGTGGCGGTGTCCTTTTCGTCGCGGCGCAGTTCGCCCTTGACGCCCAGGGTGTCGCCACTGAAGTTCTGGAAGCCGCGGCGGTCGTCGCGGCTGCGGTCATAATCGGCGCCGACGGTCAGGGTCAGGTTGCCGGGCGCGGCGCTGATCGGCTGGATCCAGCGCAGGGTGCCGCCATGGAATTCGCGGTCGAAGTCGACCACGCCACCGCCGCGGTTGTTCGGCGGCGTGCCCTTGGGGATCGACAGGTACTGGATCACGCTGCGCTTGCCGGCATACAGGTTGAACTGCAAGGTGGCCTCGCCGAAATAGCGCTCGTAGTTCATGCCCACCTGCTGGTGGTGGATGCTCTTGCGGGTGTTGTATTGCTCGGCACGCGACGACACTGAACGAGGGTCGTGCTGGTAAGCGTCCCAGGTCTGGCCGAGCGGGTCCTCGGTGCCGTTCTGCTCGAGGGTGCTGAGGATCAGCGCCAGACGGCTGTCATCGTCCGGCTTGACGTGCACCTTGGCAAAGGTCTGGTCGCGGCGGGCGGCGCTGTGGTCGCGGTAGCCGTCGGTGTCCATGCGCGAGGCATCGACGAGGAAGCCGGCCTGCTCACTGCCGCCTTCGCTGTAGACGTGGTGCTTGTTGAAACCGTCGCTGCCGAACGTGGTTTCGGCGCCAACCTTGGGTGGCCCGGCGCCATCGCGGGAAAACATCTGGATCACGCCACCGGCATTGCTGCCGTAGATTGCCGAAGCCGGGCCACGCAGCACTTCGATGCGCTCGGCCACATCCAGGTTCAGCGACGCCGCCTGGCCCTGGCCGTCCGGGGTGCTGGCCGGTATGCCGTCACTCAGCAGCTTGATGCCACGGATGCCGAAGGCCGAGCGGGCGCCGTAACCACGCGAGGAAATTTGCAGGTCCTGGGCGTAGTTCTGACGGTTCTGCACCACCAGGCCAGGGACGCGGTTGAGCGCTTCGGACAGGTTGACGCCCAGTTGGCCATCGGCTATCTGCGAGCGGTCGACGGTGTCGATGGAGTAGGGCAGGTCGAAGCTGGCGGTGGGGGCGTAGCTGCCAGTCACCACCACCGGTTCGAGCAGGTTGAAGGTGCTGGCGGTTTCGGCGTGAGCGGGGCTGCACAAGCCCAGGGTGGGTGACAGGCAAAGAAGTGCCTTGCGGCAGAAAGGGTGGGGCATCGGGAACTGCGTCCTGCTTGGGTGTGGGCCGCTGCAAGGCGGCCCCGAAATCTTATGGCAACCGCTTCATCAGCCTTTGGCAGCCATCGCGGTGACTTCCACGCGCATGTCCGGGTAGGCCAACGCCGCGACGCCCACCGCTGCACGCACTGGCCACGGCTTGCTGAAGAAGCGCTGGTACACCTCGTTGAAGGCGGCACGGTCGGCCATGTCGGTGAGGTAGATGGTCAGGTGCATGACGCGGTCCATGCTGCTGCCGGCTTTTTCCAGTGCAACTTTCAATGCCTGCAGGGTGCTTTCGCTTTGCTGAACGATATCGCCCAGCACCAGGTTGCCGTCGGTATCGGTTGGAATCTGCGTGGTGACCAGGATGCCGTTGTATTCGGCGACGTCGGAGGAAATGGACTCGGCATCGCTGTCGGGGGTGTAGAGGATGTTAGCCATGAACGTGCTGCCTTGCGACGGAAGAAAGCTGCAAGCCTACGCGAGCGCGGTGCATGGGTCGAGCCGCAGGCCGCCGTCTGGCTTGCGTGCATTGTAATACCGCGCCCTGGCGGTCAGAATCGCGGCCGATTGTTGAGCAAGGGGTTGGAGTTGAACGAACAGACATTGTCGATGCGCCTGGAGCGTGTGGCGGCGCATGTGCCGCAGGGCGCGCGCCTGGCCGATATCGGCTCGGACCATGGCTACCTGCCGGTGGCCTTGGCGCTACGCGGCATCATCGAAGCCGCAGTGGCCGGGGAAGTCGCACCCACGCCGTACGCCTCGGCCCAGCGCAACGTGCGCCGCAACGGCCTGCAAGGGCGCATCGCCATCCGCCTGGCCGATGGCCTGGCGGCGATCGAAGCGGGTGACCGCATCTCGGCCATCAGTATCTGCGGCATGGGTGGCGAAACCATGTGCGAAATCCTCGAGCGCGGCAAGGCCCGCCTGAACGGCAGCGAACGCCTGATCCTGCAGCCCAATGGGGGCGAGTGTGAATTGCGTGGATGGCTGATGGAAAACGGCTACCGGATCGTCTGCGAAGAGGTACTGCGCGAAAACCGGTTCGACTACGAAATCCTGGTGGCTGAACCTGGGGAAGCGGTGGCCTATAGCGCTGAAGAGCTGTACTTCGGGCCGTTGCTCATGCGCGAGAAAAGCCAGGCATTTCTCACCAAGTGGCAACGCATGCTGCGCCAGAAACAGCAAACCCTGGCCAATTTCGAGCGCGCCCGCGACGCGGTTCCGCAAGCCAAACGGCGGGCATTTGCACAGCAGGTCGGCTGGATCAGCGAGCTGCTGGGGTGAGTCAGAGCTGCGAGCAGTTGCCCATTTCCCGGTAGCTGACTTCGCGGGTCTGGCCCTGATGGTCGACATAGACCATGTGCGCGGTGCCAACCTGGCAGTCGGCGGCATTGCGGGCCGGTGTGATCGAGATGACCTTGGCCACATCCAGTGGCATGCCGTACTCGTAGGTTTCCCCTTTGCTGACGACCGGCTGCGGTGCAGCGGGGTCGGCCAAGGCGCCGAACGAGGCACAGGCGGCACACAGCCCAAGCAGGGCAATGGCAGGTTTGATGTTCATGGCAGGCTCCTTTTTCAGTGTTTTACCAATGATGTATTCATTGGTGGTACACAATAAATGGGCTAACTCGTGATAGATTCCTGCTCCAAGCGTACGAATAAGAACGCACAAGGAGCCCTGCCAGATGGACATGTTGCACGCCATGCGTACCTTCGCCCGGGTGGTGGAGTGCGGCAGCTTTGCCGCCGCCGCCAATGCCCTGGACATTTCTGCGGCGCAGGTGTCGCGCATCGTCGCCGAGCTTGAAAACCAGCTGCAGACCCGGCTGTTGCACCGCACCACCCGGCGCCTGCGCATGAGCGAGGCGGGTGAGCGGTTTCTGGAGCGGTCTCGGCAGATCATGCTGCTGACTGAAGAGGCCATGGACGAAGCCCGTGGCGCTCACCTTACCCCCCGAGGCCGACTGCGCCTGCATTGCCCCCATGGGCTGGGCATGCTGCTGATGCCACTGGTGGCCGGCTACAACGCGTTGTGCCCGGAGGTGGTGATCGAGTTGACCTTGTCTCAGCGCAACCCCGACCCCCTGGCTGAGGGGCATGATGTGGTCATCACGGTCGATGAGGCACTGCCCGATTCGCAACTGATCGCCGTACCGCTGGGCAAGATCTTCAGCATTCCTTGTGCCGCCCCCAGTTACCTGCAGGCGCACGGCGTGCCCGTGCGCCCGGAGGACCTGCATGAGCATCGCTGCCTGCGCATGGCCTACCCGATGTACGAAGGCGACTGGGTGTTCCCGCAAGGGGTGGACCACTGCGTGATCGCACCGCGTGACAGCTTCCTGACCAATGTCGCCGACGCCATGTTGGTGGCCAGCGAGCTGGGGATGGGGATTGGTCTGCTGCCGTTCTATACCGCCAGCCAGGCCATCGAACAGGGGCGCCTGCGCCGGTTGCTGGCGCCCTATCGGCTACGGGAAAGTGCGCTCTATGCGATCTACCCGTCGCGCCACTACCTGGACGCCAAGGTACGAACGTGGATCGATTACCTCAAGGAACAGCTGCCAGCGCTGTTCGCCGGGCACGAGCGGATTGTCGATGACTCGCAGTACTGGCGATGAGGCAGGGTCGGCAACGTCGCGGGTAGACCCTGCCTCATCACTGGATGCCTATCAGCGGCTGTCCTGGTCTTCCGCGGTCCCACCGCTCTGCCCCGCACCGGAGCCAGTGGCTTCTCCGGTGCTGTTGGAGCCACCTGCTGCGCCATCGGCAGCATCATCACCGGTTTCACTGCTGTCATTGTCCTGGCCGCTGCCAGGGCTGTTCACACTGCTGCCATCACCGGCGGTCTTGCCGCCTTGCTGGTCGCTTTTCGGGTAGCTGTCGGTGTGGGTGTTGGAGGTGTCTGAGGCGGCAAAGCTGGTGGCAGCGCCCAGGCCCAGGGCCAAGGCGAGCAAGAGCGCAAGCGGGCGAATGCGGATCATGGCGAAGCTCCTGTGCGGATGATCTGTCATTCGTTTGGCTGGCGCCTGAGGGTAGGGTGCCCTTCGAGCGACGGGCGGTCGAAAAAAAAGGGCCGCTGCGCGGCCCCGAATTCAGTGTGCTTGCGCACCAGGTGGCTGTGTGTCTGCCGTATCCAGTGGAGGATGCTCCTGGGCCGCGTGCATCAGGTCCTCGGTCACCCGCAGTTCAGCGCCGGTCGGCGAGAAGGTGGTCGAGGCGGTGAACGGTGCCGGGTGCTCCGCCGCCGGGCGTTTGCCACGGCGCCAGAGGAAGAAGCACACCATGCCCAAGTTGACCACGGCAAAGGCCCAGAACAGCCCCGCCTCACCCCACGAGGTCATTACCGGCGAAATAGCCACCGGTGCCATGGCCGAGCCCAGCGAGTTGATCAGTAGCAGGCCCTGGATCATCGGTACCAGGGCGTCGGACGGTGCGCGGTCGGCGGCATGGCTGACCGCCACGGGGTACAACGCGAACACACCGCCGCCGAGCAGGAACAGCATGGCCGGCAGCAACGCCGAGTGCGACGGCAGGAACACCGTGACCAGCGACAGCACTACGCAAAGCCCTGCCAACGCGATCAGCACGTCCTGGCGGTCCTTGCGGTCGGACCAGCGCCCCACGGGGTATTGCAACAACATGGCGCCGAGGATCACCCAGGCCATCATGTTGCCCACTTCGCCCACGTCCAGGCCGATGCGCTGCAGGTACAACGGCAGCAACGCATAGATACCGGCAATGGCCACGCCGGAGCCGAAGCAGCCGACCAGCCCCGAGGGGGCCACACCGAGCAACTGGCGCGGCTTGAGCGGCTCGACCTGATCCAGCAGCGGCGACACCCGTGGCAGGATGACGATGGGCAGTACCGACAGCGCGGCGAGCATGCCTGCCAGCATGAACGGGGCGCTATCGCCCAGGTGGGTGATAGCGCCCAGGCCTGCCTGGGCGATCACGCCGGCACCGTAGAACGCGATCATGTACAGCGCCAGCAGGCGCCCGCGGATCTTCGCGTCGCCCGCCAGCAGCAGCCAGCTTTCGATCACCAGGAACACGCCAACCGCGGCCCAGCCGTTGATCAGGCGCAGGATCGACCACCACGTGGTGTCGTAGAACAGCCCTTGCAGCAGGATGGTGGCAGCGATCAGCGCGGCGAAGCTGGTGTAGGCGCGGATATGGCCGATGCGCAGGATCAGACGGTCGTTGAAGATGGCACCGAGGGTCAGCCCGATGAAGTAGCTCGACGAGACGATACCGATGGTTGTGGCCGACTCGCCGGCAGCGCCCAGGCGCAGGGTGGTCAGCGAAGACATGAAACCGTTGCCCAGGGCAATGATGAACAGCCCGAGCAGGGGTGCCAGCGCCATGGCCAGCAAACGCGGAGACATACATACCTCAAGTTGGAGTGGCGATAGGAAACGCCTCTTCGAACTCGCACGCCAAACAGGCCCAAAGAGGGCCGAAAGGCTGTGCGGGTGTGCCTGGGCTGGATGCGACCTGGGCAAGACTCAACCGCTGGACCCTTCAAGTGCGGGGTCGGGCGGGGTCGGTTGAGCCTATTTCACATGTGCAGCCATGTGTGCAGGCACGGACTCTGTCATTGCTGCCGGTTGCCACCGTTCAAGGCGACGGGCGAAAAGGAGGCGCGATTCTACGGCCTGGCGACGATTTGCCCAAGGGGCATCGGCCTGCGACCAGACGCCGCAGGGGCGGCGCAGTCACTGTGCAACGGCGCCGTTCACTGCGAGAGCACGGTCAGAGGGCCGGGGATTTTGCGCCTCGGGCCTGGCCCAGTCCGGGAGCCCGGTGATCTTGTAGGCATAGGTCACGCGGGAAATCTTCTGCCCCATCATTTCGCCCGGCTCGCTGAACTGCTCGATGGCGGTGACCTGGGCCTTGCCGAAGCACAGCCCGCCGCGGGTGGTGCCGTTGAGCATCTTCTGGGCGTCGGCCTTGTTTTCTCACATACACACTACGGGGCGGGCTGCCCGGGCACGGTCAATGGGCGTGCTCACGGGTGTCGATGCTCACCACCACCGACATACCCGGGCGCAAGCGCTTGGCCTGCGGCTGGTCGGCATCCACCGTGATCCTCACCGGTATGCGCTGGGCGATCTTGACGAAGTTGCCGGTGGCGTTGTCGGCCTGCAACAAGGCGAACTCCGAGCCTGTGGCGGGTGAAATCTGTTGCACATGGCCACGCAGTTTCAGGTGGTTGAGTGCGTCCACGGTAAACGTCGCCGGCTGGCCGATGCGTACATTGGCCATCTGGGTTTCTTTCATGTTGGCAATCACCCACAGGGTATCGGGCACCAGTGCCATCAGCTGTGCGCCGGAGTTGACGTAGGCGCCCAACCGCGTGCCGATCTGCCCCAGCTGGCCGTCACGCGGCGCCGTCACCCGGGTGTTGTCGAGGTCGATGCGGGCCAGTTCCACGGCGGCCTTGGCGTTCTCCACTGCCGCCTCCAGCGCGGCGCGGTTGACAATTACCGTCTCCAAGTCCTGGCGGGCGATCGCCAACGCTGCCTTGGCCTGGGCCAGGCTGGCCACGGCGGCGGCCTGATTGGCGCGGGTCACGTCCAGCTCCCGGCGCGATACCGAGCCGTCGCTGACCAGCGCCTGGTTGCGGCTGAAGTCGGCGCGGGCCTTGTCCACCTGGGCCGTCGCATCGCCGATCGCTGCTTGGCGCTGGGCGATAGTGGCCTGGGCACTGTTGCGCTGCTGCAGGTTGTTGGCCAGCGCCGCCTGTTGCTGCTGCAACTGGGCGATGGCCTGGGCCAGGCGCTGCGTGTAGATGCGATCGTCAAGCTGCACCAGCAAGTCGCCGGCCTTGACGAACTGGAAGTCATGCACCGGTACATCGACGATATAACCGCTCAATTGCGGCCCGATGATCGTGACCTGGCCGCGCACCAGGGCGTTTTCAGTGCTTTCGATGGCGCTGCTGAACGGCGGCAGGCGCCAGGCATACAGCACCAGCAGGATGCCGGCCAGCGCCACGCTGGCGAATGTAATGGTGGACAGGATCCGCACCCGCCGCGAACGCACCGGGCTGGTCGGCTCGCTGGGCGGGGTAGCCCCCTCCGGGGTTTCTGCGATGGCGGTGGTGGTGGTCGTGCGGTTTTCTTCGGTCATCGGTTGGCAGTGCCGCTGGTTGAATCGGATGAAATGGCCTGGCGGGTGGTGTACCACAGCCAGGTGCCGCGTAGGCAGATCCAGACCATGGTAAGGATCGCGATCGCGCCAATCAGCATGAACACGTCGTTGTACGCCATGACATTGGCCTCGCGGGTTGCCGCGCTGGCCAGCAGGCGCATGCCGGCCTCGCTGCGCAGGGCCGGGTCGGCGATGACCCCGGCATAACCGCCACCGCCGCTTTGGACACGGGCGTTGACCAGCGGTTCGAGATAGCTGAGGCGGTCCATCAGGTGGCTGGAGTGAAACTTCTCGCGCCAGGTCTGGAAAGTGCCCAGCAGCGCCGCGCCGATCAACCCGCCGAGGTTGTTGCAGATGCCGAACAGCACCGAAAAGCTCACCAGATTACGTGGGTTGGCCCGCACATGGCTGATGCCAAGCGCCATGGACGGGCCGAGGAAGAAGGTACTGCCAAACGCCAGCAAGAACTGGCTGAGGTACATCTGCGCCGGGCGGGTCAGGTTGCTTGAGCTGCTGTCCATGAACGCCCCAGTGGCCATGGCCAGAAGGGAAATGAACAGGGGGATGATCAGGTGGTTGGGGTTGATTGTCAGCGCGCTACAGGCCAGGCCCGCCACAGCCCCGAGCAACATGATGGCGTACAGCGTGCGCATCTGCTCGCTGCCCATGTTCAGCGCTTGCAGAAAGCCTACCGCGCCAGTGGACTGCTCGGAGGTCACCATGCGGATCAGGATGACACACAGGCCCAGGCGGATAATGGCACCACTGCCCAGCCAGCGGGTCATCAGCAACGGGTTCTGGCGGTTGTGTTCAATGGCCAGGCCGCTGAACACCAGGCCGATGGCTGCTGCCAAGGCAACGCCGATCCAGGGGGCGTCCAGCCACCAGTCGATACGGCCCAACGACAGCACGGCGCAGAGCAACGCGGTGCCGCTGGCCATGAGGGTGAAGGTGAGGAAGTCCAGTGGCTCGAAGGTCTTGAAGCGATCACCGGGAGGCAGTTTGAGCATCAGCACACAGCCCAGCGCGGTCAATGCCAGGCCCAGTTCGAACAGGTAAAGGCCGCGCCATTCGGCGATCTGCAGCAGGTCTTCGGAAAAGATCCGCGCCAGCGGCAGGGCCAGTTGCGAGGCGCCCAGGCCCAGGACCATGGCCTTGAGCCGCCACTGTGCCGGGAACGCCTGGATCATGTAGTAAAGCCCCAGCGAACTGAGCGCCGCGCCCACCATGCCGTGGGCGGCACGCACGGCGATGGCGGAGTTGAGGTCGTTGACGAACAGATGGGCGAAGGTGACCAGGGCGTACAGCACCAGGAACACTTCGGTGAAGGCGCGCAGGCCATACTGCTGGCGGAACTTGACCAGCAGCAGGTTCATCGACACGTTGGTCATCACGTAGGCGGCGGGCAGCCAGGCCATTTCTGCGGTGGTCGCGCCCAGGGCGCCTTGCAGGAACACCAGGTTGGCGGTGACCAGCGCGTTGCCCAGGCCGCCGGTGATCGCCACCAGCAGGCCGACCACGCCGAAGGCCAGGCGTTTGGCCGGGGCATGCAGGGGCGTGGAGGGAGAGCCGGGCAGGCTGGGTTTTTCGTGGGGAAGCCACTGGCGAGGGGCGTATTTGTCCATGGGCATGACTGTACGTGGCGGCCCTATCGCCGGCAAGCCGGCTCCCATAGAACAAACGCTAACTTACTGATTGGGCGGGGATCCTGTAGGCGCGGCTTCAGCCGCGAACACCGGCGAAGCCGGTGCCATCCACCGCGGCGCCTGCTTCGCGGCTGAAGCCGCTCCCACAGGGTATGCGGCGCGCTCGCGGGCTTTGTTCTCTGCGCGACAGCGCAGCCCGAAGGGCTGGGTAATCGCCCACAGGTACACCACAGGTTCAAGAACCAAGGCGTGCCTGTGGGAACCGGCTTGCCGGCGATAGGGCCAGTGTTGGCTCAGCGAATCAGCCACCCACCACCATCGACGTGAACGGCGCCACATAAGCCTGCAACGTCACCAGGCAACCCACCAGGATCGCCAGGATCACCGAGTGGAAGAACACGTAGCGCAGGATCTCGCCCTCATGCCCATACCAGCGGGTCGCGGTCGAGGCCACGACGATCGACTGCGCATCGACCATCTTGCCCATTACCCCACCGGAACTGTTGGCCGCCGCCATCAGCACCGGGCTCAGGCCCAGCTGCTCGGCCGTGACCCGTTGCAAGCTACCGAACAGCACATTGGAGGCCGTGTCCGAACCGGTCAGCGCCACCCCCAGCCAGCCCAGTAAGGTGCCGAACATCGGGTAGAAGATACCGGTGGCGGCGAAGGCCAGCCCCATGGTCGCGTCCAGCCCGGAGTAGCGCGTGAGAAAACCCAGCGCCAGCATGGCGACGATGGTGATCAGCGAATAGCGCACCACCCACAGCGTGCGCAGGTACTGGCGGCCGAGCGCCAGCGGCGAATAGCCCATGAGTAGCCCGCCCAGAACCGCTGCGAGGAAGATACCGCTGCCGGTGGCGGTGAACCAGGTGAACTTGTACTGGGCGTCTTCTTTCTTGGGCGCGGGCACCACCGGCGGGACCTTTTCGATGTGCTGGTGGATGGTGTCGAACGTCAGCACGGGGGCGAACAGTGGGTTGGCTTCGCGCAGCGGCTTGCCTTGCGGGTCCAGCATGGCTGCGCCGCTGGCAGGGTCCAGCGCCGGACGTGTGTCGAACAGGTTCTTGAAACTTGCCGTGCCCCAGGCGAACACGAACACGGTGAGGATGACCCACGGCATCCAGGCCTTGAACACGCTGCGCTGGTCGCGCACGGCAAACGCGTCGTGGGTGCCAGGTGTGTGGTCTGCGTCGACCTTGGAGTTGTCCACGCGGCCAGTCAGCGCCGCCGAGGTGTGCACGGTGGCTGGCTTCCAAACCCGCAGGAACGCGGTCAGGCACGCCATGGATATCAGCGCAGCGATCACGTCGACCAGCATTGGCCCGTGGTAGTTCGACACCAGGAACTGGGGGATGGCGAAACTCACCCCCGCCACCAGAATCGCTGGCCAGATTTCCAGCATCTTGCGCCAGCCGGCGAACGCCCAGATCAGCCAGAACGGTACGATGACCGAGAAGAACGGCAATTGCCGGCCGACCATGGCCGACAGCTCCATCTCATCCAGCCCGGTGACCTTGGCCAGGGTAATGATGGGCGTACCCAGCGCGCCGAAGGCCACCGGAGCGGTGTTGGCGATCAGTGCCAGCCCCGAGGCGGCCAACGGCGAGAAGCCCAGGCCAATGAGGATTGCACCGGTCACGGCCACCGGCGTGCCGAAGCCTGCCGCGCCCTCGAAGAACGCGCCAAAGCAGAAGGCGATCAGCAGCAGTTGCAGGCGGCGGTCGTCGGTGATGCGCGCCAGCGAGTCCTGCAGCACCTTGAACGAGCCGTTTTCGGTGGTAAGCCGGTGCAGGAAGATGATGTTGAGCACGATCCAGCCGATGGGCAGCAGGCCATTGGCTGCGCCGTACAGCGCCGCTGAGCCGGCCATGCTCGCTGGCATGCCGAAGGCGAAAATCGAGATCAGCAGCGCGGAACCCAGGGCGAGCAGGGCGGCGATGTGAGCCTTGATATGGAAGAACGCCAGGGCCGCGAGCATCACCACCACCGGGACGGCGGCCATGAGGGTGGAGAGCCACGGGCTTGAGAACGGGTCGTAGATTTGCTGCCAGACCATATGCCACCTCGTTTGTTGTTGTGTGAGGTTTCGCGTTTTTGGGCAGATGGCATGCGGGGATGCCAGGAGGAGTATAGGAAAGGTTTTTGTCTGCTGTAGATGTTCCACCTAGGCCGGCGTGCGCGGGCCATCCAGCCCCGTGGGGCCGGACATGCGGCGCAAAAGGGTCGGTAAGGCGCTACAAGGCCCTGGCCAAGAACTCGGCGGTACGGCTCTCACTGCAGCGCGCGACCACCTCAGGCGGCCCACTCACCACCACGGTGCCCCCGGCATCCCCGGCCCCCGGCCCGATGTCGATCACCCAGTCGCTTTGCGCGACCACCCGCATGTCGTGCTCGACCACCACCACACTGTGTCCGCTGTCGACCAGCCGATTGAGCTGTACCAGCAGTCGATCGATATCCTGTGGATGCAGGCCATTGGTAGGCTCGTCCAACACATACAGCGTGGCCCCCCGGGCCATGCGCTGCAGTTCCGTGGCCAGCTTGATGCGCTGCGCCTCACCCCCGGACAACTCGGTAGCTGGCTGGCCCAGGCGCAGGTAGCCCAGGCCGATGTCCTGCAGCACCTGCAGGCAGCGCTGCGCCGGGGGCTGTGCGGCGAATACCTGCAGGGCCTGATCGACAGTCAACTGCAGTACCTGGGCAATGGTCATGCCTTCCCAGGTCACAGCGAGGGTGTCAGGGTTGTAGCGCGCGCCATGGCACGTAGGGCAGGGCGCGTAGACGCTGGGCATGAACAGCAACTCGACACTGACAAAGCCTTCGCCCTCACAGTTCTCGCAGCGCCCCTTGGCGACATTGAACGAGAACCGCCCGGCATCGAAGCCGCGGGCCTTGGCTTGCTCTGTGGCGGCGAACAGCTTGCGCACGTGGTCGAACAACCCGGTGTAGGTGGCCAGGTTGGAGCGTGGCGTGCGGCCGATAGGCTTCTGGTCGACCTGCACCAGCCGCTTGATCTTGCCCAGGCCGGCGCTGACGCGACCGCTGCTGAGCTGCTCCGGTTCGTCCTCCAAGCTTTGTTCCTCGGCTTCGGCCCGTTGTTCGGCATGGCCCAGGTGGGCACCGACCAGTTCCAGCAACGCCTGGCTGACCAGGCTCGACTTGCCGGAGCCGGAAACCCCGGTGACCGAGGTAAAGCAGCCCAGCGGAAACTGCGCGCTGAGGTCGTGCAGGTTGTTGCGGCTGATGCCCTCGAGCTGCAGCCAGTCTTGCGCCGGCCGCGGCGTACGTGGGGTCGGCGTTGCCTCGGCGAACAGATAGGCACCGGTGCGCGACGCCGCTACTTGCGCCAGGCCTGCGGGCGGGCCGCTGTACAGCACCTGCCCGCCATGCTCGCCTGCCGCCGGGCCAACGTCCACCAACCAGTCGGCTCGGCGCAGGGTGTCCAGGTCATGCTCGACCACATACACCGAGTTGCCGGCCTGCTTCAGCCGCTGCAAGGCTTCGAACAGCGCTTCGCTGTCCGCCGGGTGCAGCCCGGCCGACGGCTCATCCAGCACATAAATCACGCCGAACAATTGCGAATTGAGCTGGGTGGCCAGGCGCAGGCGCTGCAGCTCGCCGGAGGACAATGTCGGTGTGCTGCGTTCCAGGGCCAGGTAACCCAGGCCAAGGTCGATCAGGGTATCGATACGTTCGAGCAACTCGACGCTGATGCGCTGAGCGGCCAGGCGCTTTTCCAGGGTCAGGTTGTCGTCGTGCTGCTCCAGGTAACCGTGCGCCGAGACCTTGCGGAACACGTCGGCCAGCGCCTGCAGCGGCAGACGCGACAGCTCGCCGATATCACGCCCGGCGAACGTCACCTGCAGCGCCTCGGGCTTGAGCCGCTTGCCCTGGCACAGCGGGCACGGGCTTGGGCGCATGAACTGGGACACGCGCTTGCGCATCTGGGCGCTTTGCGAATGCATGAAGGTGTGCAGCACATAGCGCCGCGCGCCGCTGAAGGTGCCCTGATAGCTGGGTTCGAGCTTGCGCTTGAGGGCGGCGCGAGTCTGCGCCGGGGTCAGCCCGGCGTACACCGGAACGGTCGGTGTCTCCTCGGTGTAGAGAATCCAGTCGCGTTGTGCCTGGGGCAAGTCGCGCCAGGGGACATCGACGTCGTAGCCCAAGGTCACCAGGATGTCGCGCAGGTTCTGCCCCTGCCAGGCCATCGGCCAGGCCGCCACGGCCCGTTCGCGGATGGTCAGTGACGGGTCGGGGACCAGGGTCGCCTCGGTCACTTCGTACACCCGGCCCAGCCCATGGCACTCGGGGCAGGCGCCTTGCGGCGTGTTCGGTGAGAAGTCCTCGGCATACAGCATCGGCTGCCCCGCCGGGTAGCTGCCGGCGCGCGAATAGAGCATGCGGATCGAGCTGGACAGGGTGGTGACACTGCCCACCGAAGAGCGCGCGCTGGGCGTGCCGCGTTGCTGCTGCAACGCCACCGCCGGAGGCAGGCCGTCGATGGCGTCCACGTCCGGCACCCCGACCTGGTCGATCAGGCGCCGGGCATAGGGCGCGACCGATTCGAAATAGCGACGCTGGGCTTCAGCGTAGAGGGTGGAGAAGGCCAGCGACGATTTGCCCGAGCCGGAGACGCCGGTGAACACCACCAGTGCGTCGCGGGGGATGTCGACGTCGATGTTCTTGAGGTTGTGCTCACGGGCGCCACGGACGCGAATGAAGCCGGGCGGGGTGGGGTGGCGGGGCGGCATGGGGACTGTCCTTGGCGGTGGGGACACTCAAGTTAACAGCATTTGAAATGGCGTGGGCAGCGGCGCATCGCGGCGCCGCTCAGCCCCAGGCAGCATCGGCAGTCATCAAGACCGCTGTTCGCGCGTCCCCAGCACATCGCGGATGTTATCGACCACGTTGCTGTCCTTGATCACATCGCTTAGCCAGCCTTCCAGCGGCATGTTGCCCCACTTGATGGCGCGTTCGATCAGGTACGGTACCGGGCTTTGCGGCTCGCTCTGCTTGAAGAACTGGGCAATGCCCGCGAGCATGGTGAAGGCTTCGTCACGGGTCAGTGGCGTGGTGCGCATCGCTGCGGGGGCCGCAGCCTGGACGGGGCTGTTCATCGCTTCTCCTGGCTCGGTGGGCGCAGCGCTGGGGGTTGCAACAGGGTCTGTCGGCGCGGCGTCTGCAGGGTGCAGCTCGATACCGCGGTCCTTGAGCAGTTTCTCTGCCAGTTGGCTGGCGCGCGACAGCATGTCGGCGAGGCTGGCGAAACTGGGCGCTTCGGCGCCGAACAGGCGGTCGGTGGTCGCTTGCAGGCGCTGGCAGGCCTGCAGGCTGGCGGTAATCTGCAAGGCTTTGCTGCGCAGGTAATCGCTATCGCTGAGTACCACCGAACGCTGGAAGATCTCGGCGTTGATCTTGCCTTCATTGAGTGCGGTCTGCATCGCCTTGGGGTTTTGCAACGCGAGGTTTTCTACATGGCGTGATTCGTCGTAACGCAGCACGCCGAAATTCTGCCCTTGGGTAATGGGCAAGCCACCGGCAATGTCGGTGAGCGTGGTCTTGAGCCAGGACAACCGTGAGGCACGCTCGTCCAGGCCATCTTCGAGCGACGGGTAGGCGGTGCTCCAGAAGTTTTCCAGGATCCGTTCGGTCAGGGTGAGGCCGAAGGTGATGCCTTCGAAATGGTCACGCTGGGCCAGGCCTTCGTTGAGCCAGGCGACCAGCATCAGGTCCTTGCTCTGTTGTGCAAGCCCCTGGGCCGAGAGGTTGATGACTTTTTCCCAGTCGGCAGTTTTCAAGTCGGTTTGCCAGTCGCCCTGGGTCAGGTAGTCAGGGTCTGCCCGGCGCGCCTCCTTGATCTGGTCGAACAAGGCAGAGAAGCTCAAGTCTTCGCCGCTGCCACCGTCGATCGGCGCGGCCAGCTCGGCCAGCGAAAGGTCGTTGAGGAATTCAGGCATAAAACACTCTGATCAGGGGGGAAGCAACGTGCCGGAAGCCCCGGCACGCCGCAGGATATGGGCCGCATGTGCGGCCCATGCCAAGCAAGTGCTTAGGCGAACACTTTGTTCGCGGTGCGGTCCCAGCCACCGACGATGTTGCCACCAGCCTGGCCGTCGGTACGGTTCTGCTGGGTGTAGGTGGTCTTGATACGGGCAAAGTTGAAGGTGATTTCTTCGATCGGCAGGTCGCTGACCGCCTTGTCTTCACCGCCCTGGTTGCCACCGGCCACAGACTTGACCGACGACACCACCACTTCTTCCATGTCGATGGTCAGGTAGGTGACCTTGTCACCACCGGCACGGTTGACGTTCAGCTTCAGCTTGGCGATGTGCTTGCCGGTGCAGCAGTGTTCGAACAGTTTGGCCGTAGCCTTGTCGACTGCCTTGCGGATCTTGAAGTCGCTCAGCACCACGCGCTCGGAGGACGCACCGCCCGAGGAGCTTGCAGTAGCCGAAGTGGCCTGAGTGGCGCCGTACTCGTAGCCCAGCACTTCGATCCAGTCCTTGTGTTTTTCATCCAGAACTTCGCCCGGGATGCCGTCGATTTGGATATACGCGTCAAATGCCATTGTGAAACTCTCCATTAACATCAATTAAAGGTCGCTCATGCGTCCCTTCGTGTTGACCTCTCTGACGGCGTCAGCAGAGGTAGCTTGCCGCCAGCTGGGCCTCCTCCTGTGAGGCCCGGCTGGCCGGTTCTTGCGGCGCGGCTTCAGTTGAGCCCACGCACTTCGATTTCTACCCGCCGGTTGGGCTCCAGGCACTTGATAAGCTGTGCCCGTGCTTGCTGCATGTCGCAATTGACCAGCGGCTTGCGGCTGCCTTCGCCTTGGGCGGTTACCAGCTCGGCAGGCACACCCTTGCCGACCAGGTAGGTGCGGATGGTTTGCGCCCGTTGCCGGGAAACCTGCAAATTGCCCTGCGCGTCCCCCAGTTGGTCGGCATGGCCAGAAATGATGATCTTGCCGATGTTCGGGGTGTTCAGCAGCTTGTTGGCGATCGCGCTCAGCTGGCTCTGGCCTTCGCTTTTGAGGCTCTGGAAGTCGGCACGGGCGAAGGCGAACAGGGTGTCGGACTCCAGCGTGATGGTCTCGATCGAGCGCAACGACTGGGTCAGCAGGCTGTTGATGTAGTTGCGCGAGCTGGACATCAAGAACGCATTGTCGAGAATGCGCGGCACGTCCGGTTCGCGAATCTGGTCGCTGTAGAACACGATCTGCCGGCTGGCGTACTGGTAGTCCTGGCTGGCGGTGTTGTCGCTGCCGGCGGCGACCATGTTCTTGCCGGTGTGACGGGCGATGGCGGGGTACCAGTAGTCTGGCAGGCGCGCCTTGAGGAACGCCGGGTCGGCCTTTTCCCGCTGCGCCGGCGACAGCATCACGTAGGTGTCCAGGGCTGCCTTGCCGAAATCGGCGATCGACTGGGCGCGGTTGTCGTGGGGCAGGGCCTCGGCCTCGACGCTGTCCACGCCGGTGACCGGTTGCAGCTCGCGGGTATTGCGTTGGTACACCTTGAGCGTGGTCAGCAGGTACAGCGTGCGGGTGAGGTTGTCCGCCGTGGGCTTGAGCATCACGTTCTGCAGGGTGGCGAAGTAGCGAGTGCGCAGCACCGGCTCGACCGCATGGCCCTGGTACAGACCCAGGCGCATACCCAGTGGCACGGCCTGCTCGTGGTGTTGCTGGTAGTAGTGCGCAGCCCAGAAGCGCAGGCGGTCCAGGCTGTGCCAGGCGGCGTACTGCCCGGGGTTGGCCTGGTCATCGCGTTTGGCCTGGGCCAGCTCGCCGGCGATACTGCCGAGCGTGGCGCGGTTGTTGAAATAGGACCAGCCCCACAAGCTGCACAGCAGCAAGCCCGCCAGGCTGGCGGCCCCCACCCAGGCAGCCTTGCGCCGGCGCTCGCGGCGGTTGCTGGTGTACAGCGCCACCAGGTGCTGATCGGGGATGATCACCTTGCGGAACAGGCTGTTGATGAACAGCGGCGCCGGCTGGCTACCGACCTGGGCGGCACCCTCGCCATGGGCCAGGGCAAAGCGCTCGGCCACATGCTCACCGTGGCTGCCCCACTGGGCCTCGTCGGCTTCCAGCGCGGCGGTGAAGTAGAAACCACGCAGCAGCTCGGCATTCTGGTACGGGTTGGCGCGCAGTAGGCTGTCAACGAACCGTTGCAGGCGCGGTTTGAGCGCGGCCAGCTCCAGCGGGAAGCGGTAGGCCGCGTCGTTCTGCCGGGTGACCTGGATGTCCTGCTGCACCAGCTGTTGGCTCGCGACCTGCTGCCAGTAACCGGTCAGCTCGTCCATGGCCTTGCCAAAGCGCTGGCCCCAGTCGGCCTGCTCGAAGCCTTTGTGCGAGAAGGTCTTGCCCATTACCTCGCCACGTGCAGCGTCGTCCAGCTGGCGATAGAAGGGGGTGAAGCCCGGGATCAGGTCGGACTTGGTGAACACCAGGTAGATCGGCAGGCGCACTTCGAGCAACGCGCAGCTTTCCTGAATGCGCTCACGCAAGCGCTTGGCCACGCGCTCCTGATCGTCGGCCGAGCCGTGCAGGATGTCGGCGATGCTGACGCTGACGATCAAGCCATTGAGCGGGCGGCGCTGGCGATGCTGGCGCAACAGCTGCAGGAAACCGCGCCATTTGCCGGCTTCTTCAGGGCTGTTCATGTAGCGCCCGGCGGTGTCCAGCAGCACGGCTTCGGAGCTGAAGAACCAATCGCAGTTGCGTGTGCCACCCAGGCCTGCGACCCGTGCGCCTTCACGCTCGGCATAGGGGAAGTTCAGCCCCGATTGCAGGATCATGGTGCTCTTGCCAGCGGCGGGCTGGCCCACCACCAGGTACCAGGGCAGGGCGTAGAGGGCGTCTTTGGCTGGCGTGCCACGTGGCTTGTTGCTGTGCAGGCGCTCGATGCTCTGCAGCAGCCGCTCGCGCAGCAGGCTGACCTCCTCGCGGTCGGCCGGGGTGGCGTTGAGCACGGCCTGGTCGGCGTCATCACGCAGCAACGCCTCGAGGTTGTGGTGCTGGCCGGCGCCGCGGTACAGCAGCAGGACATAGCCCGCCGACAGCAGCAGGAACACACCGATGCCCGCCAGCAGGCTGTGCAGCGAGGCGAAGCCCAGGGCCCGGCCAATGGCCCAGACCACGAAAATCGCCAGGAAGAAGGCCAGCCCCAGCAGGTAGGGTTGGTAGCGCAGGCAGTAGTACTTGATCTTGTTCATACAGGCGTCGCATCCAGCGTATCGACGAACTGGTCGATGACGTGTTCAAGAGGTCGGTCGTAATCGTGTGCGCGGGCCGGTTGCGCCAAGGGGCTGAGCAGTTCCAGGTGCTGGCGGGCATCGGCAGTGCCGCTGAGCAGGCGATAGGCCGTATTGGCATGGCGCGATGGGAAGCACAGCAGCCGTGGGTGCATGAAGTCGTCTGCCAGCAGGCTGACCGCCGGCGCACCTTGGCGCCCGCTCATGCGCGTGAGCCAGGTCAGCCACAGGTCGGCGGTCGGGTTTTTCAGACCACGCTCGGCGGGTAGAGGCAACTCGATAGCGCCCTCGAAGTCGCTGTGCAGCGACGCGTGTGCAAGCTGCAAGCGTGCCAGCGCGGTAGCGCCGTCAAAGGTGGGCCAGGAACCGTGCAGCGCCCTGGCAACGTCGGCAAAGCTGAAATCGTGGAGAAACTTGGCGTGCACCCGGCGGAACAGGTCAAGGTCCTGGGCCTGTAAGGGGCGCAAGGCCTTGATGCGCTCGAACACGGCAGCGGGCTCGGTGCCTTGCACCGCCTGGTGCAGCAGCGGCTTGATCTGTGCGCTGAACAGCTCACCCAGGGTGAACGGGTTGAGCAGCGCCTCACCCTCCTGGCCCTTGAGCACCTGGAAGATGAAAAACGGGTAGCGCCGCTGGCTGGCATCGCGGGAGCTGAGCAGGCCGCCCAGCAACCGGTTGCCATTGCGCGCGCGGTAACTGAAGAAACACATCGGCAGCGCGTCGAACAACGCCTGCCAGTCCTCGCGGTGGCGCATCGCCGCCAGCGAGGCCTGCAGCCAGGCGTCGAACTCGCAGACTTCCTCCGCCGCGCCATGCAGGCTGACGAAGTCCGCGCTCGACGGGAGCTTGCCGAAGCAACCGATCATTGTGCGCCCCTGCCGGCGCCGTTCAGCGCGCTCAAGGCCTTGACGTCGCCCAGGTCGGTCAGCTTGACGCCGCCGAAGTTGCGCACCACCAGGCTGACGCGGCCATTGGCCGTGTTCCAGCTAAAGCGTTGCTGGATGCCGTCGAGGTCGTCCACCCGCGCGCTTTCGTTCATGCGCAGCAGCCCCCAGCGGCCCGGGAAGTCGAACACGTTGAGGCGTGCGCCGCTCAGTGTCACCACGTCCAGGCGTGCGCCCGGTGCGTTGCTGGTGCCCGGCCAGGCGAAGCGATTCCAGCTGCTGCGGCCGTTGCGGTAGTGCTGTTCCTGGCCGTCGAGGGTAAACACGATGTCGGTGAAGTTGGCCGACGGCTCGAGCATGATTTCGAAGCCGTTGTCGCGGTCCGACAGGCTGGCGATCACCTGGCCCACAGCGCTGGCCTTGTCGATGCTGTTGAGCATGCCAGGGTTGACCAGGGCCGGCGCCTTGCCGTTGCTCAGGCCCAGGCCTTCACCGCCGGAGAGGTTGCCGATTTCATTGCGCTTGAAGGTCGGCAGCAGGCCGCTGTCGGGGTCGACGAAGCGCTGCAGGTCTTTGACCGACGCCTCGTTGCGGCTGCCGGTGGCGATCGGGTAGCGGTGCGCCATGACCTGCTCCCAGGGTTTGGCGATCTGCTGTGCCCAGGCCTTGGCAATCTGTTGGCCGGCCGGGTCGCGCAGGGTTTCCCAGGCGTACTGGATCGGCAGGCTAAACAGCCCCTGCAGCGAGCGCGACAGACCGTCCTGGCTGGTGTCGACGCTGGTTTCCACGTAGTTGCGCACGGTGGTCACTTCGCTCGGCTGGCCTTCCAGGGTTTCGCTGATCAGCAGCTTGCTGCCTTTGCCGACGTCCTGCGAGCGCTGGATGTTGTTCATGCGCACCTTGAGCTTGCGCAGGGCGGCCAGGTAGCGGTCCATGATGGTGCTGTCGGCACCTTCGGCGTTGTTGGCGGCAAACACTCGCGCCACCGGTTCGAAGCGTTTGGCCAGGCTGCCGTCGTCGACCGCTGGCAGGCTCGGCGCCACGGCGTCCGGGACGGTGTCCTTGGCGTCGTCGAGCAGGCCGCTGACCTTGCTCCAGAAACCGTCCACGCGGGCATTGCCCGTAGGCGTGGCTTCCCGCTGTGCCGGCAGGTCCCACTGGGTGTTGTCATTGACCGCGGCCAGCAGGTTTTTCACCGGCGAGTTCTGCACGTCGCTGAGTAGCCCCAGGTGCTCGGTGGCCGAAGCCAGGTCGGCGAAGTGGCGCACGCCGACGCTGTTGACCATCTTGTACCAGGCCTGTGTGTAGTCACGCTTGTAGCGGGTCATGAACTCGCGCACGAAGTTGGCCTTCTGCACGATGGCATCGCCGCCTTCACCGTCGAGTACCCAATCGGTATCGTTGCGCAGGTTGGCCGACACCAGCTTGATCAGTTCAGGCTTGACGAAGGTGTCCCAGCCCTGGCGGGTGTAGATCGCCGGCACGCCCGCCGAGCTGTACAGCAGCGTGCGGCCTGGCATCGGCACCAGGTCGTTGAGGCTCAGGGCCGGGAACTGGCGGCTCGACTCCAGCTGCAGGCGCAGGTATTCACGGTCGACCAGCGAGCTGGAAATCATGAATGCTTTGAGGTTCTGCCGGGTTTCGTCAATCAATTGTGCGTTGCGTGGCAGCGACGGGGCCTGGCCCTGTTCGAGCAGTTGCACGTACAGCGGTGCGTTCTCGCTGATAACCCCTTCGTCTGCAGGTGTACCTTCGGAGGCGGCAGCGGCCCAGGCCTGTGGCAGGCTGGCGGCAACGAAGGCGGCGTCCGCGTGGGCCTGCGGCTCAGTCAGCAGCAGGTACAGCTTGAGGGTGTTGTAGGCCTCGATGATCGACGCGACCTGTTGCTCATCCAGGCGCCCAAGCATCTCCTCGGAGAGCGACAGGCCGCCGGTGGTTGCGGACAGCTCGGCAGCATCACTGGCGGTCGCCAGGTTGACCTTGGCGGCGTAGGCGCCGGCGCGGGACTTGTTCAGCGCGGCCTGGGCCTTGGCCGCCAGGCGTGGCGTCAGTGGCTTGCCATTGCGGCTCTTGGGTGCCGGGGTGAATTCCAGTTCCTGATTGATACCGCTGGCAAAGGTGTTGAAGGCACGCATCTGTACCTGCAGATTGCGGGCAATCGGCTCCAGTGCCTGGCTGCGCAGTTGCGCCAGGTAAGCAGCGCGGGCGACCTGGTGGATCGCCTCGCCATGGTACAGGCCGGCGCTCAATTGCAGCGGCACCCCCTGCAGCCGGTGAGCTTCGACCGTCGCCATCTGCCCGCGCAGCACTTCCAGGCCTTTGCCGGCTGCCAGCAGTTGTTCGCGGTCAGCCGATTGCTCGATCTCGGCCAGTTGCCCACGCAGGCTGTCCAGCCACTGGCGGTTGTTGGCGAACGACAGCGCCTGCCAGCCGATGAACGCTACCCCGGCGGCAGCGGCCAGGCCCAGCAGCAGCGGGCTGAACGCGGCCTGGCGGCCCAGGCGCGACTGGTAAAGGATCAGGTCGCGGTCGGGGAAAATCACCTGGCGGAAGGTGTCGGTAATGAAGTAGCTGCGGTTGCCCGGCGCCTTGCCATTGGCCTGCGCGCCATCATCATAGGCCGCTTGCAGGGCAAAGCTGTCGGCGATCGCGTCTTCATAGACGTGGCCCAACTGCTGTTCGGTCTGCAGTGCACTGGTGAAGTACAGGCCGCGCAGCAGCAGCGGGGCGCTGCCGTGCTGGCTGCGCGTGAAGTGTTCGAGAAACTGCTCGAGCACGCCATTGAGTGCAGCGAAGTATTGCGGGAAGTTGACCAGGGTGCTGTCGGCATCGGCGCCCAGGCTGGCCATCTGCGCATCAACATGCTGACGAATGTGGCTCTGCAGGTTCGTCAGGCGCGCACTGATGACGCTGTGCAAACCGTTGTTGCGGATCTCCGACAGGCCAAAGGTCATGCCCAGTGGCTGCTGGCGCTGGTGCAGGTCGAGGCCTTCGAATGCCTGGTTGAAGCCTGGCAGTTGGTCGGTCTTGCTGAGCATCAGGTAGATCGGCGGGTTGGTACCCAGGCACTCGGCGTATTCCTCGACCCGCGTCACCAGTTGTGCAGCCAGGGCGTTACGCTCGTCGCTGTTGGCCGCCAGCAACTCGGGCAGGCTGACCACCAGTACCAGGCCGTTGATCGCTGCCTTGCCGCGTTGCTTGCGCAACATGCGCAAGAAGGCCGAGAACTCGCTGGCAGACTGGTCGTCGCGCAGGTAGCGGCCCGCCGTGTCGATCATTACCGCGTCGGGGCTGAAGTACCAGTCGCAGTGCTGGGTGCCGCTTTCGCTGTCGTTGGCCGTCGCAATGCTCGCCGACAGCCCCGAGTGGGTCAGCAGGGAGGTTTTGCCGGCGGCCGACATGCCGATCACCAGGTACCAGGGCAGGTCCGACAGCGCCGCCTTGCCACCACCGCCGGCGGAGCGGTCGGTGCGCAGCATGGCGATGGCGTGCTTGAGGCGCTCGCGCAACACTTGCTGGTCGCGGAACTCGCCCGTGGCGTTCCACGAGCGGTCGACCTCAAGCTGCAGCAGGTTTTCCAGGTTCTGTTCGGCGCGGATGCGTTGGTACTGGCGCAGCACGATCACCAGCAAGAAGCAGGCACTGATAATGGCCAACGCTTCAGGCACGTGGTGGCGCAGCCACGGCACCAGTGGGGCTACCAGCCAGCAAATCAACAAGCTCACCAGCCACAGCAGTGGCAGGAGAATCCAGAAACTCTTCAACAGACGCAGTAATGTTTTCATGTCTTCCTGACTCGGCTACCTGAAATGGGCTCAGGCACTGAACAGCTGGCGGATTTGTTCGGAAAGGGCGGCGACGTCCTTGTCGAGCAACCAGTCGAGCGTCAGGTACACCGCAACGCAGACCAGCGCAATCAACACCAGGTACACCCACAGCGGCACCTCGTGGCGCAGCATCTGCGACACCTGGTCGGGCAGGGCCCAGTCGGGCGACAGGGCCTTGGGCGCCTTGCGGTAGCGCGCGATGTCCTGACCCAGGGAATTGGCCAGGTAACGCAGCTGGTCTTTCTGGCCGAGGCTGAACTTGCCTTCGAAGCCCAGGGCCAGGCACAGGTGGTACACCTCCAGCACATCGAGGTTCTGTTTCACGTCGGCGCGCAGGGCGTCGACCTTCTCGAAGAAGCCTTCACCGGCCAGGTGCACCCCGAAGTAGCGGAACTGCAGCGGCTGTAGTTCGAAGTGCCGGCGCAGCTCGCTATCGCCCGAGCGCAGCACGCTTTCGTCGAGGAACGCGCACAGCGCGTATTGGGTGTCCTTGACCTGCTCGACGCTGTAGTTGGCGGCGCGGGCATCGCGCTCCAGGTTGGCGAAGAAGCGCTCTACGCTGCCTTCGAAGGCCTGCACCGAAGTGACCTGGCGGCCGCGGCGCACGATCAGCGCCATGCTGATGAAGTCCTGGACCAGGTCCTTGAGCTTTGGTTTGTCGTCGGCGGCCGCAACGGCGCCTTGCTGCAATACGGCTTCGGTCATTTGAGCACCGCCATCAGTTCAAGCTTGAGGTTGGTAAAGGCGCTGGGCGCGTAGAAGCAGATGGTCTGGGCGTTCATCATTCGCTCGTAGACATTGCCGTGTGGCTCGATGGCGAAGTACTGGTTGTCCAGGCGCACCGGAATGGCGTTGGGCAGCCGTGCGGCATGGTTGAGGGTGACCCCCGGCATGGCGCTGTTGACCACCACCTCGATGTCTTCCGGCGAGCCGACCTTGAACGCCCGCGGCACCAGTTCCAGCAGGCTGGCACCGGGCATGTCGGCGTGTACCGAGATATAGAAGTCGGCTTCGGCCAGGCGCGGGTCGCGCAGTTGCCCTTGCCAGTACGACGGTTTGGTCTGCGTGAGGTTGATGACGATGCACTGGTTGGGCACGACGTTGTCGAGCATCACCCGGATCATTTCGTCGAGCTTGACCAATGATGCCGCCGGGTCGTGGTGGTCGTAATCGGGCACATCGCTCAGCTGGGTGTCCAGGGTAAAGGTCAGCAAGCCGCCGGCCAGGTCCGCCAGGAACAGGTACAGGCGCTCCGGGTGCAGGCGCGGGTGGGCCAGCAAGTGGGCCAGTTGTGGGTGGGCACGGTTGACGGTGTTCAACAGCCAGAACAGGGTCACGTCACTGGAGCCGAATTCGGCGATCTGGTCGGCGCGTTCTCGGCGCCGGCCCGACAGAGCCTTGCTCTTGGCCTGCAGGGCACCGAGCAGGCGCTTGCCGATGCCGGCCAAGGTATCGTGGCTGCCCAGGTGCAGGGTGGGATGAACGAAATGCGGGTCGAGGTTGAAACCGCCCATGCTGTTGCGCGTCAGCTTGGCCAACGGGCAATGGCTGTAGCCATCAAGGCTGTCGCCGTCCACCAGCAACACCACGTTCAGCCGCAGGCTGGTGATTTCGTTTTCCAGCTCGCCTTCGTTGAGGTCGGGCAGGGTATCGAACTGTTTGCGAAAGCGCCGCGCAGCCTTGTGCTCCTGGCCATCCTCGACATAGTTGAGGCCGAAGGGCTCGGGCAGTTTGAGTGCGGCATAAACCTTCAGGTCGTTGGCCTTGAGCAGGTCCTTGAGGTCGCGGGCGGCCGGCAGCGGGTCGTGCTGCGGTGCGTCGTACAGGCTGCCGTCGGGGAACACCAGTTTCAGGCGCTTGAGCTGCAGCGAACCGTTGGCCAGGGCATCCTCGTCCACCTGCAACGCCTGCACGCCCCAATGGAACGGGGTGCCGCGCAGCGTCGCTTCGGCCAGCTGGTGCTGGTGGAACTCATCCTGGTATTGGAAGTGCTGGGGCAGCAGGAACATGCCTTCTGACCACATCACTCGGCTCTGCTTGCTCATTTGACGCTATCCACTAAAGAGTTGAATTTTGAATCCATGGCGTTTCGCGCCGACTGGCCGGCAGCGTCCGTGGCCTTGTCGATGACCGCGTCTTGCACCTTGTCGCGGATGGTCGGTGCGGTGTCCTTGGCCTGGGCGGCCGCCACTTGCTCGGCGGTGGGCGGCTTGTTCAGCACGTCCACGCCACGCACGGCGGTGATTGCCGTCTTGTCGACGAGAATGCGCAGGCCATCGGAGGAGAACCAGATGCCGTCCTTGCGCAGCGAGTTGGCGTCGAAGGCAACCTTCCAGCGGGCATCCTGGTCGTCGCGGAAGAAGGCAGCCATACCGACGTAACGGGCGCTTTTGGCCAGCGGCCACTGGTCGACCTGGCCGATGCCCGGCAGCAGGGTGAGCTCGCGGGCCTCCACCAGGGTGTTGCCCAGGGCTTTTTCCGGGGCATCCCAGAGGGTGTCGGCATCGCTGGCAGCAAAGCGTTCGAGGTCGGTGAGCTGGTAAACACGCAACACCACCGACAACGGTTTGCCCTCGGCATCGGGGTTGAGCTGGTTGCCGCCATCGGAGGTCAGGATGACCTTCTCGCTGTCGGCCAGCATGTCAGCGGCCCAGCTGTCGTCCATGCGCTTGCCGATGCGGTCGGTGACCCCGCAGCCGGCGAGTGCCAGCAGCAGGGCGACAGCGCTGAGGCGCTTGAGTGTGGTGTGGCTGCGTTGCATGACGGCTAAACCTCCAGGTACTGATTCAGGCCAGGCGATAGGCGAAATCGCCATCGCTGCCCAGCTCGATCGTCAGGCGTTCGATCGGTGCGTCCTGCGCCATGCGCTCGAGCACGTGCTGGGCCAGCTCGGGCATCAAGGTGCGCGACAGGATGTTGTCGATGTTGCGCGCGCCGCTGTCGACCTCGGTGCAACGCGCTGCAATGGCCTTGACCAGCGCATCGCCGTAGCTGAGTTCAGCCTGATGGTTACGGGCAAAACGCTTGGCGATGCGGTCGAGCTTGAGCGCGACGATGCGCTCGAGGATCTGGTCCTGTACCGGGTAGAACGGCACGATGCTCAGGCGGCCGAGGAAGGCCGGCTTGAACACTCGGTTGAGCTCATCGCGCAGGTCTTCGACGATAGCCTCCGGCGTGGGCAGCGTTTCAGCGTTCAGGCAGGTGTGCATGATGCGTTCGGTGCCGGTGTTGGAGGTAAGGATGATCACCGTGTTGCGGAAGTTGATCTCACGGCCTTCGCCGTCGTCCAGCACGCCCTTGTCGAACACCTGGAAGAACAGCTCGAGCACGTCGGGGTGGGCCTTTTCCACCTCGTCCAGCAACACCACGCTGTACGGCTTGCGGCGCACGGCCTCAGTCAGCACGCCGCCTTCGCCGTAACCGACGTAGCCGGGCGGCGAGCCCTTGAGGCTCGACACGGTGTGGGCTTCCTGATACTCGGACATGTTGATGGTGATCAGGTTGCGCTCGCCGCCGTACAAGGTGTCGGCCAGGGCCAGCGCGGTTTCGGTCTTGCCGACGCCGCTGGGGCCGAGCAGCAGGAACACGCCGATCGGTTTGTTCGGGTCTTCCATGCGGGCGCGGGAAATCTTGATGCGCTTGCCGATCTCGTGCAGGGCGTGGTCCTGGCCCAGCACCCGTTCGCCGAGCAGGGCTGGCAGGCGCTGCACGGTGTCGATCTCGTCACGCAGCATCTTGCCCAGGGGGATGCCGGTCCAGCCGCTGATCACTTGGGCGATGGCGCCGGCATCGACCAAGGCGTGCACCAGTGGCTGGTCGCCTTGCACAGTGCTGAGTTCGGCGCGCAGGGCGTTGAGTTGCTCGGCATCGGCCTGCTTGGCGCTGTCCAGGGCCTTGAGCTGCTCGACCAGTTCCAGCTCTTGCTGCCATTGGGCGGCCAGGCGCTGTTCCTGGGCCTGCTCGGCCTGCAGTGCGGCCTGCAGCTCGGCCAGGCGGCGAGCATGGTCGTGGCCTTTGCCGGCTTCGTGGTCGAGCACGGCGATTTCGGCCTGCAGGTTGTCGATGTGGCGGCGGCTGTCTTCCAATGCACCTGGCTGCGATGATTGCGCCAGGGCGATGCGCGCGCAGGCGGTGTCGAGCACGCTGACTGCCTTGTCTGGCAGCTGGCGGCCAGTGATGTAGCGGTTGGACAGGCGCACAGCCTGTACCAGCGCTTCGTCCATCACCGCCACCTTGTGGTGTTCGCGCATCTTGCCGAGCAGGCCGCGCAGCATGTAAATGGCCTTGTCTTCGTCAGGCTCTTCGACTTTGACCACTTGGAAGCGGCGGGCGAGGGCGGCGTCTTTCTCGAAGTACTTCTTGTACTCGGCCCAGGTGGTGGCGGCGATGGTGCGCAACTCGCCACGGGCCAGGGCTGGCTTGAGCAGGTTGGCGGCATCGTTCTGCCCGGCTTGGCCACCCGAGCCGATCAGGGTGTGGGCTTCGTCGATGAACAGGATGATCGGGTGCAGGCTGCGCTTGACCTCTTCGATCACCGCCTTCAGGCGGTTTTCGAACTCGCCTTTTACCCCGGCGCCGGCTTGCAGCAGGCCCAGGTCGAGGGTGTGCAGGGCCACGTCCTTGAGCACCGCCGGTACATCGCCCTGGGCGATGCGCAGGGCCAGGCCTTCGACCACAGCGGTTTTGCCGACCCCGGCTTCACCGGTCAGGATCGGGTTGTTCTGGCGGCGGCGGGTGAGGATATCGACCATCTGCCGCACTTCGAACTCGCGGCCGAGCACCGGGTCGATACGGCCGTCCCGGGCGCTTTGCGTGAGGTTGACGGTGTACTGGTCCAGGGCAGGGGTCTTGCCACCTACCTTGCCAGCGCCGGTCACCGGCGCAGCTGGGCTGGCCAAGGGGCTTGCCAGCTTCGATTCGGCGCTGCCTTCGACCAGTGCCGCCAGGTTCAGGCGCAGGTCGTCGGCGTTGACCTTTTCCAGCTCCGGTACAGAGGCGATTACCACACGGCGCAGTTCGGCGTCGTCGAGCAACGCTTGCAGCAGGTGGGCGCTGCGCACCTGGCCGACACCGTACTCGATCGAGGCCAGCACCCAGGCCTGTTCGATCATGCGGGTGATGTGCGGCGACAGCGCTGGCGTGCGGGTGTTGCCCTTTTTGAAGGTGCCCAGGGCGGTGACCAGTTGCGCCTGCAGACGCTCGGCCACCACATCGTAGTGGCGCAGGATCACCGGCAGGTCGCTGTCGCTGTTGTCGAGCAGTTGCAGCAGCAGGTGCTCGACCTCGACGTCATAGTGGTGCTCCGACAGGCACAGGGCCGCCGCGCTTTCAGTGGCCGTGCGGCTGGTTTCGTTGAGCTTGGCGAACAGAGACTTCAGGTTCACAAGGCGACCCCATCGTAAGGAATGTGGAAGACGGCGCAACGCGAAGGCTCCGCGTCACGGCCAGGGCGTTTGAGCCAGCCCAGCCAGCCCAGCGCGACATTGCCGCTGCGGCCCAGCTGGGCGCGCGGCACGGCCTCGCGCTTGAGGCGAGGGGCAATTTCGAAGTCCAGCTCGGCACCTATATAGAAGCGCACCAGCTCGACCAGCTTGTTGTAGCACTCGGTGCCCGGTTGAAAACGCTGGTAATCGGCCAGGGCCAAGGGGCCCAGGTCGATGCGGATGCACGACTGGTAATCCCACACGCGGTTGCCGGCTACGGCGCTGTGGCCGAGCTGGGCGTTCTTGCGGCCAAGCTGAGTGCACTGCTCGGGCTGCAGCTTGAGCCAGCGGCCGGCGAACTGCTTGACCTGGATCGGCAAGCCGAAATAGAAGCCCAGCATGCGCTCCAGGTTAAGCGCGTTGCGCGGCTTCTGGCTGAGCAGCCCGGCAAAGTAGCTGAACAGTTCGCGGCGCAGCACAGGTTGCGGCTGCTCGAACTTCAATTGCTGCGCACGCGGGCCCAGCCCGACGAGGTTGAGCAGGTAGCCATCGAAACCCGAGGTGCCGTTGCGCTCGTGCTCGATGTGGAACTTGTACTTTTGCCAGGCTTCGTAGAACAGCGTGGTCATGCGGTGCGAGAAGATGTCCAGGAACGCATGCGCGGCATCGTCGCGGTACTGCACGTGGCGTTCCAGCAGCAGCTCGGTGTATGGCCGCGGCAGCACACCCGACGGCCCGACCAGGCCCATGAAGGTCACCTGCACTTCCGACAGCGGCAGGCCGGCCGTCGACACCTTGCCTTCACGTTCGAAGTGCAGTTCGCTGACCAAGGATGGGAGCACGTTGTATCCCGCCATGCCGTACCCGTCCTACGCGCGGGTCAATGAGGATGACATGCGTGCCTTGTATGCCTACTTCATGAAGGGTGTCGAGCCCGTAGCCCAGCCGAACAAACCGACTGATATCCCCTGGCCATTGAGCATGCGCTGGCCGTTGGCGATCTGGCGCGGCCTGTTCGCCCCTGAGGCGAAGGCCTGGGTAGCGCCAGTGGCGGCCGACCCGGTGGTAAGCCGCGGTGCGTACCTGGTCGAGGGCCTGGGGCATTGTGGCGCATGCCATACCCCCCGTGCCTTGACCATGCAGGAAAAGGCCTTGAGCCCCGCCGAGGGCGAACAGTTCCTGGCGGGCAGTGCACCGCTGGAAGGCTGGATTGCCAAGAACCTGCGCGGTGACCACAAGGACGGGCTGGGCAGCTGGAGCGAAGCGCAACTGGTGCAGTTTCTCAAGACCGGGCGCAGTGACCGCAGCGCCGTGTTCGGTGGCATGAGTGATGTGGTCGAGCACAGCATGCAACACTTGAGCGATGCCGACCTCACGGCCATCGCCCGGTACCTGAAGACGTTGCCGCCAAGCAACCCGGACGACCAGCCGCACGTTTATGACAAGCAGGTCGCCGATGCATTGTGGCAGGGGGACGACAGCAAGCCCGGCGCGGCGGTATACATCGACAACTGCGCGGCCTGTCACCGTACCGATGGCCAGGGCTACACCCGCGTGTTCCCGGCCCTTGCGGGCAACCCGGTGGTGCAGACGGCCGATGCCACTTCGCTGATTCATGTGGTGCTGGCCGGCGGCACGGTGCCGGCGACGCATACGGCGCCGTCGAACTTCACCATGCCCGCATTCGGCTGGCGCTTGAGTGACCAGGAGGTGGCTGAAGTGGTGAACTTCATTCGCACGAGTTGGGGTAACCAGGGCAGTGCGGTATCGGCGGGGGATGTAAAAGCATTGCGCTGACGGCAATGCGACCCTTGTAGGCGCGGCCTTGAGTCGCGCCTACAGCCGGGGGTTGTAAAAATGGCGACGAACGGTAGATGACGAAAGGCTTGGGTTTTGGTGTATTGAAACCGGTTTCATTCATCGGCACCGATAACAATCACAAGGGATCCGCCATGACCGACGTGCCTGCCCATCCCCGCGAGCGGGTGACCATCAGCGAAGTGGCACGCGTCGCTGGCGTATCCAAGGCCACGGTGTCCCGCTACATCGGCGGCGACCGCCAGCTGCTCGCCGAGGCGACCGCCAAGCGCCTGGAGGCGGTCATCCAACGCCTGGGTTATCGACCCAACCAGATGGCCAGAGGCCTCAAGCGCGGCCAGACACGCCTGATCGGCATGCTGGTGGCGGACATCCTCAACCCCTATTCAGTGGCGGTGATGCACGGTGTCGAAACCGCCTGTCGCCAGCACGGCTACAGCCTGGTGGTGTGCAACACCAACCGCGATGACGAGCAGGAACGCCATCACCTGGCGGCCTTGCAGTCGTACAACGTCGAGGGCCTGATCGTGAATACCCTCGGTCGTCACCCTGGCGAACTGCTCAACCTGCAACGCGACATTCCCATGGTATTGGTGGACCGGCAACTGCCGGAGCTTCAGGCCGACCTGGTCGGGCTGGACAACGCCGATGCCATCGAACAAGCCCTGGACCACCTGCAGGCGCGTGGCTACCGCGACATCCTTGCCGTCACCGAACTGCTCGATGGCACCAGTTCCCGGCTGGCGCGGGTACAGGCATTCACCACCTCGATCAGCCGCCGTGCCGGCATGCGCCAGCAACTGCTGGAAATAGATGCCGACCTGCCAGCCAGGCTCGGTACCTTTCTCGACAGCAACGGCCACGGCCCTCAAGCCATCTTCACCTTCAACGGCGTTGCTACGCTTGCGGTCACCCGGTTGTTGCATGACGCAGGCTGCAACCTGTTCCAGGACGTTGGTCTGATCGCCCTGGATGAGCTGGACTGGTACCCGCTGGTCGGTAGCGGCATCACGGCACTGGCACAGCCGACCGAACGCATCGGCGCGGCAGCCTTCGAGTGCTTGCTCGGCCGTTTGCGTGGCGAGCACGGGGCTGCGCGGCGCATCGATTTCAAGGCCGAATTGATCATCCGAGGTTCTACCCACTTACGTGAATAAACGGCGTGCAGCATCGCGGGTCGTTGCTGCGCACGAAAATGAAACCGGTTTCATCAGGACAATAACAATGCACAAGAACCCCGTTTCCATCAGCCTTTCCAGTTACGGTGCCAGCGTGGTCCGGCAACGTGGCCAGGCAAGCTTCCTGGGGCTGCTCGCAGCCGCTGGGGTGGCGCGTGTCGAATTGCGCGAGGAGCTGTTCGACGAGGCCCCGGACGCCGCCGCACTGTCTGCGGCAATTCAGGCGTCTGGCCTGGAATGCCTGTATTCATCCCCCCTGGAGCTCTGGACCCCAGCGGGCCAGCCAGACCCACGCCTGCCTGCCAAGCTGGCGCTGGCCAAGGCGCTGGGCGCCGTGGCGCTAAAGGTGTCCCTGGGGCACTACCAACCCCATTGCGACGTCGCCTCCCTGAAGCCATGGCTCAACGCCGACGGCCCGGTGCTGTTGGTCGAGAACGACCAGACTCGGCATGGCGGTCGCATCGCGCCGCTGTTGCACTTTTTCCAACAGGTTGACGCACAGGCGCTGGCGCTGGGCATGACCTTCGACATCGGCAACTGGCACTGGCAGTGCGAGTCGGCTGCTGCGGCCGCCCGGCAGCTCGGCCGCTGGGTACGCTACGTGCACTGCAAGGCAGTGCAGTGCGAAGCGTCGGGGCGCCTGGTCGCCGTGGCGCCCCGTGCTGCGGACCTGGCAGCCTGGGGCGAAATGTTCAAAGCGTTTGCCCCTGGGCTGGTGCGCGCCGTGGAATATCCGCTGGTCAGCGATGACTTGCTGGCGTTGACCCGCGACCAGGTCGCGCATCTGGCCAGGCTTGGCCTGAGCAAGGAGGTGAGCCATGCCTGAGCATGATGTGCTGTGTTTCGGCGAGACCATGGCCATGTTCGTAGCCGAGCAGGTGGGCGATCTGGCCAGCGTGGGCGGATTCACCAAGCGCATTGCCGGTGCCGACAGCAATGTGGCCATCGGCCTTGCCCGGTTGGGCTTTCGGGTACGGTGGTTGAGCCGGGTGGGCGATGACTCGCTGGGCCGCTTCGTACTGGCCAGCCTGCGCCAGGAAGGGGTGGACTGCAGCAGCGTCGAGGTCGATGGCCGCCATCCCACGGGGTTTCAGCTCAAGGGCCGTTGCGACGATGGCAGTGACCCGGTGGTGGAGTATTTCCGCCGCCACTCCGCGGCCAGCCACCTTTCAGTGGCGCAGCTCACCCCAGCGTTGCTCAAGGCCCGCCACCTGCACGCTACCGGCATTCCGCTGGCGCTGTCGCCTGGCTGCAGAGCGCTGTCCCACGCGCTGGTGGAGGGCATGCGCGCAGCCGGGCGCAGCATTTCTTTCGACCCCAACCTACGCCCGTCGCTGTGGCCTGACCACGGGAGCATGGTGCGTGAAGTGAACGCGCTGGCGCTAAAGGCACACTGGCTGCTGCCCGGGCTTGACGAAGGCCGCCTGCTGAGCGGCCAGAAAACCCCGGCTGACATTGCGGCGTTCTACCTCGACCGTGGCGTGGAACATGTGGTGATCAAGCTGGGCGGCGAGGGCGCCTACTACCGCAATGCCCGTGGCGAAGGGCAGGTGGCGCCGGTACCGGTGGTGAACGTTGTGGATACCGTAGGTGCAGGCGATGCCTTTGCCGTTGGCGTCGTCAGCGCGTTGCTCGAAGGCCGCCCGTTGGCGGAGGCGGTGGTGCGTGGCAACTGGTGCGGCAGCCGCGCCGTGCAGTCGCCGGGCGACATGGAAGGCTTGCCGCTGCGCCACGAGCTGGAGGCGCACGAACTGCGCAGAAGTGCCTGAACGTCTGATCGCCGGTACGCCGGCCCTGTTGCGACAAAAACAACAAGCTCAGGAGAAACAGTCATGCAATCGACAAGCCTCGCGCCACGCCGTTGGTGGTACATCATCCCGATCGTGTTCGTCACCTACAGCCTGGCCTACCTGGACCGTGCCAATTATGGCTTTGCCGCTGCCTCGGGCATGGCTGATGACCTCAAGATCACCCCTGCGCTGTCCTCGCTGCTCGGGGCGCTGTTTTTCCTCGGTTATTTCTTCTTTCAGGTACCGGGGGCGATCTACGCCGAAAAGCGCAGTGTGAAGAGGCTGATTTTCGCCAGCCTGATCCTCTGGGGTGGCCTGGCCACCCTGACCGGGATGATCAGCAATGTGTACGTGTTGATCGGTATCCGTTTCCTGCTGGGCGTGGTCGAGGCCGCTGTGATGCCGGCGATGCTGGTGTACCTGTGCCATTGGTTTACCCGTGCCGAACGCTCGCGCGCCAATACCTTCCTGATGCTTGGCAACCCGGTGACCATCCTTTGGATGTCGGTGGTATCCGGTTACCTGATCAAGCAATTCGACTGGCGCTGGATGTTCATCATCGAGGGCCTGCCTGCGGTGTTGTGGGCGTTCATCTGGTGGCGTCTGGTGGACGATCGCCCAGCCCAGGTGAGCTGGTTGAGCGAACAGGAAAAAGCCCGGCTGGAACAGGCGCTTGCCGCTGAACAACAAGGCATCAAACCGGTGAAGAATTACCGCGAGGCGTTTCGCTCACCGCAGGTCATCGTCCTGTCGCTGCAGTACTTTTGCTGGAGCATCGGTGTGTATGGCTTCGTGCTGTGGCTACCGTCGATTCTCAAACAGGCGGCCAACGTCGATATCGTCCAAGCCGGCTGGCTGGCGTCGGTGCCTTACATGGCGGCAGTGCTGGCGATGATCGGCGTGTCCTGGGCCTCGGACCGGCTGCAAAAACGCAAGCGCTTCGTCTGGCCGCCGTTGCTGGTGGCCGCGCTGGCCTTTTATGGCTCGTATGCGCTGGGCACCGAGCACTTCGGGTGGTCCTACGCGCTGCTGGTCGTGGCCGGGGCCTGCATGTACGCCCCTTACGGGCCGTTTTTCGCCATCGTGCCGGAGATTCTGCCGAGCAACGTTGCTGGCGGGGCCATGGCGTTGATCAACAGCATGGGCGCGCTGGGCTCGTTCGGCGGTTCGTGGCTGGTCGGTTACCTCAATGGGGCAACCGGCGGGCCCGGTGCTTCGTACCTGTTCATGTCGGGGGCGCTGCTGACGGCAGTGGCGCTCACGGCCATTCTGAAAACCGCTCAGGCACCTGGCCAGGCCAAGCGCCGCCGCCAGCGCCTGGCAATGAACCCATAGGAAACTGGCCATGAAAAAGCGGATCGTCCTTTACAAGCGTTTGTCCGACGCGTTGCTGGCGCGGCTGCACCAGCACGTTGAGGTCACCTACGTCGACACCACCGGTAAAGACGGGCTGGCACGGCTGCGCGATGCGCTGCCCGGCGCCCACGGGCTGTTGGGCGCAAGCCTGCGGCTGGACCACAGCCTGCTGGACCTGGCGCCGCAGCTGCAGGTGGTGTCGAGCGTGTCGGTCGGGGTCGATAACTACGACATCGCCGAGTTGACGCGCCGTGGCGTGTTGCTGACCAACACGCCCGATGTGCTGACCGAGACCACGGCCGATACGGGTTTTGCCCTGATTTTGGCGAGTGCACGGCGGGTGGTGGAGTTGGCCAACTGGGTACGCGATGGGCATTGGCAAGCCAACCTGGGGCCGTCGCACTTTGGGTGTGATGTGCATGGCAAGACGTTGGGCATCGTCGGTATGGGCCGCATTGGCGAGGCGCTGGCACGGCGCGGCGCGGCGGGCTTCGGTATGCGGGTGCTCTATCACAGTTCGCGGCCCAAGCCAGAGGTCGACGCCCGCCATGGCGCGCAGTACCGCAGCCTCGATGCATTGTTGAGTGAGGCGGACTTCGTTTGCCTGACCGTGCCGCTGAGCAGTAGCACTGAAGAGTTGATTGGGGCGCGAGAGTTGGCGCTGATGAAGCCCGAGGCGATCCTGGTGAACATCGCGCGCGGGCGTGTGGTGAATGAACGGGCGCTGATCGACGCCCTGCGTGAACAGCGCATCCGTGCCGCTGGGCTGGATGTGTTCGTGCAGGAGCCTTTGCCAGTGGACTCGCCGCTGCTGCACTTGGCCAATGTGGTGGCCACACCGCACATTGGCTCAGCCACGCAGGAAACACGCGAGGCCATGGCACGGTGTGCGGTGGAGAACCTGTTGAGCGCACTGGCCGGACAGCGGCCGGCGAATCTTGTGAATGAGCAGGCCTGGGGGAACGGCCAACCCAATAACACGATCGCTACTTGAAGTCCCACTGCATCTGGGTAGCGATGCTGACACCGGTGGAAGATTTCACGCACACATCCAGGTAATCGGTGAACCGCGGTGGCACGGCGATACCTTCCTCCAGCAGGCGGCTGTTGTCGAACAGGTAGTTGAGGTCGGCAAAGCCGCTGTACAGGCGCAGGGCACGCAGTACCAGGCGCGGGTTGGCGGGGCCGATGCGGGCTTCGAAATCCTGGGCCAGGGCCTTGAGGTCATCGACGTTGACCTTGCGGTAACGCTCGCCCACAGGCGCTGCGCCATTGGCCTGGGCGAATGCCCGGTCGATCTCGGCAAAGGTGCAGGCCGCCTGGTGGCCGGCAGAGATGTGGTAGAGGTTGTGTTCAAGCTGTGGCTTGAGCGTCAGGCCAATCAGCGCCTCGGCACAGTAGTCGACGGGGATGACGTCGATCTGCTCGTCCAGTTCGCAGGTGAAGCTTTCCAGGGCGAAGCCCATGCGGAAGACCCAGAAAATGCTCGCCGAAGCCTGGCAGCCAAGGGTGCGATGGCCCACGACAATGGACGGGCGCGCCACCACCAACGGCAGGTGCGGCAACTGGTCGCTCATGCGCCGCTCGATTTCGGCTTTTGAAGCGGTGTAGTCCACCAGTTGCTGCTCGGCGGCCGGAAACTCCCACGACTCGCTGATCGGCGACTGCTGCTGCGGGCCACAGCTCATCGCCGTGCCAACATGCAGGAAGCGCTTTAGGCGTGGGGAGCGGCTCATGGCCTCCGCGAAGGCATAGGTGCCTTCGACGTTTACCGGCCAGATCGTTGGGTTTTTCGAGAATGACGCCACCGCAGCGCAGTTGATGACCCGATCGATCTGCATCAGGCGCGGCAGCTCCTGGGCGATCCAGCCCGTGTCGAGGAAATCGCCGCAGATGATCTGCTCAGCGCTCAGCGCCTGGCAGTCGCTGTCGGCCACACCGTGCTGGCGCAAGTTGTCGCGAAGGCGCATGAGCCCTTGTTCGCGGCTGTCGGCGCGCACCAGAAACCGCAGGTCGGCCCCTCGGCCATTGGCGATCAACTGTGCGGCCACCGAGCCGCCAAGAAAGCCGGTAGCGCCGGTAAGCAGAATATGTTCTTGATCAAAGGTGATCAGTGGGGCTGGCGCGTTCATAAACTTCCTCTAAAAGTTTATCGGACTTGTCTTCGAGACGAAGGCACAGGCGGAGCAAACCTTTGAGGTTGCCCGGTATATTTTTCAAAAAGCTCAAAGCGCCTGGTGCAAAACCCTATGGGATCGCGCCAAGGCATGGAAACCCTGGCTTGCAGCGTTGAGCGAGGGCGATTGTCCACGCCTTTAGAGGGAACTTACAATTGGTGGGAGGCAGATTTCATATGAAACAAAGTTAATGAGGCTATGGGCATGCCTTTATTAAAATTATCTCATGTTGAATTGAAGTGTTTATTTAAACGCGGCAATAGAAGTGCGAGACGATTCTACCGCAGACATGGTAGTAAGCGAGTGAGGAAATTGTGAAAAATATGCCCTGTTATTGAGCGGGCGATGAACAGTGCACAATGCGCTGAACACTGGTCGGTAGCCGAGGCGCCAGCGGCGCCCCAGCCAGGGCGAAAGGCGTCTAGTGGCCGCCTTTCATGCGCCGCGCCGCCAGGTAGATACCCAGGCCGGCCAATGCCGCTGCTGCGCCGATGTAGCCGGTGCTGGTCCAGCCTAGCCCGGCGCTGATGGCCATGCCGCCAAACCACGGCCCCAGCGCATTGGCCAGGTTGAATGCGGCGTGGTTGGATGCGGCCGCCAGGCTTGGTGCCTCGTGGGCAATGTCCATCAGGCGGATCTGCAACGGTGCGGCCAACGCGATCATGGTGCCCACCAGGCCGATCCCCAGCAGAATGCTCCACAGCGAGTGCGCGGCAAACGTGAAGAACAGCAGCACCGCTGTCGACCACACCAGCACAATGCCAACGGCGCGGAACTGCAGGCGGTCAAACAGCTTGCCTCCGGCAATGTTGCCAATGATGCCGCCCACACCGAAGGCAGCCAGGCCAAAGGGGATCCATTGCGGGGAAACCTGGGTCACCTGCAGCATGGTCGGCGCCAGGTAGCTGAAGACGCAGAACATCCCAGCGAAACCGATGGCGGCGATGGCCAGCGCCATCCACACTTGGGGCAGGGTAAAGGCCTGCAGCTCCTTGCGCGGGTCACTGCGCGCTTCATCACGGCGCTGTGGCACGAAGCGCCACACCAGCGCAATGGTGCACAGGGCAATCAACCCAACCAGCACGAAGGCCGAGCGCCAGCCGAAATGCTGCCCCAGGAAGGTGGCCACCGGGTTGCCCAGTAGCATCGCCAGGGTCAGCCCCATCATCACCCGGGCCACAGCCCCCGCACGCTGATTGTTGGGCACCATGCTCGAGGCCACCACGGCAGCAATGCCGAAGTAGGCGCCGTGGGGCAAACCACTGATGAAGCGGAAGGCCACCAGGCCGCTGAACGAAGGGGCGAATGCCGTGGCCAGGTTGCCGATTGCATACAACGCCATCAACAGCAGCAGCATGTGCTTGCGCAGCAGCTTGGCGCCGAGTATGGCCAGCGCTGGGGCGCCGACCACCACGCCCAGTGCGTAGGCGCTGATCGCGTGGCCTACCTGCGGCTCGCTCAATTGCAGGTTGCTGGCAATATCCGGCATCAGCCCCATGATTGCGAACTCGCCGGTGCCAATGGCGAAGCTGCCCAACGCCATGGCCGCTTCCATCTTGCCGATAGCGCCTTTGGAAACGGCTACCGGTGGTAATTCCTGAACAGACATCTGGATCCTTACTGAAACATGCTGAAACGTTCAAGTCCGGATCATAGACAATCCGCGACAGGTCCGTCGAGGAAGGCCGGCACATGGCAGCGGATCCTCTTCGGGGGTGCTGTAACATTTTGCATTAATTGTGCGGACTCATAAAATGCGTGCATCAATCCGCTGGTATTTGAGTGCGCGCCATGGCCATCAACTTCGATCTCAACGACCTGCAGGCGTTTCGGGCAGTGGTGGATCACGGCAGCTTTCGCAAGGCCGCCGAGGCCGTTCGGATCTCGCAGCCGGCGTTGAGCCGGCGCATCGAAAAGCTTGAGGATGCGCTGGGCGTCCGGCTGTTCGAGCGCACCACCCGTAAAGTCAGCCTGACCCAGGCCGGGCGTGGTTTCATGCCCAGTGTCGAGCGGTTGCTGGATGACCTGGACAGTGCACTGCTGGGCATCAGCGAAGTCGCTTCGACCCGGCTGGGCCAGGTCACCGTCGCCTGCGTACCCTCGGCAGCGTACTACTTCATGCCGCGGGTGATCGCCCATTACCATCGGCAGTTTCCGCGTATCAAGGTGCGGGTGCTGGACGCCAGCGCCCACGATGTGCTGAGCGCGGTGGTCGATGGCGAAGCGGACTTCGGCTTGAGTTTCATGGGCACCCTGGAAGCCGACGTGGAGTTCGAGCCCCTGGTGCAGGAGGCCTACGTGGTGGCCTGCAGGCGCGATCACCCGTTGGCCGGGCGCAGCAGCGTCAGTTGGGAGGAGTTCTACCAGCAGGACTACATTTCGTTGGGCAAGACCTCGGGCAACCGGTTCCTGCTCGACCAGGCGCTCAGTGGCATCGTGCCCGAGCGCCAGAGCATCTGCGAAACGCGCCACGTGACCACCATGATCGGCCTGGTGGAGGCCGGCCTTGGGGTGGCTGCCGTGCCGTTGATGGCGATGCCGGCGGCGGAGCACCCGATCCTCACCCGGGTGCCACTGACTGACCCCGAGGTGATGCGCAGTGTCGGCTTGATCAAGCGCCGGGGGCGGACACTGACCCCGGCGGCGATGGCATTGGAGCGACTGGTGGTGGAGATGAAGACCGCCGTCAGCGACTGACCGAGTCCAGCCCTGTGGCCTGCACCGTGGCCTGGGCCGCAGGCGAGGCCAGGTAATCGAGCAAAGCACGGGCCTGGCCCGGGTGCTGTGCATCGACCGGGATGCCCGCAGCAAAGCGGGTCACCGATTGCACCGCTTCAGGCAGCTTGCCCACAAAGCTCACACCCGGCACTGGCAGCAGCTCGCTGACCTGCTGCAGGCCCAGTTGGTACTCACCGTTTGCAACCACAGAGGCGATCGGCACTTTAGGCACCATTGTGGCGGTGTGCTTGAGTGGCGCATCGACGCCCAGGCGCTTGAACAACTGGTTCTGCACATACACGCCGCTGGCGCTGTCCGAATACGCCACCGACCTGGCCGCAAGCAGCGCCTGTTTCAGCCCCTCCACGGAGCTGATATCCGGCTTCGGCGCGCCGGCGCGTACTACCACGCCAATGCGGGAGTCCGCCAGCTCCACCCGCGATGCGGGGTCGACCTTGCCTTGCCTGATCAGCTCATCGAGCGCATACCCCACCATGATCACCACGTCGGCATGCTCGCCGCGCGCCAGGCGGTTGGGGATGGCCTCGGGGGCCTGGCCCATCGAGGGGCCAAGCGTGGTTTCCAGCGTGTTGCCGCTGGCCTGGGCGAAGCGGGGGCCTAGCGCCTGGTACGCGGCCGTGAAGCCCCCAGAGGTCATCACCTTGATCTGTTCCGCCTGGGCCAGCGTGGCCAGGCCTGCACCGGCCAGCAGCGCAAGGCTTTGCAATAACGTGCGCATGTTCGTGCTCCCGCTCAAGGCATGACAGGTTGCAGGCGACCGCTTGAGCGGCGGTAGAGGAACAGTGTCGCGCACAGCGCGCAAAGCGCCGCGAAGGTCATCCAGTAGCCGGGGGCGGCCTTGTCTGCGGTGTATTGAATCAGGAAGGTCGAAATCGCCGGGGTGAAGCCGCCAAATACTGCGGTGGCCAGGCTATAGGCCAGCGAGAAGCCGGCCACCCGGACCTCGATCGGCATGATTTCGGTCAGCGCAGGAATCATCGCACCGTTGTAAAGGCCGTAGATGAACGACAGCCACAGCAGCACCAGCAACATGTGGCCGAAGCTTGGCGCATTGACCAGGTAGGTGAGTGCCGGGTAAGCGGTCGACAGGGCCAGCAGGGTCATGGCAATCAGGACCGGGCGGCGCCCGATGCGGTCGGACAACGCGCCGCCCAGCGGCAACCAGATGAAGTTCGACACACCCACCAGCAGCGTTACCAGCAGGGCGTCAGCGGTGCTCAGGTGCAGCACGGTCTTGCCGAAGGTTGGGGCATACACGGTGATCAGGTAGAAAGCGGTGGTGGTCAGCGCGACCATCAGCATGCCGGCGAGCACGGTGGTCCAATGTTGCAGCAGGGTGCGGAACACCTCGCGCATGGCTGGGCGATGCTTGCGCGCGGCGTACTCTTCGGACTCTTCCAGGTTGCGGCGCAGCAGGAAGATGAACGGCACGATCATGCAGCCGACGAAGAACGGGATACGCCAGCCCCAATCGGCAATCATGGCGGGCGCCATCCATTGATTCAGGGCATAGCCCAAGGCGGCGGCGACGATGATTGCCACTTGTTGGCTGGCCGACTGCCAGCTGGTGAAAAAGCCTTTGTTGCCGGGCGTGGCGATTTCAGCCAGGTAGACCGAAACGCCCCCTAGTTCGGCACCCGCCGAGAAGCCTTGCAGCAGGCGCCCGAGCAGCACCAGCGCCGGTGCAAGCAGGCCAATGGTGTCGTAGCCGGGGACCAGCACGATCAGGATGGTGCCACTGGCCATGATCGACAACGTGACGATCAGGCCTTTACGCCGGCCTACTTCATCAATGTAGGCACCGAGCAGTACGGCACCCAGCGGGCGCATCAAAAAGCCTGCGCCGAATACGGCGAAGGTCATCATCAAGGACGCGAATTCACTGCTGGCAGGGAAGAACACCGCGGCGATCTGTGTTGCGTAGAAGCCGAAGAGAAAGAAGTCGAACTGCTCGAGGAAGTTACCCGAGGTTACCCGGAAAATCGCACTGGCCCGCGAGCGTCCGGAGGGTGTTGTTGCTGTCATTGCCTGTACTCCACACCGCTTTTGTGACGTGCGCCGGAGGGACACGGCGCACGGTTCTTATTGGGGGAGCATGGTGCGGCAGGGTCATTGATATGATAAGTGCATAGTTCGCATGCATTGATGTGGCGGGCCTATCAATGCAAGGCGGCTTACTCGGCCATCTGCAACTCCGGCAGCTTCACGCGGAACGCACGGGTCAGGCCAAGCAGGCAGACGAACCCCACGCCCATCCAGCACAGGCCGATGGTGAACGACAGGCTCGACAGGCTGGTCCACAGCCAGATCGTGCTCAGAAACCCGAGTGCCGGTACGGCGCCATACAGCAGGCAGTTGCGTGTGCCGCGCAGCCTGCTGTCCACCAGGTAGTGCTTGACCACGGCCAGGTTCACCGCCGAGAACGCGAACAGCGCGCCGAAGCTGATCATGTTGGCAACCGTGTCCAGGGTGATGAACAAGGCGACCAGCGACAGCAGGCTGACCAGCATGATCGCCGCTGCCGGCACACGTTTGGGCGTCACCAGCTGGCCAAACACCTTAGGCAAGGCGCCGTCGCGCCCCATGGCGAACAGTACCCGCGAAACGCTGGCCTGGGAGACCATCGCCGAGGCGAAGCAGCCGGCGACATAAGTGGCGGTGAAGGCCGTTACCAGGAACTCGCCCCCCACCCGACGCATGACATCCACCGATGCGGAGTCCGGGTCGGCAAAACTGGCCCACTCCGGGAAAACCAGCTGGGCGAAGTACGACACCAGCAGAAACAGCAGCCCACCGATTACCGACACCGCCAGGATTGCCATGGGTATCCGCGAGGTCGGGTTGGTGGTTTCTTCCGCCATTGTAGAGACCGCGTCGAAACCCAGGAACGACAGGCACAGGACGGCGGCGCCGGTCATGATCAGCGGTACGCTGAACCCGTCATGATGGAACGGCGCGAGCAGTGAAACCGGCGCGGGCTGCGTGGTCAGGTTGCGCACCGACAAGGCAACGAAGACGACGATGAACAGCAATTGCACCACCACCAGGATCCAGTTGACCCGGGTGATGGACTCGATGCCGATCAAGTTCAGAAACGTCACCAGGGCAATCGACCCGGCGACCCACACCCAGGCATGCACCGCAGGGAAGTACTCGGACATGTAGATGCCGATCAGCAGGTAGCTGAGCAGCGGCAGGAAGATGTAGTCGAGCAACAGCGTCCACCCCGCAATGAAGCCGAAGTGGCTGCCGAAGGCCTTGCGGGTATAGGTGTAGACGGAGCCGGAGTAAGGGTGCGCCTGCACCATGCGGCCATAGCTGTAGGCGGTCAGCAGCATCGCGGCGAGGGTCAGCATATAGGCGGTGGGCAGGTGGCCCTTGGTCATCTGGGTGACCAGCCCATAGGTGGTGAAGACGGCCAACGGGACCATGTACGCAAGGCCGAAAAGCACCAGCGCGGTCATGCTCATGGATTTTCGGAAGCGGCCAGGTGCAGCGCTGTGTCCGGTGGTGTGAGGGGCAAGGGCAGGGGCTGTATTTGTTGTTGTATGCATTGCTAACTCCTGAAAGGGGATGCAGGGCGCCGCAGTACGCGAGCGGGCTCGATACTGGTTAGGGAGTTGTTCAGGGGCAGGGCCTGGAGGTGGGGCGGGTCGAATGCTCCCATACTCCGGGGGCGGTCGAAATCACCCTTTCGGGGGAGCTTGACGCCCAGGTCCCACGGGGCCTGGTGCCTATCCAGGGCTAATTTTTTCCTCGCCAGAAGGCAGGAAAAAGCTCGTTTCGCCACCCGCCCGGCTACGACAAGAATGCCAGCCAGACAACAACAACGGACCGCAGAACGGTCGTCAGGAGTGTGCATGAACGATCTTCAATACTGGCAGCAGCGTGCGGCAGGTCTCGGCTTGCCGGACAAGGCCCTGATCGGCGGCCGCCAGGTCAGTGCAACCGATGGTGCGACGTTCGATGCCATCAACCCGGCCACCAACCAGGTGCTGGCCCGCGTTGCTTGCTGCGGCCAGGCGCAGGTCGACCTGGCCGTGAGCGTGGCGCGCAAGGCGTTCGAGCAGGGGCCCTGGCCGCGAATGGCCCCGGCCGAGCGCAAGAAGGTGCTGCAGCGCCTGGCCGAGCTGATCATCGCCCACCGCGAGGAGCTCGCCTTGCTGGACACGCTGAACATGGGCAAGCCGATCATGGATGCCTACAACATCGACGTGCCAGGCTCGGCCCATGTGTTTGCCTGGTATGGCGAGGCGCTCGACAAGCTCTACGATCAGGTGGCGCCGACTGCCGGCAATGTCCTGGCTACCATCACCCGCGAGGCCCTGGGGGTGATCGCCGCGGTGGTGCCTTGGAACTTCCCCCTCGACATGGCCGCCTGGAAGCTCGCCCCGGCGCTTGCAGCCGGCAACAGCGTGGTGCTCAAGCCCGCCGAGCAGTCACCGTTCTCGGCATTGCGCCTGGCCGAACTGGCGCTGGAAGCCGGGCTGCCCGAGGGTGTGCTCAACGTGGTGCCAGGGCTTGGCGAAACCGCTGGCCGCGCCTTGGGGTTGCACCCCGATGTCGATTGCCTGGTGTTCACCGGCTCCACGCAGGTGGGCAAGTACTTCATGCAGTACTCGGCGCAGTCCAACCTCAAGCAGGTATGGCTGGAGTGCGGCGGTAAAAGTCCGAACCTGGTGTTCGCCGACTGCCAGGACCTGGACCTGGCCGCGGAAAAGGCGGCGTTCGGTATCTTCTTCAACCAGGGCGAGGTGTGCTCTGCCAACGCCCGGCTGTATGTGCAGCGCTCGATCCATGATGAGTTCCTCGAGCGCCTGCAAGCCAAGGCGCGCCACTGGCGGCCGGGCAATCCGCTGGACCCGGCCAGCCGTGCGGGCGCGATTGTCGATGCCGAGCAGACCGGCCGGGTCGCTCGTGCCATCGCCCAGGCGCAAGCGCAAGGTGCACACCTGGTTTGCGGCGGGCAACGGCTGACGATTGGTGGCTCCGACAACTTCATCGAACCGACGATTTTTGCCGACGTGGGCGCCGAGATGAGCCTGGCCCGTGAGGAAGTGTTCGGCCCCGTGTTGGCCGTGAGTGCGTTCGATAGCGAGGCGCAGGCCATCAGCCTGGCCAATGACAGCATTTACGGCCTGGCGGCCTCGGTCTGGAGCGATGACCTCAACCGTGCCCACCGCGTTGCCCGTGCACTGAAGGCCGGTACGGTGTCGGTGAATACTGTGGATGCGCTGGATGTGACAGTGCCTTTCGGAGGTGGCAAGCAGTCAGGCTTTGGGCGGGACCTGTCCCTGCATTCGTTCGACAAGTATTCGCACCTGAAGACCACGTGGTTCCAGTTGCGCGGCTGACCTGGGCTAATCGGCTACAGTGCGCTGGCGGACCAACAGGTTCGCCAGCCGTACCAGGCCAATCAGCACGAACCCGGCAACGATGCCCTCCAGGCGTACGATGCCAGGCTCGGGGCTTACATTGAGGTAAGCGTCCGGGACCATCACCACCAGGTACACCAGCGAAAACTGCGTCCCTGCATAAGCAAAGGAGCGGTTGCTGTTCTCGATGTGCCTGCCCAGCATCACCCCGATACTCATCATCACGGTCATGGCGAGCCAGTTCGAACCCATCAACCACAAGGCGATACCCGCGCAGGCAGCCCCGGCGGCGCAGCCCACCAGGCGGTGGATATTGCGCAGGGTGACAGCCTTGCCGCCAGCCGCCAGCGCCGCAGGTGGCACCATCATGACCGCCATGACGGTGATCGCGGCCTGACTCAGGCCATCAACCCCGAGCCACCGCCCCAGCAGCGGGATCAGCGCCAAGGCAACGCCGGCCTCTACCACGTGCATTACCATCCTGGCGTCGACCTTGACCGGGTCGCCGGGCGTTGCAGGTTGTGTGGGTACGGTGCCGCGTGGTAACGCGCGGCGCACGGTCTGCCCTGAAAGCAGCGCGACGAACCAGCAGGCGACCGTCCCGCACGCCACTTCCTCGACCCGCGTCCTGGCAAAATACAGCACGGTATCGGTGTTGTCGGTACCCAAGGAGGCCAGTGCGACCATGGCGAAGGTCAGGCCGGTAAACAGCCACGCATAGCCATGGGTGTAGCGAATGGCGCAGAACAGGGTGCAAGCACCCACCAGGCCGATCACCGGGCCAAGCCAATGGCCCGCGAGCCCCACCTGCGTGGCCAGCACGGCTGCTGCCATGGCCCCGGCGGCGGTACCGATGATCCTGAGCCCGCCGCGATAGACACTGTCGTGCAGGCTAGAGCGCATGACCATGTAACCGCTGAAGGCCGCCCAACCGACGTTCTCCACCCTCAGGTAATGCGCCATGGCGATGGCCAGTAACACTGAGAGCAGTGTCTCGGCTTCATCCAGCAAACGCTGGGGCAAGCGTTCTGGCGCGACGAATTCCGAACGGATGCCCAGGCAGAAATTCGCCAGGCTATGCCAGGGTGAGCGTTGATCGAACATGAAAAATGCAGGCCCCCTTCGACGGCGCGGCGCGCCAGGCGTTGGGGACAGGATAGGCGAGGGTGGGGGGGTATAACCAGCGTGCCAGAGCGGCATGGCCGCCCTGGCACTGTTCATGGCGTATCAGCGTTGGTCGTCCGGCTTCTGAGTGCCTCCTCGCTGGCCCTGACCACCCATGCTGCCAGGTTCGGACGTTTCATCGGCGTCTTGGCCCATGTTGCCTTCATCGGTCCTCTGGCCGCCTTTCTGCCCAGCGTCCGAGGAACGCTGCCAGTCCTTGTTGCGTTGGTCATCTGGCATCTTGCCGCCTTTTTGTCCGCCTTGCTCGGCGTCGGCGCCACGCCCCGGGTCACCGGCGACATTGCCCCCCGCTGGCTGCCCACCGGTCTGGCCCTGGTTGCTGCTGGCGCTGCCTCCCTGATTCGCGCCCCTGTCTTGATTGTTAGCCATGATCGTTTACCTCATGTCGAACACAGGATGCTCTGTGTTCAGTTGTGACACAGCGCACAGTCTGCCCTCTGCAAAGAATTTCAGCTTTCCGGACGAGACGCTTTAAGGAACCTCGGCCCAATATTTAGCAGGGAGGCATCTGTTACCACTGCGATGGTTGAAAGCCGGCTGAACTGCAGCGGCGGTGCTTGGGTCACAACTTCACATTGTGTCCATAAAAGGAAGGTAATCAATGAAAGCGATGACTCGACTGTTCACTGGCCTGGCACTGGCAGGTGCCTTGGGTACTTCCTCTGCTTGGGCCGACCAGCCTGGCGCAGACTGGAAGGTAACCAAGGACCAGGCCGAAGCGGCACTCAAAGGCGCCGGTTACACCCAGATCACCAAGATCGAGGCCGATGACGGCCATTGGGAGGGTGAAGGCCTGAAAGCGGACGGCAAGCGTTACGAATTCCACGTCGACCCGCAAAGCGGTGCCATTACCAAGGATGAACTGGACAATTGAGCCAAGCCAGCACAGGCCGGGCTAGCCCTGGCCTGTGCCAACCCTGGTTGAGTCAGGGGTAGGCTAGGCCAGGAACTCCGGCTCGCGGGGCGCGGGTACGGCAGCATCCTTACGGATGTCGATATAAACGGCGGCGCCACACAGGCCAACCAGCCCGATACTGGCAATGACGATGTTGCCCAGCAGCGTACCGGCGATCAGGATCAACAAGCTAAGCCGGCAAAAAAGTGTCATGGCCGCCTCCGTGGCAGATGGTGCGAGATGACACCTACCATAGCGCCCAAGGGCGGTGGGTGCAGCTTTGTCATGGCGGTGTGGCACTCTTTCCATCTGCTTTGGCCGAACGAGCGTCTTGTGTGGCTGGCGCTAGCCTGCATAGCCCACCGACTTCTCCCCCAATCGACTGCGCATCACGAAATACGCGGCGACCACAACCAGTGCTGTGACGGTGGTGAACCAGAACTGGAACCGCGATGCCGGATCGAACGCTTGGGTAACGATCACCCCCAGCAGTGCCAGCAAGGCAACGAGATTGGCATACGGGAAAAACCACGCCCGGAAGGCTGTCGGATCAACCGCTTCATGCCGGGTTTTCCAGCGCATGGCGAAGTGGGCGATGATGATGAAGATCCACACGATCATCACGAATGTTCCGCTGCTTTTGGCCAGGGTCATGAACAAGTCGCCGCCACTGACAAAGTGTACCGTCAGAATCAACAAGCAAATGCTCAGGCTGAGCAACAGCGCATTGAGCGGCACACCTTTGGACGTGGTGCGCGAGAACAGCTTTGGCGCATGCCCACGTTGGCTGAGTGAAAACAGCATGCGTGAGTTGGAGAACATGAACGAGTTCATCACCGACATGAACGAGATGAACAGCACGATCTTCATCGCCACCGCGGCGCCACTGAACCCAGCCAGGCTGAACAGCGAAACATACGGGGAGGCCAGGTTGTCCGTGTCCGTCCAGGGCAGGCAAAGGATCAGAATCGAGACGGAACCGACGTAAAACAGCATCACCCGCACAATCACACTCTTGATGGCGCGAATGACGTTCTTGCGAGGGTTTTCCGACTCACCGGCCGCAACGGCGGCAATTTCGCTGCCACCCAACGAGAAGATCACCACGACGACGCCCGCCATCACGGGCGACAGCCCGTTGGGCATGAACCCGTCGTGAGCGGTCAGGTTGACCCAACCAGGGGAGGGGATGTCACTGTGCATGCCGAGCAGGATCGAGATGCCCAGCGCCATGAAGATGACGATGGTGGCAACCTTCATCGCCGCCAGCCAATACTCCATTTCCGCAAAGGATTTGACCGAATAGGCGTTGCTCGCCATCAAGGTCACCAGCATGAAGAAGGCGCCGGCCCAGATCGGCAGCCACGGCAGAAAATCATGCAGGATGGCGCCCAGCAGCACGGCTTCCAGGGTAATGGTCATCATCGACTTGAACCAGTACAGCCAGCCGACGGCAAAGCCCGCCCAGTCCCCCAGGTAGGTATTGGCGTAGGTTGAAAACGAGCCTGCATCTGGGTTGCGGCAGGCCATCTCGCCCAGCATGAACATCACCAGGGTGACCACCAGGCCGCCGATGAAGTACGACAGGATTGCCGCAGGCCCGGCAGCGGCGATCAATTTGCCGGAGCCCATGAAAAGCCCTGCACCGATCACACCACCTAGGGCAATCATGGTGATATGCCGTTGTTTCAGGCTTTGCTTGAGACTGTTGGATTGCATTTCCTTGTTCTCTCTTATTATTGGGAGGAGTTGGCAACGGTTGCGCCGCATGCGTTGACTCAACGCCGGCAGCACCTGTCGCCCCCCACACAGGCATCGTCATGTGCCTGGGTCCACGCCCTGTAGCCTTTTTTCAGGCAATGGCTATCAGGGTGGCAACCATGGACAAAGTGGGCGTGCATCTCAAACGAATTCTGCGCACAACATCCTGCTTTTTTTTCCTGAGGGCGGTGTTGCAATCGCGTAGGGCCTGACAGTGTTATGTTTTGCCAAGGCTACGCTTTACGTAGTAATGCATAGGGCATCGATCATGCGCCGGATAGTGTTGTCAGTCGTCGCCAGCGTCCTGGCGGCGTGCCAGTCGCCATTGCCAGCCGCCGATCCAGGGATGGCCTGGGTCGATCTGTCCATACCGTTCCCCAACGACAGGGTGCTGATGGCTGAGCGGCTGGACCAGCAACGGCTGAGTGATGGGCGTTTTTTTCAGGTCACCCCTGGCAGGCATGAGCTGATTGTCAGGTTCGACTACGACGCCACCGGCGGCGGTGGGATGAGCATCATGGGCGGGCTGTCCGTGCGGGAGTGCTACTTGACGGTGAATTACGATCATTTTGCGGCGGGGCAACGTTATGTGCTTCAGGCGCGGTCGATCGCGTTGACGCCCGAAGCGCGCTTGTATGATGCGAGGGGTGAAATCGTGGCGCAGGTCAGTGAGTTTTATTGCTTGATGTAAGGATGGGGTAGAGTGGTCAGCACTGCCTATTCCACGCGTTGCCTGAAAATGAATCGTCCGCTGTTTGTGTCACTAGATGGGCCCAAAGGGGCTGGCAAAACCACGCTGTTGGAGGCCGTCACCCAAGCATTGAGGGCAGACAACAGGAAGGTGATCCGCCTGAGCGAGAGTAAAAGCGATCCTTTCAGGGGGGATACCATGGCGCTGGTCAATGCGCTGGCGCGCCACCCCTCTCGCGAATTGGAAGTGCAAGTCTGTGAACGCTTCGCTGACAGCCGCCATTGGATTTCCCAGCAAGTGCTGCCTAAGCAGCCGCCGGACAGCATCATCCTGATTGACCGCTGGTACCCGTCTGAAGCCGCCTTTCGCCGGATCGTTCCGTTTACGCAGATTCTCCAGTTGAACCTGTCGCGTAACGTGCGGGTGCCAGACCTGCACGTCGGTGTTGTCACCGACCCTGAGATTTCATGGGCGAGGGCAACGGCACGCCGGCGGGGGTTGAGCAGTACGGTGATGTTCAGGCTTGAAGAACAGGTAGCGTCTACCCAGGCGTTCGAGCAGGCGGTTGCGGAGCAGGGGTGGTGTTTATGCCGCAATGAAGGAACGATTGAAGCCGCGACGATGCAGGTGGTTTGCGAGATCTATAGCGTGCTTGGACGCGCCTGATAAGACCATGGCTAGCGACCGCCGCCTTGGTGAATCCACGCCGCATAGGCCGTTTTCAAGGGTTGGGGGAGGGAAGACCGATCTTGCGCCAACCCTGCCTGGCTTTCCCGGCCTCGCACCCACTCGGTTAGCCAGGCGAGCAGTAAAAGACGCGTAACCGGGCACGGTGCTACTTGGCGTTCGAGTTCATCGGCGATCTGGTCGAGCACCTTGAGGTCCTCGTCGAGCTGAGTAATCTGATCTGTCATGCGGTTACTCTCCACTGATTACTGAGATGTGTCATTCGCTCGCACGGCTGTTGGTCGTCGTCGGCGTCGCGCGAGCGGGACGATGCAGATGTGAGCCTGTTGGGTCTTCGAGTTGGATGATATTGCCCCGTTGCCAGCCATCGGCATCGGGATCGGCCGCGGGTTTTCGAATGTCGGCCCGCTGAGCTTTGGTTTTGGCTGGATCTATTCCCAGGCGCCGGTTGCGTTGCTCAACCATCTTCGGGTCTGCCTGGCCGTCGGCAGTGAAGCCCATCATCAACTGCGGAACACCCACCGGGAGCGTCTTGTCCTGGTCGGTATGCCAGGTGTGCCATGTTTTACCGTAGGTATGTGCCAGTCGCTGCATGAGCGAATGTTCGGCAGGCGCAGGAATCCCTGGGGCAACCAACTGGCCGGAAGAAACCTCATACCCATGGCTATGCCACATCGCCTTTTCCTTGATCGGCAACCCAGCAAACAGTTTCTCGTCGATGATGTATTCAATGCCCATGATCTTCGCATCCTTTGTATTGCCGTCGAAGATGACGCATTGGATAACATCTTCATTGAGGATGGAGCAGTAGTGATGAGCCTCCATCTGCACGTCGGGATGACCGTTGTAGAAGTGGAAACCATCCAGGTACGCGTTGATGGCGTCAATGGGAGGCTTGACCTGCAGCGCCGCTGCGCCGGCTTCCAGCAGCTGGGTAGTCGCCGACGCTGGCCTGCCGGGCGTCTCGACCGGTGAGTTGGTGTCAGCGGCAGTGCAAGCCCACAGCAGGCTGCAGGCTAGCGGAAGGGATAGGGATGGCAGGAACTGTCGCATGAGAAAGGCTCTGGCTGGTGTCCTTAGAGGACAACCCCAGGCTTGCAAGCAGACAGTCCAGCAGACGAATGGCCTGGCGAAGCAAGAAATGCGGGCAAAAGAAAGCCCGCTGCTAGGCGGGCAAGGTCTATCACGTAGGGATAGCTTGAATTTCTCTCAGACGGCGTGAAAATTGAGTGAAAGAAAAGTCCCAACATCGTGAACACCTGGCGCAGGAACGCACCTCGAGCAATGTTACCTGGTAGCCTGCGGACAAGAAATTGTGTGTTGTTCTATGGGAGAGCAGCGGAGCCTGTGATAATGCGGGTGATTACAAGGGCCATGTCATGCTGAGCATCTCCAATAACGTGCATCTGCCGGATGCCGACATCGAACTAACCTACATTCGCGCTCAAGGCGCGGGTGGGCAGAATGTCAACAAGGTGTCCAGCGCCGTGCACCTGCGCTTCGACATCCAGGCCTCATCGCTGCCCGAGTTTTACAAGGAGCGGCTGTTGGCGCTGCGTGACAGCCGTATCACTGGCGACGGCGTGTTGATCATCAAGGGCCAGCAGTACCGTACCCAGGAGCAGAACCGTGCTGATGTACTGGCGCGTCTTGCCGAGTTGATCATCACTGCCGGCAAGACCCAGAAAAAACGCCACCCAACCAAGCCAACCCTCGGCTCGAAGACCCGCCGCCTCGAAGGAAAAGCCAGGCGCAGCACCGTGAAGGCGGGGCGGGGCAAGGTGGAGTTTTAGTGCAGGTGGAGGAGCGTTGTTGGCAAGCCTCTGCCTAGGTTTCGCCCTACCGGGATTATTTGGACTCCAGCGCCAACAGTGCTTCAACCTTCTTGCGCAACCCATCCAGAGCGGCCTGTTCTTCGGCGGTATATTCCTTGGCCTCTTCGTGCAAAGCGCACACGGTGCCATACACCTCACCATCCGGCCCGCGTACCGGATAGCCCAGATAGTTGCTCAAGCCGAACTCCACTTCATCTTCATTGCCCGCCCAGTCCGCTTCCAGGCGGGAGTCTTTGACATAGAGCGGCTGGTCGGTATCCACCACGCGTTCACAATACAGCGCCTGGCCGTTGTGGGCCAAAGTGCTTTTCTTGCCCTCGGCACCAATGGGATAGGTGTCTTCATGACGCCCACCCGAAGCCAAAACCTGCATGTGCTGGGGCAGAGAACGCATGACAAGGATAGAGCTCACACCGAGTTGCAAGGCCAACTCATCAATTTCCTGACGTAACGATTCAAAAAGCGAAGTGGATTTGGCCACAGTAAAGATCCGAACGTTTAGTTGAAAAAACCAGACTATAGGGCGCAGGGTCGTGAATTCTAAATACCCGATGAGCATTAGGATAGAAGGGATTAGTGGTCTCCTGCGGTGCGCTGCGCTGCCTGTAGTGGTCTATCCGCCACACCTTCCTGACTTGGCCGGACGCATACCTAGTAATGCCACCATCGCCTGAATGAGCATTGCAGGGTTGGGACCTCCTGAGCAGTGGAGCAGAATGTCTTCGGACAAGGCAAGGCAGTTGTCTCCGGTAGCGTATGTACTGGTCAACTAATCCCGGACACTGCGTTAAGTTTTTCCTCGGCCACAGCGGGCGCCAGCCCGCTGTTAAATTGATGTGGCCGTTGCCAGTTGTAACGCTGCATCAAAAACCGGCCGATATCCTGCTGTGCTAACGAAGCGCTTTCATTTCGTTCATCAGCTTGCGCACCTTGAATCGCCCAATCTCTATGCCGTCCGTGCGCATCATGAGCATGATGCTTCGGCTGCCCGCCGCGCTGCGGCTTTGAGTGAACAGCTCATTCACGGAGCTGCGTAAAACCAACCACTCAACGTCCAGAGATCGGCGCTTGCGGCAATGCGCGTAATAGCAAGACCGGGTGACTTCAAATACCGAGCACAACAGATCAACAGGCTCTTCAGAACGAAGTTGATCAACTAACGCGAACGCTCGTGTTCATCGGCCATCAAGAGCGCGGTGGCCTTTTTTAAGAGTAAGCGTCCGGCGAACTCACCTTCCGAACTTCAGCTTTAAGGGCTTTGTGTGTCCACGTATTTTCAAGCGGACGCGATCACCCTTATTTGCCAGGATTTCCATGCCCCAACGAAGCTCTTATCCAAAACCGTTCAAAGCCCAAGTCGTTCAGGAATGCCTGCAACCTGGCGCAACCGCGTCCAGTGTCGCCATCAGCCACGGCATCAATGCCAACGTCATTCGCAAATGGATGCCGCGCTACCGAGACCAATCTGCAGCAACCCCACTACCGGCATTTGTCCCGCTCAAGGCTGCACCTAAACGGCCTGCCGAGGCGTCAGTGATCATCGAGTTGCCCATGTCCGGTCAAGTGATCACAGTGAAATGGCCAGCCTCGGATTTTGAGGGCTGCGCGCAATTTATTCGGGCTGTCGCTCAATGATTCGCATCGATACGATCTGGCTGGCCACCGAGCCGATGGACATGCGCGCCGGTATCCACGCCTGTCGATAGCCCGAATACCGTACTGGAGAAGCTCAAGAGCGACGAGCTCGACGAGGGTAGGGGGATCAGCGCCTGCGCCGAGCCATTGCAAATATGCCTGAAGATGCCATAGGCTGCCTCTTTATGAATCGATGCTACTGACGCTGGATAAACGATGATCGAACCACAAGGATGTGTAGAGTTCTCCGGTCTGAAGTGCTGGTCTGTTGGGCCCTCTGACGCAGAAATGATCTGCTCACATCGCCAGGAAATGTTTCTTGAGGCGGGTGGGGATCCTGAAAAACTACGGGTCATGACTCAGCACTTTCGCCCATGGCTAGAGGAGCGGCTCGGTGACGGTCGGTATTACGGATTCAAACTCTTAGATGGCGACCAACCGGTCGCAGCCATTGGCCTTATGAGCATTGATTGGCCTCCCCATCCATCGCACCCAACCCTGGATAAGCGTGGGTACGTGTTGAATGTATTCATCCAGCCGGCCTACCGCCGCCGAGGCCTAGCGTCGGCCTTGATGCAAGCTGCTGACGCCGAGTTCGCTCGCCGAGGAGTCACCTTCGCTGTCCTGCACGCCACCGACGCGGGCAAACCAGTCTATGAGCAAATCGGTTGGACTAGAACGTCGGAAATGGCCAAATCCATTACTTGATAGTGACCGCTTTCGACGCTTTGCGGATACACGCGTTGCCCACGCTCTTGATACCGGGTTCTATAGTGCTCGTAGACCTCATACAACTGCGTAGAAATACCTACGGTTCGTCCGTGCGTTCTCAGCGCAGGCTCTTCAGCACTCGGATCGCCTGGGTCATTTTCGCGATCATTGATGCTGACGTAGGCGTGCTGAGAACCCTTATTAATATCCGTGGTGTAGAGCTTCAAAAGCTCTCCACGACGCATGCTGGTTTCCAGCAACAATTCAATCATTAGCCAATTGCGCAACTGCAATCGCTTGGGAAACGGATTTCCCACAGCACCCGGACGAATCAGTGTGCGGATGATCTGGAGTTGGGGATCGGTCAGGCCGCGATAACGAGCACGGTCGGGACGAACATTGGTGATATGGCTCTCAAAGCGTCGCTCAATTACGTCGGCAACATCTGCAAATCTATCGGTGGAGGAGATGCCATTGCAGTCGTGCCGATTCGGGCGACCAGATTATCCGCCTGGCGGCCGCTTTGGAGCCAGAGGGTGTAACCGTCCAGTAGTGCCAAGATCGCCTCGAAGTGACAGGCCAGAATGGCCTCATCGATATCCAGCTCCCGGCTTTTGGCATAGGTGTAGAAAGCCTGGATCGCACGCAGGTGCGCTGCGACTGTGTTGTATGCACGATGCTTGAATCTGAGCTGAACGTAGATAAATGGGACCAGCTTGGGCAAGGGCGCCGCTGAACCATCCTACACAAGCACTGGCACGCGCTGCCCTGACGAGAAATGACACTGAACCAGCTTCATTGGCAGACACCTCATTCAGGGTCTCGCCATGAACACGAAACATGAGGCTGTCGCGAAATGAGGCGACTAGCCCTAAGCGTTGTTTCACAAGGGCTCTAGCCGATGCCCTGCCAATTTAAGCGACTTTTCTTGGGATAGTCGCTAGATTAAACATTATTTTTGTGGATTGTCGCCTTATTAAGCATCAACAACAACGAATACCATTTTGTCGAGGATATCTCCCATACGAAGGTAGTTCGGCTGTCATGAAATTAGTCCAAAGTTAGATCAGTAGATTTATTGGCCCTATCTCCGCCCCCGATGGGCGGTCTACCCAGTTGTGGTCGCTAACCCCGGAGGCCGTGGCATGCGCCTACCTAGACAGGCAAAGACGGCGTAGCCGGACACTCGCGCTGCGGCCAAAACAGAATTCTCCGGTCTCCGCACATAACAAACCGCAATCTCCATCCCTCCTTGCTGGGCAATCTGGCTCGGTGGAAGCCTTTTTGCGCAGAGTGTTGTGTTGGTGGCTGCATCTGTTGTACCCACCAATAAGTGATCCGTTTCGTCCAGATTTCTCTAGGCTCTGTACGAAAAGAGATGTCGCAAACACCGCATGGAGCAAGCCAGTGAGACCATGGCGGCATAACTTTTCGCGAGCTTGTCGAAGCGAGTCACGATCCGACGGTTCTCTTTCAGCCAGCCGAACATGCGCTCGATGATGTTGCGCTGTCGGTATTTGGGCCGGTCAAACAGTCTTGGTAAGCCAGGCTTGGGCTTGCGCTTCATCGAGCGCAGCGGGATGACGGGTTGCATTCGATATTGGTCGCAGTAGCGGCGTAGCGCTTCTGCGTCGTAGCCCTTGTCGGCAAGCAGCCATTTGCAGCGCTTGCGCGGGCGGCCACGTTGGCTCGATGGAATGCTGACCTCGTCCAACAGTGGTTGTGCGTAGCTGATGTCACTGGCTTGACCGCCAGAGAGGAGAAAACGCAGCGGTGTTCCGTTGGCGTCGCATAGCATGTGGATTTTGGTTGTCAGGCCACCGCGACTGCGGCCTAGAGCATGATCGGCAGGCTCGTCAGGCCCCCTTTTTTCCCGGCGCCTGATGAGGCTCGGGTTGCGCGTACTGCGGTTGAGTCGATCATCCAGGTTTGCAGATCGATCAAGCCCTGCTCATTCAATCGCAGGTGCAGACGTTTGAGCATCTGCTCTAAAGTCCCTTGGTTTCGCCAGCCCCGAAACCGTTGATACACCGTTGACCATGGGCCGAAGCGCTCTGGCATATCTCGCCATGCAGCACCTGAGCAGAGCACCCACAGCACGCCATCGAGCATCAGCCGGTCGCTCAGTCGGGGCCGGCCTCGGCCATGGGTTTCGATGAAGAGATCGGAGACCACATCCCAGGCCTCGTCCGTGAGTTCGTAGCGCCTTGCCATCACAGAATTCCTTTCCGTTAATGGCGCGTAACTCTACAAAATCTCAGCGCTAAAGGAGCGACGATTAGGTTTCTCGGGATTTCGTACAGAGCCTAGGGCTCCCCCTGGTGGCTTCGCCTTCTGCGATGCAGGGCCCTAGGGCTACTTTTCGTTTGAAACTAAGGACGAACGACCCTCTGACAAGATGAATTTAGTAAATGCATTTTGGATTGAGCATGTACCGAGATGAAGCCTTGATGAAATTCCGTCGTTCCCGTTTCAATTGGAGGCTTCTGCCTCGATTTACTCAGTGATTTGTGCGTCAACCTTGTACTTTTTAATGCTTGAGCTTTGAATTTCGGTATGGCGTTTTGGGTTGCGTTTTATACGTCTATTGTTTTGTGGGTTTTGATCAAGATTCACCTTCGCCTATCAAAAAAGTTGCATTCACAGGGTTGACACAAAGCCAAAATGGAAGTTAAAAATGAAAAAGCATTCAACTTCGCGCTCAGGTAGATGGGTATCACCTGATGGTTTAAAGCATGTCCATCGGGGCTCTACAGGTGTACTTGTCAATTTCATAATCCTTGGTTCAAAGCTATGACCGATACTTCAGAAGATTTGTGGGGGGCGTTAAATAGCTTTACGCCGCTAGAGGAGATAGGGCGGCATAAGGTCGGAAGTGAGCGCTTTACGGTAATTAGCCTCTTCATTGATGGAAAAATATCAGCCGCTGAAGGCATAAATTTACTAGGCATAGGGAAGCAGTATTTTTATAAGTTGGTAGCAAGGTCTCGAGGGGCACGAAATTACAATAAATTAGTGCCAGGTAAGCGGGGTCGTAAAAGCGGGAGCGATAAACTTGATGCTCGCGTGGAAGCAATTATTGATAAAGCTTTTGATGATTACTATTATGGTATTTCTGCTAGCTATGCGAAGGTGTGGTCGGTATGTCAGTCAGAAGCTGATGCTCAAAAAGTTGTGCGTCCCTCTTACTATACGGTCAGGCGAAGGATTAAATCTAAGCCTCCAAGATTATTGTACGAAAGGAAATACGGAAAAGACGCAGCGGAACAAAGATACGGAGCGAGGCCTGGACATAAGAAAACCGACCGCCCACTCCAATGGGTTCAATTCGATCACACCGTCATGGACATATTGTTGGTCGACGAAAATGACCGCCAAGTCATTATTGGCAGGCCTTGGATCAGTTTGGCAATTTGTATCCATACAAGGGTGGTTCTTGGGTTCTATTTGTCTTTATTGCCACCGAGCGCTGTAAGCGTGGCAATGTTAATCGAAAATTGCGTGCTGCCAAAGAATAAGATCTTATTAGCTTTAGGGATGGAGGAAAACCTTTGGCCAGTTCACGGCTTGATGGAAACTATCCATACTGATAATGCTAAGGAATTCATATCTGATGTGCTGGTACTAAACTGCAAGCACTATGGAATTGACGTAAGGCATCGCAATGTAGGAAAAAAACATCAAGGAGGACATATCGAGAGTTTGATTGGGAAGTTCATGACAACCAAAGTGCATTTTTTGCCAGGAACAACGGGTTCAAACGTAATCGACCGGAAGTCATATAGCAGTGAAAAACGCGCATCAATGACGTTTAGTGCGCTACGCAAGTTCATGATTTATCAAGTGTGCGCATATCATGAGACCAAGCATTCTGGCATCGGGAAAAGCCCTATTGAAGCTTGGAATGATTATTATCGAGATGGGGTGGAACCAAAAAGCATTCCAGAAAAAGACCATGATGGTTTTCGCTTTAGCTTTTATCCAGAGTTTGCCGCAAAACAAGTAGTTCCGCAAGGGATAGAGTTATTCCGACGGTTTTATTATGCTCCTGCACTAAAAAATCATATTAGAGAGAAGGTGCTGGTTAAGTATGACCCTTACAACCTTGATGTAATAAGGGTTAAAGTGAATACAGAATGGTTCGTGGTTCCTTGTGTACGAAACTCTTCTGGCAGACATTCGCATTATGAATATTATCGGCATCAGAGGCGCATTAAGTCCATACCAAATGGCACTATGACTAGGCGTGGCAGTGAGGCAGTATATAGTGCAAATCAACTCGTGGTAAATGAAGTAAAAGCTACGACTAAGGCTAGGCGTCTGAAGAAGGAAAAAGGTCTAGAGCAGCATAATGCTTACTCCATCATTTTAGAAGGCGCGAGCAAAAAAAATAATGAAAGCGCTGAAAATTATTCGAACGTTGCCCATGTAAGTGCTAGCCAGGTTGGAGGGCGTAGAGGGCTGATTGACCATTCGATGCCTGGGATAGTCTCGAACCTGCGCTCAAACAATAGTGTAGATTACGAAGATGAGCCGACTTTGTATTGATCGTTCATTAATGAACGATTAAGTATTTTGATTTTTGCCTTAATCCAATTGTTTTTGCGAGACTATTATGTCCGATTTTTCCCACGTGCATCCCGATAGCCATAGCTATTTTTCGTTAACGGATCATGAGCGAACATTGGTGTGCTGTCAGGATATTTGGGTGCCTCATCCCTCAGTTGAAAACCTAATTGCACGTATGCATGTGATGATGCAGATGACAAATAAAATCAATGCCCCCAGTATGCTAGTAATAGGGCCTGGTGGCTCAGGTAAAACTAGCATGATTGAGGAATTGAAGAAGCGACATCGTGTTTGGGCGGAGAAAATGGTATTTGTAACAATGCATCAAAGCCCTAATGGCTATTCATTGAAGGAGTTGATACTGCAAGAAATTGGAGTAGGTGTGTCGCGTCGTGCGCGTCTGAATGAAAATATCTCGCCGGAATTGCAATACTTGATTAAAAGTCAAAATATTCGGGCCATCGTTATCGATGAGATTCATGATGCATTGACATTAACAGACTTCCAGCAGCGAATTAACTTGTCATTGTTGAAGAATTTAGCTGGCTCTAACTATGGTCTCTGTGTCTTTGCATTCGGTATCCCAGATGCCGCGCGGGTATTGAGGCGTGACGCTCAGTTGGCCCGCCGGTATGCTGTGAGGTCCCTAAAACAATGGGGGAATGATAGTGAGTTCAGAAGCTTTGTAGCATCGTACATTTTTCGCCTCCCTTTACGGAAGCCGACAAACTTCAAAGACCAGAAGTTGTTTCTAAAGATAATGGAGACGGGCCAGGGGCTGACCGATAACATTGTGAAAATTTTACAGGCGGCAGCCATGGCCGCAATCACTGATGGCTCTGAACATATTGCTCACAAGCATCTTGACAATATTGAGTATATTATGGATGACCTATGTATTGCGCTGCGCGACGTCGACCAGCTTGAGCGTGAGGGCGGTTTCGCATGAATAGTAGCTCCCGTATTTCCAAGGCAATTAAAGTTCTCCAAGGACAATGCAAGATTGAATATTCGTTCCCTGAATTGACGAATACCATAGCAGAGCTAATACGAAATACAAACATCACTGCTAAGGGTGTAGTCGTTCACCTAGAGGGCGAACCTGGTTGTGGCTTGTCCGCCAGTCTTGAACATGTGGTAAATAAATTTGGTGTAGAGGCAACTAAGGTCAATTATAATTTTAGCTTCGGCAAGCTATCTTTATTGGATAATTTCGCTATTTCTTTGGCAATAAGATCCCCCTACGAGCACCTGAAAAAAGCTCCCTTATATATGGATCAGTACATAAATGAGGTAGGGTTAAAGCTAGTAGTAATTGATGACTTGGAGCGCTTCGAAATCACACATGATAACTCATTGGCTGAATGCTTGGTCGCTATATCGGAAGTCGGAAATGGTCTAGTTGTTCTATATACAACGCACTATCGGCCGCTGGCAAGAAAGATAGAAAAAATTATGAAAGGAAGGGTGAATTTATTTAGAGTTAGAATGTCGCTCGAGTCATCTGATCTTTCCAATGTCGCATTTAAGTTTTTAATCGCTGCGAATGGTGAAACTAGACAAAGTATTAAGTTTTCTGAATGTGCACTTGAACACATCGAGCAGCAAGCATGCCGGCTCGATGAGTTTGTAAAGACCTTAGAGGTGGCTTACGCATATGCGACTTTAAGAAATGATAGCCTACTCAAATTTTCAGGTGCTGAAGAAGAGCTTTCAATTCAAGGAAGTCAGTATGTTGAAGTCCGGGCTATGCTCGAATGCTAAAATGATAGCCGGTGAATCTCTTTCATCTTGGAGTTATCGGCTATGTCAAATCCCAGAAGTGCAGCAGTATATACTGCACAATGCTGGGGGTTATGGACGTGGTCCACGATTATTTTTGTCACTTTTCGAATTTGAAAAGCGTGAAGCTCACTGCGACTTAGATTTTATAAGCCCGGACCATAAATGGAAGGTTCTGCCATTGATTATGGGGTCAGATTTAGAAAGATTCGTCAAGCCTGTTAATGTCGCGCCGATGATACCTTGGGGATTTCGGCGATCTTATTGCGAAGATTGCATGCGTGAAAATCTTCGATCTAATTGTTCTTTGATGCTCAAGATTGCCTGGCGATACGTATCAAAACCATTTTGTGAATTGCATGATGTGTTGCTTAAGGATGTCCCGCGACAGATAGGTGCCGCGTTGGATGCGCCTCGGGCCATATTTAAATGGAATCATAGTATTGAGAGTAAGAATCTCGGACATGCAGAATATGTTAACAACTGGGCCGATTTGCTTAAAACCGCATGTCGTGTTCAGAAGAAACTCGTAAAATTACGTAATCTTCAGCAGGATCGTTGCATTTATCTCTTTGATAACACAATAATGAGCCTTATGCGGGCTCTTCTTACACCAGGCATGGATTTGTATCGTCATTCCGGTAGTAACAGACTGCTAGATATTGTGTCCAGTGAAGGTGAGACGCTATACCTTAGCTGCTACTTGCAGCCGTTTAGGGCTTCTGCAGCTTGTCGCGCGCGCGCGCTTTTTTTTATTGGAATATTGCTAGGGTGGGTTAGTCAAAAGGAGGCCTTTAAGTCACTTCGTGGCGATCCTTGGGAATCAGATACGCCGGAAAAAATATGGGGGAGCGTGTATAAATTTGATAAAGAGCTTTATTATTGGCTTAGAAATAGCTTGATCAGATTCCAGACAAGCGCCCTAAGTATTTGCACTCCACAGTTCGCATAAGTATTTCATGTACACTTATATAGTTCCGATTTACGTTACCCTGGGTTTTTACGTCAAGGTGTCGGGTCAGTTCAAGAGGCAACATCCGTTTTTATGTTATGTAGTTGACGCGCGCAGCTGCAAAATAGTAGGCCATGCTTTTTCGGTCGGTAAGCCCACGATCAATCTCTATGGTAGAGCAATGCTGGGCGTGCGCGCGGAACAGTTGACTCATTCCTCTGACTCCGCTCACACCTCTCATTCGTGTGAATTGTTGCGAATTCGCGGTCCTAGTTTTGTTGGTTCTCTAGCTGACGTTTTTTGTGATGTTGATAAGCCAGTGATGATATCAAAGATACGTAGATCGCGGAATTTGACATTGATTTCTGAGACGATGTTGGCATCTTTGTTGATGCACCATATTTACGAAGCCTTTTCCGATATTTTCATGGCACAAGCAGCAACGATGTCTATTGAGGTCGCTACTCTAAATGCTTTATTAAACCAAGCACTTAGTCGCTGCAATCGATCATTAGATGATTTCCCGCACTGGATCACATTGAGGTAGCGGGTAAGTTTTGCCAAACTACTATTCCAAGCTAATGGAATAGTAGTGTGGTGGGAGAATTGATGTCCTAATTTCCGCCAGCAAAAGCTGTGCAAAAAGAAGGTGCGCTCTCATACTTAGTCTCCATCCTATAAGCTCAATTCTAAGTTGGTCCGTACTCAAACGAACTACCACTATATTTTAAGTCTGAACGGGAGAGCCGGCGCTGCTCGAGGCTAGATTAGGAGTGGCGCAGAGATAGATTCCAAGGCTGATCGTGGTTTCAAATGTGGATTTGCTTTGCGAGACACTGTGCCGCCTAAGGTGGCATTGAAGGCCAAGGTCGAGAGCTCTAGGTGCATGTGGGATTCGTGTTTTTTTGTTACGATCACCGCCACCGAAATGATTTTCTTCACTTGGCAAAAAAAACTTCATTTTTGAGGTTTTCCTACACTTTTTCTTCATTCGCGTGAACCAACGCGACGTATTCCAAGCCACGTTCCAGTGGCTTCGACACTGTCCCTGCGGTTCAACGCTTTTACAGTAGGCTGTCCATGAACGATCAAAAAAGCCCCCCTAGTGTCCATTCGAAAGCAGTCGTTTTCCACTCCTGCTACGACACTGTGCTCAGAAAGGTGGACGCACGATACGATATACGCGGTTACGTTTTGGCTCAGATGGTCAAGCTTTGCCTCCAGAGCCGCGGTACGCTCCCGCTCGCGTACCGCAGCTTTTATGCGCAGTACGCTCAAGCCGAGGCGATTGCGTTCTTGGAAGCGTGTGTTACCCACTTGTTATTCGGCCCGGCTGGTCGCCTTTCACCACAGGAGTATCACTACCAGAGAGATGCATACCAAAACCCGGGCTAGCCCGTAGCCCGATCAGCAGCATTCTGATGCTCACGTGTAAACGCCGTACTCAAGACGGTAGAGGAAGGCCCATACCTCCATATAGCTTTCATGACTCCAAAGCAAGGTGCATGGGGTGTGGTTGCCAAGACCAAGCGCAGGGCTGATCATCCAACGCTGTGCCAGTTCTCCTTTGCCGAGCACCTCCATTGCTTTTCGAAAAATTTGCGCCTTCCTTGTTAAAAAAGCCCCATGAGCAGAGGTCCAGCAGCTGATTGAGGGCTGGTCGCTAATTCCGTGGATCGTGATACTGTTCATGACAAGTGTTCCAAAGGCAAATGTCGAGAGACTTTGATGACACTATGACCTCAGGCGGGGGTTGCACGCCACCGATCTTGTAGGTAAGCGCAGCGACTGCGGACTGCTATGTCAACATACCCTGAGTTTATCGAGTTGCGGGGGAGTGTCGCCTGAGGCCAGTCGGTCATGCCGCTAAACCCGCCCCTGAAAGCCCCGTCTGAATGGCGTCCATAGAGCGCAGCCGCCACGCCTGCCCACGCCTGCAGTGTGGGGAACGGGCTGAACATCGCTGGCTTCAACACGGGGACCGCACCAGATTCGTGGGTTGGTGGTATGACTTCAAGCTCCATCGGCGGCGCACAGTCCTGCATCGCCTCTTCCGAGCTATCATTGCACTTATCGCGGCGAAGATAGCGGTCGCTGCGGCATACAGCCTGGTGTGGGTAGGGCCAGCATGGCGCGTCCGGTGAAGCGTGCTAACAGTCTGCGCCTCATCGACGACACGCGGCTCGGCGTGTCCCTGGATGAAACCTGCGAGCAGGCCAGCGTCGAGGCGCTGTGGCAGGTGTTCGCCGTGCCCGGCCAGGCCCTGCCGGAGTTCGCCGCGCTGGCACTGGATGTCGAGGATTGCCTGCCGGCCGCGCTGCTGCGGGAAAGCCCTTTCCTTCAGCATGAGGTGTTCAACCGCTATCACTCGGAAACCGAGCTGATGCGCTACCTGCGCCGCCTGGCCGACAAGGACCTGGCCCTGGACCGCACCATGATCCCGCTGGGCTCCTGCACCATGAAGCTCAACGCCGCCAGCGAGATGATCCCGGTCACCTGGCCGGAATTCGGCGCCCTGCACCCGTTCGCCCCGGCGGAACAGGCGAGGGGTTACCGGCAACTGACTGACGAGCTGGAAGCCATGCTCTGTGCCGCCACCGGTTACGACGCCGTGTCGCTGCAGCCCAACGCCGGCTCCCAGGGCGAGTACGCCGGCCTGCTGGCGATCCGTGCCTATCACGCCAGCCGAGGCGAGGGCGGGCGCGATGTATGCCTGATCCCGTCGTCGGCCCACGGCACCAACCCGGCCACGGGGCAGATGGCCGGGCTGCGGGTGGTGGTCGTCGCCTGCGATGCCCGCGGCAACGTCGATGTCGCCGACCTGCAGGCCAAGGCCGAACAGCATCGTGAACGCCTGGCCGCGTTGATGATCACCTATCCCTCGACCCACGGTGTGTTCGAAGACGGTATCACGCGGATCTGCGAGATCGTCCATGAACATGGCGGTCAGGTGTACATCGACGGCGCCAACATGAATGCCATGGTCGGCCTATGTGCGCCAGGTAAGTTCGGTGGCGATGTTTCCCACCTGAACCTGCACAAGACGTTCTGCATTCCCCATGGTGGTGGCGGCCCGGGCGTCGGGCCGATCGGGGTCAAGGCGCACCTGGCGCCTTTCCTGCCGGGTGCTGGCAAGACCGGGGCAGTGAGTGCGGCGCCGTTTGGTAGCGCGAGCATTCTGCCGATCACCTGGATGTACATCCGCATGATGGGCGGAGCGGGCCTCAAACGCGCCTCGCAGGTGGCGATCCTCAGCGCCAACTACGTGGCCCGGCGCCTGGAGGAGCATTACCCGGTGCTCTACACGGGCGAGAACGGCCTGGTGGCCCATGAGTGCATCCTCGATCTGCGTCCGCTCAAGGAGAGCAGCGGAATCGGTGTCGAGGACGTGGCCAAGCGCCTGATCGACTATGGCTTCCATGCGCCGACCATGTCATTCCCGGTGGCCGGGACTTTGATGGTAGAGCCGACCGAGAGTGAGTCAAAGGAAGAGCTGGACCGCTTCTGCGAGGCCATGATCGCAATCCGCGAGGAAATCTGTGCGGTGGAGACCGGTGGGCTCGACAAGCAGGACAACCCGTTGCGCAACGCCCCGCATACAGCGGCTGAGCTGACTGGTGAATGGACGCATACCTATAGTCGCGAGCTGGCGGTGTACCCATTGTCGAGCCTGCGCGAGAGCAAGTACTGGCCGCCGGTGGGGCGCGTGGACAACGTCTACGGCGACCGCAATCTGGCGTGTGCCTGTCCGCCGGTGTCGAACTATCAGGATGCCTGAGTGATCTTTCGCCCCCTGTCGCTGACTTGCCAGCGATAGGGGGGCGAAAACCTGGCTATAAAACCCGAACAACAAGGAATTTCCCATGTTCCACAAAAGCCTCACCCTGTCTGATTTCGACCCTGCACTGTTTGACGCCATCCGTCGCGAGACGCAGCGCCAGAAAGACCATATCGAGCTGATCGCCTCGGAAAACTACACCAGCCCCCAAGTGATGCAGGCCCAGGGGACCGAACTGACCAACAAGTACGCCGAAGGCTACCCGGGCAAGCGTTACTATGGAGGCTGCGAGCACGTCGATGTGATCGAGCAACTGGCCATCGACCGTGCCAAGCAATTGTTCGGCGCCGGCTACGCCAACGTTCAGCCACACTCCGGCTCTCAGGCCAATGCCGCCGTGTACCTGGCCTTGCTGCAACCTGGCGACACTATCCTCGGCATGAGCCTGGCCCACGGCGGTCACCTGACCCACGGCGCCAAGGTCTCGTCCTCCGGCAAGCTTTACAACGCCGTGCAATACGGCATCGACGCCAATGGCCTGATCGACTACGACGAAGTCGAGCGCCTGGCTGTCGAGCACCAGCCAAAGATGATCGTCGCCGGCTTCTCCGCTTATTCGCGAACACTGGACTTCCCACGTTTTCGCCAGATCGCCGACAAGGTCGGCGGCTGGCTATTCGTCGACATGGCCCATGTCGCCGGCTTGGTCGCCGCAGGCCTGTATCCAAACCCGCTGCCATACGCCGACGTGGTCACCACCACCACCCACAAGACCCTGCGCGGCCCCCGTGGCGGCCTGATCCTGACCAAGGGCGAGCCAGAGCTGGAGAAGAAGCTCAACTCGGCGGTATTCCCCGGCGGCCAGGGCGGCCCGCTGATGCATGTGATCGCGGCCAAGCAGTGTGCTTCAAGGAAGCCCTCGACCCCAGCTTCAAGGACTATCAGGCCCAGGTGATCATGAACGCCCAGGCCATGGCACAGATCTTCATCCAGCGTGGCTATGACGTGGACTCCGGTGGCACCAACAACCACTTGTTCCTGGTCAGCCTGATCCGTCAGGGCATCACCGGCAAGGACGCCGATGCTGCCCTCAGCCGTGCCCATATCACCGTGAACAAAAATGCGGTACCCAACGACCCGCAGTCACCGTTCGTGACCTCGGGCCTGCGTATTGGCACCCCGGCGGTCACCACCCGCGGCTTCCGGGAGGCGGAATGCCGTGCACTGGCGACGTGGGTGTGCGACATCCTCGACCACCTCGGCAATGCCCAGATCGAGGCCCACGTGGCGAAGCAAGTCGCGGGGCTGTGCGCGATGTTCCCGGTCTACCCAGCCTGATCCATCGAGACGGCCAGCAGCACGCTGGCCGTCGTCTCTACCGAATGCCTGGAGTCACCCCATGTCCACTGAAACACTACAAAAGACACCGTTGCACGCTCTGCACCTGGAATTGGGTGCGCGCATGGTGCCGTTTGCCGGCTACGCGATGCCGGTCCAGTATCCGCTGGGCGTACTCAAGGAACACCTGCACACCCGCGAGCAGGCCGGCCTGTTCGACGTCTCCCATATGGGCCAGATCTGCCTGCGCGGCGTGGATGCCGGCAAGGCGCTGGAGCGCCTGGTGCCGGTGGATATCGTCGACCTGCCGGTGGGTATGCAGCGTTACGCGCTGTTCACCAGCGCCGACGGGGGCATCCTCGACGACCTGATGGTCGCGCGGCTGGCGGATGACGAGCTGTTCCTGGTGGTCAACGCCGCCTGCAAGGAACAGGACTTGCGTCATCTGCAGCAGCACCTGGAAGGCCTTTGCGAAGTGGAATCGCTGTTCGACAGCCGAGCCTTGCTCGCCCTGCAGGGGCCGGCGGCGGCGCGGGTGCTGGCGCGCCTGGCGCCGGAAGTGACCGGCATGACCTTCATGCAGTTCGCGCCGCTACGCCTGCTGGGTGTCGATTGCTATGTCAGCCGCTCGGGGTATACCGGCGAGGACGGCTATGAAATCTCGGTGCCGGTCGAGGCGGCGCTGATGCTGGCCCGCTCGCTGCTGGCCGAGCCCGAGGTGGCGGCCATCGGCCTCGGTGCGCGCGACTCGCTGCGCCTGGAGGCGGGGCTGTGCCTGTATGGCCACGATATGGAAACCCGCACCACGCCGATCGAGGCCAGCCTAGCTTGGGCGATTTCCAAGGTACGACGTGCCGATGGCGAACGTGCCGGCGGCTTCCCCGGTGCCGAGCAGATCTTCGCCCAGCAGCGCGATGGCGTGGCCAGCAAGCGCGTCGGCCTGCTGCCGAAGGAGCGGGTGCCGGTGCGCGAGGGCACGCTGACCGTCAATGCCCGCGAGGAGGTGATCGGCCGCGTTACCAGCGGCGGTTTTGGCCCGAGCCTGGGCGGGCCACTGGCCATGGGTTACGTGCAGAGCGAGCAGGCGGCGCTGGACAGCGAAGTCTTCGCCCAGGTGCGCGGCAAGCTGGTGCCGATGCAGGTAGTGCGGACGCCGTTCGTTGCGCAGCGTTACTACCGTGGCTGAGGTCATGGCTGTGCAGACAGGGGTGAAGCTGCGTGGCGCCGACAAGGTGGCGCGGATTCCGGTGAAGATCCTGCCCACCGAGGATGTGCCACGCAAACCGGACTGGATCCGCGTGGAGATCGCCGCCTCGCCCGAGGTGGCACGAATCAAGGCGTTGCTGCGTAAGCACAAGCTGCACAGCGTCTGCGAGGAAGCCTCGTGTCCAAACCTGGGGGAGTGTTTCTCCGGGGGCACGGCGACCTTCATGATCATGGGCGATATCTGTACGCGGCGCTGTCCGTTCTGCGATGTCGGGCACGGTCGGCCCAGGCCGCTGGATGTGGACGAGCCGCGTAACCTGGCCACCGCGATTGCCGATTTGCGCCTGAAATACGTGGTGATTACGTCGGTGGACCGCGACGACCTGCGCGATGGCGGTGCGGGGCATTTTGCCGAATGCATTCGCCAGATTCGTGCGAAGTGCCCTGGGATCCAGCTGGAGACGCTAGTGCCGGATTATCGTGGGCGAATGGAGGCGGCGTTGGCAATCACCGCCGAAGCGCCGCCGGATGTGTTCAACCACAACCTGGAGACGGTACCTCGCTTGTACAAAGCAGCGCGGCCGGGGTCGGACTTCGAGTGGTCTCTGGATTTGCTGGAGCGGTTCAAGCAGTTGGTCCCGGAGGTGCCGACCAAATCAGGCCTGATGCTCGGGCTAGGGGAGACGGACGAGGAGGTGATTAAGGTGATGACGCGGATGCGTGAGCACGGGGTGGATATGCTGACGCTGGGGCAGTATCTGCAGCCGTCGCGCAGTCACTTGCCAGTGCAGCGATTCGTGCATCCCGACGTGTTTGCCTGGTTTGCCGAGGAGGGGGCGAGGATGGGCTTCAGGCATGTAGCTTCTGGTCCGTTGGTGCGATCTTCCTACCATGCAGATCAACAACTCGGGAATGTTCACCCAGTTCGCTAAAGGCCCGCTGGAACCCTTTCGCTGTAAGGGTTCCAGCGCAGCTGCCAATGCGTTCGGTGAGAGTTGTGGAACCACCGGATAGCAAGCGTGCACGGCGCTAGTACAGGTGTCCGGCTGACTTAGCAAGGAACACGCTCGTAGCCGCGAGTACTTGGTCTGGGTACTCCCTATGCGGCAGGTGCCCACAGTTTTCCAGCATGTGCAAAGTAGGCGCTCGGCTTATCCCAGCACACAAACGCTCGGGATGATGCCGAGTCCCATACTCGTCGCGGTCTCCATGTAGAACCAGCGCTGAGCACTGTACCTGGGCCAGTTGCCTATCAAGGTTCCACTGCCGAAATTCCTCCGAGAGCCAAGTATCGACCCAACTGCGCAAAACCCACTCAGCTTTCTTTCCATGGTACTGCTGAAGTCGTTCCATCTGGCCAGGCAGGGCAAACCGCCGCGCTGCGGAACGGATACCGTCAAGGATCGCGTTGTCGACTGCAGCTTGGGCGGACTCGGTAATCAGTCCGTGGCATGCTTGCGGATGGGCGGCCGCGCAGCCAACCGCCATGCCGCCGCCTACGCTATGGCCGAAAACCACGAATTGGCTTAGTTGGAAGTATTCACGCACTGCTTGAAAATCACCGTGAGCTTCATCCTCGATGAAGCTCGGTGTCAGATTGACCAAGCAAGCGCTAGAGCGCCCAAAACCAAGCCGGTCGTAGGCGATCACCTCGCGCCCACAAGACTGGGCCAACCGCAGCGGAAAATCGCGCCACAGTTCCACACACCCTAGTGAATCGTGCAGAAGCACGATTGGAACCCCGCGTGATTTCCGCGGACTCCAACACTCTGCATACAAATGACCTCGTGGCGTCTCGATCCTGTGTGACTGCTTGGCAATGTCGGTCATACCCGTGCTCCGTTCAAAAGGTAAATCACTTGGTCAGGCCGACTCCGGCGACAGAGAAGATGAGCGGGTTTTCGCTCCTTTGTACAGGTCGTAAACAGTTGCGACGAAAAATATGGCCAAGGAGGGCAGTAACCAAGCAAGGCTGGCGTTAGCCAAGGGGAGTTGACTGACCCAGAGCAGAACACTCGGTGGCAGTAAACCCGCTGCCATGCATGCGTCGATAAGGCCGAAACCCAGTGCGCAAGCGGTTACCGGTATCAATACCCGCGCAGGGCTGTTGAGGCGAGAGCTAATCAGGCTGAGCAGAATGATTGCGATGCAAGGCAGGTAGATTGCGGTCAGCACCGGTACAGACACCGCGATCAGTTGGGTAAGTCCCACGTTGGAGACAGCGAAGGAAAATCCAGCGAGCAGCGCTGCCAGTGTGCGGTAACCGAGCGGCAAGAATTTGCTGAATGCTTCTGCGCATGCGCAGGTCAGTCCAATCGCCGTTACCAGGCAGGCGATGGTGATCAGGAATGCCAGGAGCCAGTAGCCGACTGCGCCGTAGGTATGCAGTACATAGGCATTGAGCACCTGAGCACCATTGTCGGCATGATCGACGAGCCCGCCTGCATGAGCCCCCAGTTCGAAAAGGCTGGCGTAGACCAGGCTTAGACCCACACCGGCAATCAACGCTGCGATGACGCTGTATTTGAACAGCTGCCGCGGCGCATGGATGCCGCGATGTTTCAAGGCGTTCACTACCACTGCACCGAATACCAGTGAGGCCAATGTATCCATGGTCAGGTAGCCTTCCGTAAGCCCTTTACTGAAGGCCTGGGTATCGAACGGTGGCTCAGCAGGACCTTGTGGACCCGCAGTCCAGATGAATGCTCCAACACCGAGGATCGCCAAAGCAGCTACCTTGATCGGCGCAAGGCAGCGGCCCACCGAGTCCAACAGCCGGCCGGGATACAGGGATACCGCCAGGACCAAGGCAAAATAGAGGGCGCTGTAAGCGAACAAGTGCGCAGGGCTGTTGCCGAGCCACGGTGCTACACCAACCTCGAATGACACGGTAGCGGTGCGCGGAGTAGCAAACAGGGGGCCAATACACAGAAAACAAACGATTGCCAATGTGCGCGCAGCCAGTTTCCCCAGTGGCGCGCACAGCTTGTCCATGGAGCCTTCAAATCGAGCCAGAACGACAATCGCGAGTACCGGCATGCCTACGGCAGTGATGAAATAGCCTGCGGCGGCGGTCCATACCTGGTCACCCGCGCTCAGGCCGATCATAGGCGGAAAGATGATGTTACCGGCGCCGACAAAAAGCGCAAAGGTCATGAAACCGAGAGCTAGCAAGTCTCGCTTGGAAAGATTAACCATTGGGATTTTCTTCAGAAAGGTGAACGTTCAGCTCGGCAAGGCCGTTCGCAGAGCAGCAGTGACAACGATGGCGAATACCACCACCGGGAAGAAGGAGTAACGGGTGGCCGCAACTAGGGTGAGGCCCAAGGCAATCAGGTCAGACGGCTGTCCACTGACGAATTTTGGCGCGATCACTGCAATCAGCACACAACCGGGGGCTGCCTCGAGCACCTGGGTGAGCTGTGGGCCGATGACCCGTTTACGCAACAGCAGAAAACCCATGATGCGAGTCAGGTAAGTGACGACGGCCATCCCAAGGATGGTGACCAAGGTGGTGATATCCATCATGGTTTGGCCCACAGGTAGGCGCTGACCAGTCCTGCAACGGTGCCAGCCAGCACATACCAGCCACCGGGGATCAACAGATAAAAGAGTGCTGCAGTGATTAGACTGAAGAGCCAGGGCAGGGCGGCATGCACACCTTTCCACATGCCCTTGAGCAGTACCAGAAAGACTGCCGCGAAGGCCATGTCGAAGCCGTAGCCATGCAGGTCGCCCAGCAGCGGCCCTACCAATGCGCCGAGGGTGGTAAAGCAGACCCAAGTGCCCCAGAGGCACAACGAAACGCCCATGTAATAGCGCAAGCTGAAGCCTGCGCGTCGGCGCGCATCGGCCAGGCCCATGGCCCAGCTCTCATCGCACATGAAGAACAACGCGCCGAGCGCCTGCCTCAGCGGCAAATCCCGCAGGTAGGGTGCCAAAGTCGCGCCCATCAGCAGGTGTCGGCTATTGACCAGCAAGGTCATGGCTACGATCACCAGGATTGCCGGAGGTGATGTCCAGAGCTCGATAGCGGCGAATTCCGAGCCGCCGCCAAAGTTCAAGCCGGTCATCAGCGCGACCTCGCCTGCAGCAAGACTGCGTTGCGATGCCTGGGCGCCGAGCACCAAGGCAAAGGGAATGAAGCCCAGCAGAACGGGTACGGCAGCTATTGCTCCGCGGCGCAAATCGTCGTTGGGTGTTGTGGCTGGGGGATCACTCAGAGCAGGTTCAATGACATTCATACGCACCTCCGTTGGAGGCAAATTATTTCAATTTGTCGCTGAAATTTGCTTGCGTAATTGCATGATCAGCATGAGCATTTAGCATCCAGTTTCAGAATTTTCCTATAGCGAGAATCCAATGCCAATCAAGCTAGATGCTATCGATCGCCGCATCTTGAGCGCCCTGCAGAGAGATGGTCGCCTGCAAAATCAGGAGCTTGCCAAGCAGGTCGGGCTTTCCCCATCGCCATGCCTGCGTAGGGTCCGCCTGCTGGAGGAATCTGGCGTGATTGAACGCTACGTGGCGCTGGTGGACCCGGCGAAAGTGGCGCTAGGGCTGACTTTGTTCGTCCGGGTTTGGCTCAAGCGCCAGGACCAGGCCACCACCGATGAGTTCATCAACGCCGTCCGCCAGTTACCGCAAGTGGTGGAGTGCCACGTGATGGCAGGCGATTGTGATCTCATGCTTAGAGTAGTGGCAGCAGACCTGGAGGCTTATCGACGCTTCCAGATCGCTCATTTGACAAGCCTGGACGTGGTGCAAAATGTCAAAACCGAGGTTCCAATGGAAAAGATCAAGCTCACTACCGAACTGCCGGTGTAAGTTGTGGCCTCGATTTTATTGCGGGCGTTTTGAGCCGATGCCGACAAGGTCCGCGAGCCACCGAAGCCGGCAGCCCGCGTTATTTGATAACGCGTTGGAAAGTAATTAACGCATAAGCCAGCCACCTGCCACATCCAGCACCTGGCCAGTGATAAATGCGCTATCTGGCGCACTCAGATAGCACGCCGCGTCGGCGACCTCACACGGCTGCCCCAGCCTGAGCAACGGCGTATCGGCGATCACTGCTTCATTGGCTGCGGAGGCAACCGTCTTCAACAGAGGGGTTTCGATGCGCCCAGGTGCCAGAGCATTGGCCGTGATGCCATAGGCACCGAGTTCTCCGGCCAGGTGTCGGGTAAAGCCAATGATGGCCGCCTTGGTAGCGCTGTAGTGTGCTGCGACCAAAGGTAGGTACGCACTGCCTGCCACCGAGGACATGTTGATGATGCGGCCGAAGCGTTGCTCGACCATCGAGGGCGAAAGCAAACGTGACAGGTTGAACGCGCCGTTCAGATTTACCGCAACCACCTGCTGCCATTCCGTTGGGCTCATCTGCCAGATCGGGGCAGGCTTGCCCTCATGCTTTGGGGAAATTCCCGCATTGTTGATGAGCGTATCCACGCGACCGATTTCCTCAGCCAGCAGCGCACAGGCATGCTGGCATTGTTCAAAGTCGCCAACATCTGCAGCTTGCCAGGCAACGTGGAAGCCCTGGGCGCGCAGTGCTTCACCTTGTGCTTGCACGGCTTGCGGGTTGAGGTCGAGTAGCGCAACGCGGGCACCTTCTTCGCAATAGCGTTGTGCGATAGCCGCGCCGATACCGCTTGCCGCGCCTGAAACCAGAACATTTCTACCGCTGTGACGTCCTGCAATCATGGGTTTATCTCCAACATTATCTTGCCGATGTGACGACTGGTCTCCATCAGCGCATGAGCTTGTGCGGCCTGATACAGAGGGAAAGTAGAGTGAATAACCGGCAGGCAGAGACCGGAATCGAGCAGAGGCCAGACGTGGACCTGCAAAGCGTCGGCGATCGCCTCCTTCTCTGCTTTGGGTCGGGCGCGAAGTGTCGAGCCGGTAAACGTCAGGCGCTTGAGCATGATCGGCATGACGTTCAGGTCCACCTGGCTGCCTTCGAGGAAGGCGATTTGCACAAGCCGGCCTTCCACGGCCAGCGCATCGATATTTCGTTGCAGGTAGCTACCCCCGACCATATCGAGGATCAGGTTGACCCCCTTGCCTGCGGTTTCGGCGTCGATCACCTCGACGAAGTCTTCTTCGTGGTAGTTGATGACCCTGCTGGCGCCTGCGCTACGACAGGCCTGTAACCAACGGGAACCCGCAGGCAATGCGCGGCCGGTGCACAACAGTACTCGGCATAACCGCCCCCCGGCGTGAGTGCACAGACGTGCGTGCCAACCTGCACGTTCTGTACGCCAGCGCCGACAGCCACGACTTCACCGGAGACTTCCAGGCCCAGGTAAGGTGAAGCATCAACAGGGGGCGGATAGCTGCCGGAGCGTTGCAAAATGTCCGGGCGATTCACGCCGGCATACGCAACCCGGATCAGCACTTCGTCAGCGGCCGGGGTCGGGATGTCAGCCTCGGTCAGATGCAGGCAAGCAGCACTGCCTCCTGGGCGGTGTTCAATCAACAGCATCTTCTGCTCCATAGTCTGCCGCTCCTTCATAGCCCCAGGTACGCCCGCTTGACATGGGGATTCTCCAGCAGTTCTTGCCCTGTGCCTGTCAGGGTGATGCTGCCGTTCTCCAGCACGTAGCCGCGATGAGCGACACGCAGGGTATGGACGATGTTCTGCTCGACGATCAGTACCGTGGTACCCAGCGCGAGGATCTTGTCGATGATGCCGAACACTTGGGAAACCAGCAGCGGCGACAATCCCAGAGACGGCTCGTCGAAAATCAGCAATTTGGGATCAGACATCAGCCCGCGTGCGATGGCGACCATCTGTTGCTCACCACCCGATAGTGAACCGGCATGTTGCTCCAATCGCTCACGTACCCGCGGGAACAGCTCCAGCACTTGTTCCAGGCGTTGCTTGACCGCAGGCCGAGCGGCCTTTTTATAGGCTCCCATCAGCAGGTTGTCGCGTACGCTGATGAACGGGAACAACTGGCGCCCTTCGGGAATCAGCGTGACGCCGGCAGCGACAATCTCGTCAGGGGCACACCCGTCGAGGCGGCGGCCTTCGAATTCGACCGTGCCGAGAGAGGGGCGGATCAGGCCGCAGAGGCTGCGAAGTGTTGTGGTCTTGCCGGCTCCATTCGCGCCTACCAAGGTCACCACTTCACCCGCCTTGACCTCGAGAGAGACGCCTCGCAGGACCTCCGTATTGCCATAGCCAGCATGGATGTTTTCAAGCCGCAGCATGGTCGTACTCCTTGCCCAGATAAGCTTCGATGACTTGCGGATTGGTCACCACAGCTTGTGGTTCGCCATCCATCAGTACCGCGCCGGTACTGATCACCACGATGCGGTCGGACAAGGTCATGGTTGCCTGCATGATGTGCTCGATCATCAGCACACTGACCCCCGTGTCACGCACACGGCGGATGATCTCGATGGCCTTGCCGACATCGGTGGGGTTCAGGCCCGCCATGACTTCATCCAGCAGTAGGACGCGCGGGCGCGTGGCCAACGCACGGGCCATTTCCAGGCGTTTCATGCCACCGACCGTGAGGTTGCGTGCGCGGGTGTCGAGCAGTGGGCCAAGGTCGGTGAGGGCGGCAACCTTGGTGGCGATCTGCCGGGCTTCGACGGGGTCGCGGGTGTGCATGAATGCGCCGAGCATGATGTTCTCGCACACGCTCAGGTCAGCGAACGGCTGCACGATCTGGAACGTACGGCCAATGCCGGCCACGGCGAACTGCGCAGGGCTGGACGGCGTTACCCACTGACCGGCTGCCGTGCGTACCTTCACCTGGCCCGAGGAGGGCTGGATAAATCCCGAGAGTTGGTTGAACACGGTGGTCTTGCCGGCACCGTTGGGGCCGATCACACCCACGATCTCACCCTCGTTGAGGGTCAGCGACACGTCGTTGGTCGCGTGCAACCCGCCGAAAAACTTGTGCAGGTTTTCCGCGACCAGAATCGGTTGGCCCGTATGCTTCGACGGCTGGGATACCGGGCGTGCTGCGGCTGGCGGCACGGTGTTGGGCTTGCCGCCAGGTAGCCGGTCCACCCACGCACTGACCCTCTGCCCGAAGCGCCCTACCAGGCCTTGTGGAATTGTCAGGACAAAGGCTACCAGCACCAGTCCATAGACAAGCCCGTGTACGCCGCTGCCGGCGTCGCCTAGCCAGCCACGTGCAAGCTCTGCCAGCGGCAACACGATCAGGGTACCGATCAGAGGCCCCGACAAGGTCCCAAGGCCTCCAATCAGGGCGAACATGGCGATCTGGATGGACAGCTCCAGCGAGAACATGGCACCAGGCTCGATGAAGGTCAGGTACATGGCGTGGAAGCTTCCGATCAGGCTGGTCAGCGCCGCGGACAACGCCACGGCGATCAGTTTGACCTTGACTGCGTTGACGCCCACGGCCTGGGCTGCGTCCTCGCGCTCGCGTACAGCGATCAGGTAATAGCCCAGGCGCGAATGCTTGATTTTCCACGAAACCAGCAAGGTGATTGCAAGGAAACCGAATGCGATCAACAGGTAAGGCCAACGTGCGCGGAACAGCATCCACTCCGCCCCCAGCTTCAGAGGCACGGCCAGGCCCGCAGCGCCGCCGGTGAGGTCATGCTGATTGATGACCAGCAGGCGCACTACCTCCAGTACAGCAATGGTCGCTAAGGCGAAGAAAGGCCCACGCAGTCGGAAGCAGGGCCAGCTGATAACTACGGCCAGCACGGTGGACACGACCGCGCCCACAAGCATGCCGAGCCACGGGCTCATGCCGAGGTGCAGCAGCAGGAGGGTGCTGACGTAGGCGCCGGTGCCATAGAACACCGCATGGCCCAGGGACAGCTGGCCTGCGAAGCCGCCGACGATGTTCCAGGCACTGGCCAGTGCTGCATAGCTGCAGATCAGGATGAACAGGTGGAAGACAAAGTTCGAGCCCGCCGAGAACGGGATGATCAGCAACAGCGACAGCGCTGCAAAGCTGAGGTAGATGCGCGGATGAAGAAAGTTCATCGGTTAGCTCCTATTCTGAGCCACGCCCGGCACCGAACAGACCGGTGGGGCGGAAAATGAGAATCGCCAGGAAAATCAGGAAGTACACGACTTCCTTGAGGTCAGGGGCGATGTAATAGCCAGCCAGGCTGTCGACGACGCCGATCAGCAACGAACCAACCAAGGCACCGGAGAGGCTGCCAAGTCCACCTAGCACCACGATGACGAACGCGGTGAGGACGAAGAAGGTGCCGAAGGTCGGAAACACCGGGTACTGCGGCGCGATCATCGCCGCCGCCAGCCCCAGGCAGGCGCAGCCCAGGCCAAAGGCGAAGATGTAGATGCGGTTTACGTTCACCCCCATGAGCAACGCGGCATTGCGGTGCTGTGCCGTGGCGCGCACGGCGCGCCCCAGGAAGGTGTTGTGCAGGAACCAGTGCAGGCCGCCGACCAGTGCCAGCGAAACCATGAACGTCAGTAACTGGCCGGTGTTAGCCCGCAGCGGGCCGACGGCCAAACTGCCGGCCCCCACACCGCTCGGATTGCTCACGGTGAGCACATCGGCACCGAATACCATCAGCGCAGCGTTCATCAGGGCGATCGACACCCCAACCGTGGCGAAGATCTGAATGTGCCCTTCGGCGGCCAATAGGGGTTGGATGATGAAGCGCTGCATGCCCGCGCCCAGCACAAACAGCAGCGCCACTGCAGGAATGACCGTGGCGTAGGGGTGCAGGCCGAAATGCACGTTCATCAGGTACACCGCGTACATGCCGATCATCAGGAACTCGCCATGGGCGAAGTTGACCACCCGGACGATGCCAAAAATCAGCGTCAGACCGATGCTGATGATGGCGAGCGTGCCACCCAGCAACACACCGTTCAGCAGAAGTTGCAGGAAGATATCCATGAAAGGTCCTCATGCGCAGGCGGCGCGCCACAAGCACGACGCGGGCCTGCGTACAGCGTGTGGGTCAGGGCTGGCTGGCCAGAGTGGCCTGGGCAACGGCGGCGGCTTGGGGATAGACGGTTTTAAGCACGCCCTGCTGCCACTGCATGATGGTGGTTTGTGCGCGCTCGTTCTGGCCATTGGCAGCGAACTTCGCACCGATGTTCGCGGCGGTCTGACCGATCGGAATGTCGATCGTCTTTACCGCTTCGCGGATGTCTTCGGCATCGAGCGATTTGGCGCTGGCCATGGCATCGAGGAATACCTTGGCGCCGACATAGTTGATCAGGCTGTGGCCTGAGCGCGGCTCGCTGCCGTAGCGTGCGCGATAGGCTTCGGCGAAGGCAGCGATGCCCGGTGCACCGGCCTCGTTGGTCTGGAACTGCGGGAAATCGACGTCCAGTACGCCTTCGATGTTCTGCGCGCCGACCACCTTGACGGTGTCCTGCATGGAATAGCCTCCACCGGCACCGATGATGGCCTTAGGCGCAAAGCCGGCTTCACGGATCTGTCGGAAGAACAGGGTGGTGTCGTTCTGGTAGGAGGTTTGCAACACAACATCGGCGCCAGCGCCTTTGAGGCGCAGGATAAGTGACGAAAGGTCGACGGCTTTGGCGGAGTAGGGCAGCACCTCCACCACTTGCAAGCCTTCCTTGGCCGCCAACTCTTTCTGGAAGTTGGCGATGGTCGTGCCGTACAGCGCGTCTTCATGAATGATCGCAATCTTCAGGCTCTTGGCATCAACCTTCAGTTGAGGAGCGACCAGTTGGGTGATGGCGGTGATGGTGCCTTCGGCGAAATTACGAGCGGTGGGGTTGCTGCGATAAACGTTTTGAAGCCCACGATCGGTGATGTTGTCGGCCACGGCTCCGAGCTCGAAATAAGGAATGCCGGCCAGCTCGGTCACTTGCGTGGCGGCGAAAGACAATGCCGAGGAGTAACTGCCGAACACCGCAGCGACGTTGTCGCTGGAGGTAAGCCGGCGAGCGGCGCTGACCGCTTGCGCGGCATCCACTGCATCGGCCTTGATCAGCTTGATTCGCTCACCGTTGAGGCCGCCAGCGGCATTGCGCTGCTCCACGGCCAATTCGACCCCGCGAAAACTCTCATCGCCCAGCAGTGCGAGGGCTCCGCTGAGTGGGTAGAGGGCACCTATTGGCACATCGGCATGTGCGGTGAGCGAGACTGACAGGGTAAGGGCAGCAAGGCCATTGATGGCCCAGGGCATGATTTTCATTGTGTTGCCTCCTGGTGTATCAGCCATGCCGCATGGATTTGAACCGGTTCAATTACAGGGTCAAAAAAAACGCCTGGCAAGGCGTGGGCTGCGTGGCTGTGGTCTTATTGTTGATTCAGGACGACTTTGTTCATAAATGAACCGGTTCATTTTTAAGTCTGGTGATACACTGCTGTCAAGCAGGAGTTACCACCACCATGACAAAAAACGACAAACCAAAACTGCGCGACGTGGCACGTCTGGCCGGCGTTTCACTGGGCAGTGCTTCTCGTGCCTTGTCCAACCCGGACCAGGTCAAACCAAGCACGCTTGCCAAGGTCGATGCGGCTGTACGGCAGCTGCAGTATGTGATGGACGGCGCTGCGCGAGCCCTCGCATTACGGCGTACCTTCAGTGTCGCTGCGATCTTCCCCACATTGAACAACCCGATCTACGCTGACTCGATCCAGGCGCTGCAGCAGCGGCTCAATACAAGTGGCTACCAACTGATCATTGCCTCGCACGAGTACGATCGTGAGCGAGAGCTTTCCAGTGTGCGTAACTTTATCGAAAGAGGTGTGGAAGGGATTTTCCTGGTGGGCACAGACCATGATCCTGCGGTGTTCGAACTGTTGCAGCGATCACAGCGCCCCTACGTCCTGATGTGGTCGGTGGATGATTGCCGTGAACACTGCGCGGTGGGCTTCAGCAATGTGCGGGGAGGCGAGTTGATCGCGGACCATGTGCTTGCGCTAGGCCACCGGGACGTTGCAATTCTCACCGGACAGCGCCAGTACAACGAGCGTGCCAGGTATCGAATCGAAGGGGTGCGTAAACGCTTTGCGCAGATGGGGCTCGATATTCCTGAAAACCGGATCATCGAACAGCCATTCAGCCTTGACGGCGGACGCGCCGGTTTCGAGCAGGTGTTTGCCATGCAACCGCGACCGACTGCGCTGGTTTGCACCACAGACCTGCTGGCGCTGGGGGCCTGCGAGCAAGCTAAACGTCGGGGAGTCTGCGTGCCGACGCAGATGACCATCACCGGCTTCGACGACATCAGTTTCAGCGCGATTGCATCGCCCTCATTGACCTCGATCAGGATCCCGATTTTCGAAATCGGGCAACTCAGCGCCGACATGATGATTGCGCAGGTCGAAGGTATCCAGATTGAGCGGGTTGTCGAACTGGACATTTCACTGGTCACGCGCGAAAGCAGCGCGAGTCCAAGTGTTGATCTGCCAAACCGTAAATAGCGCTTGAACTGAGGCACTCACCTTGGACAAAGAAAACTACGCGCAGATGCTTGCTTTTTTGTGGGCCTATGAGCATCGGAGCTTCTCGGCCGCTGCTCGGGCCAATGACCTGTCGCCATCAGCGATCAGCAAACTTGTCACTCGCTTGGAAGATCGCCTTTCAGTACGCCTGTTTCAGCGCGGGAGCCGAGCCTTGACGCTAACCGAGGAGGGGGCGGTCTACCTGACCAGTGCCCGTGCGGTCATGGACGCCATGGCGGAAGCCGACTCCCTCGCCGAGCTTTTTCCTGGCCGGCTAAGCGGAAGTTTGCGCATCCATACGATGGCGACGTTCGCCAAGCATCAGATCATACCTTGGCTGCCAGACTTCCTGGCTGATCATCCGGATCTCTCGGTGACCATCGAGGTGGGCGCGCAGTATGTTGATCAGTTCGATCACGGCCTGGATGTTGCCATTCACAGTGGTGTATTGCCTGATTCATCGCGCGTTGCCAGACGTATTGGTGAGGCCCAATGGATTACCTGCGCTGCTCCTTCCTACCTGGAGAAGCGTAGTCGGCCGCAAACGCCTGCCGACCTGCTCGAACACGATTGCTTCCACTTCGCGTTCAACAGCCCCTGGAACATCTGGAGCTACGAGCACGCTGGCGAGACAACGATCGTTCCCATCAAGCCCCGTTCGACATTCACACAAGGGGACTTGCTGCGCTCGCTCGCGTTGAATGGTGGCGGCATTGTTCGACTCGCCGATTTCCATATCGGTAAGGACCTGAGAGCCGGGCGATTGCTGCCGGTGCTGGAGTCTTATCAAAGCCGCATCGCGCAGCCGATTTATCTGATCTACCCAAACCGCAAGAATGTCAGTCCCCGTATCAGGGCCTTTATCAAGGCGATGGAGCAGCATATCGCGCTGAATCCCTGGACGATCCAGCCTCCAGCAAAGGCGAAGCGTTAACAAAAAAGGGGGAGAACCCTGCCTGTCATACTTGCGGTCCTGTGAACTCAGGGAAAACCCCCTTTGCCGTGGAGTCACAACTCGCCTGCGACCTGTTCGATTAAGGTGTCGTCAGTGCCCCGGATAGCATTTCGTAGCTGCCGGACGCGACTGTCCAGACACTCTGTCAATCGGAATAGGCTATGAACAAGAACTACATTGCTGGCCAGTGGGTCGAGGGTGCGAGTATCAATCGCAATATCAACCCATCGGATATCACCGATATCGTCGGCGAATACGCTAGGGCCGATACCCGCCAGGCTGAGCTGGCCGTAGAGGCTGCGCATGATGCGCAACCCACCTGGGCCCGGATGAGCGCTGAACAGCGTGGCGATGCCTTAGACCGGATCGGCTCCGAGATACTCGCACGCAAAGAAGAACTCGGCTTGCTGCTTTCACGGGAGGAGGGCAAGACGCTAGTAGAGGGCGTCGGCGAGGTGGTCCGCGCCGGCAGGGTGTTCAAGTTTTTCGCGGGCGAAGCTCTGCGTCTGTCGGGCGAACGCCTCGCAAATATTCGTCCGGATGTCGAAGCCGAAGTACGGCGCGAGCCTGAAGGCGTAGTGGGCATCATCACTCCTTGGAATTTCCCCATTGCCATCCCCGCCTGGAAAATTGCGCCGGCATTGGCATATGGCAATGCGGTGGTGTTCAAACCGGCAGACCTGGTACCCGCTAGCGCCTGGGCCCTTGCGGAGATCATAAGCCGCGCAGGTCAGCTCCCGGCAGGTGTTTTCAACCTGGTCATGGGCCCAGGCTCCCAGGTTGGCAATGTGTTCGCCAAGCATCCCAAGGTCAGGGCGTTGTCGTTCACCGGGTCAACCCAGACTGGGCGTTCCATCGGCCTCGAATGTATGGCGCGGGGTGCCAAGGTTCAGCTTGAGATGGGCGGTAAGAATCCACTGGTAGTGCTCAACGATGCCAGCCTCGAGCAGGCTGTCGAAGTGGCGGTGCAAGGCGCGTTTTTCTCGACAGGCCAGCGTTGTACTGCCTCAAGTCACTTCATCGTCGAAGACGCCATTCATGATCGTTTCGTAGCTGCTGTCGTCGAGCGGCTGGCGATGCTGAATATCGACAACGCCACCAAAGCAGGTACGGACATTGGTCCCGTCGTCTGCGAAAGCCAACTGCAGCAGGACTGCGATTACATCGATATTGCCACCCGCGAGGGCGGGCGTCTGGTTTTCGGTGGCGAACGTGTAGTGCGAGCAACTCAGGGCTACTACCTGAACCCGGCACTGATCGTCGACACCGAAAATCATATGCGGATCAACCGCGAGGAAGTGTTCGGGCCAGTCGCCAGTGTGGTTCGCGCCCGGGATTACGATGATGCCCTGCGCCTGGCCAACGATACCGAGTTCGGCTTGTCGTCCGGCATTTGCACCACTTCGCTCAAGCACGCCAGCGACTTCAAGGCACGCTCCACGGCCGGCATGGTGATGGTCAATGTGCCAACGGCGGGGGTCGATTACAACGCTCCTTTCGGCGGGCGCAAAGGCTCCAGCTATGGTGCACGGGAGCAAGGCCCGTTCGCCCGTGAGTTCTATACCGCCATCAAGACCACCTATACACAGGCCTGAGCTCCATGCGCGAACCATCGAATACTCAAAAAATCACCGGAAATACACGGCTCTTTGCCATCGTCGCCGACCCCATTGTGCATGTGAAAACACCAGAAGACATGAACGCACTCATGCGGTCCTGGGGGCATGACAGGGTGATGGTGCCCATTCATGTCGACGAGACTCAGCTTGCTACCGCGGTCGATGGCCTGCGGGCCCTGCAGAATCTGGACGGGTTTGTGGTCACGGTCCCACACAAGAGCGCCATCGTGCCGTTGTGCGACAGCTTGTCACCGGCGGCTCGCCAAGTGGGCGCGGTAAATGTCGTACGTCGGGATGCCGAAGGGCGGCTGCATGGTGACATCCTCGACGGAGTCGGGTTTGTCGCCGGCCTGCGCAACGCGGCGATCGAGCCTGCCGGCAAGACGGTTTATCTCGCTGGGGCCGGTGGCGCCGCGCAAGCGATCGCCTTTGCCCTGGCTGAGGCCGGCGTGGCACTGCTGACAATTGCCAACCGCACCGAGGCCAAAGCACAGCAACTGGTGACCCGCCTCGCGGGATTTTTCCCAGATGTATCTTTCAAGCTGGGGGGCAGGGACCCTTCTGGGCACGACCTGGTGGTGAACGCTACCTCGATGGGACTGCGCGATAGCGATGATTATCCGTGCGAGGTTCAGCGCCTGACCCCGGAGCAAACCGTGGCGGAAATCATCATGCAGCCTGAACATACCCCCTTGCTGGTTGCGGCTGCCGAGCGCGGCTGTCGGGTCCATCCGGGGCGGCCAATGCTGCAGTCCCAGATCGCGCTCATGGCCGCGGCGATGGGAGCAACCCATGAATAACTACGACTATGTCATCGTCGGTGGCGGCACCGCCGGTTGCATCCTGGCCAACCGCCTGACTGCATCAGGCAAACACAGTGTGCTGGTGCTGGAAGCAGGCGGGGAGCCCAATGGCCGTTGGATCCCGATTCCGGCTGGGTTCAGCAAACTGATGGTGGACAAACGTTTCAACTGGGACTTCAAGACCAAACCTGAAGCCGGCACCTACAATCGTGAAATCGCTGTGCCCCGCGGGCGAGGCCTGGGTGGTTCGACGTTGATCAATGGCATGATCTACGTGCGCGGCCAACCAGGCGACTATGACGCATGGGCAGAATCAGGCGCCAAGGGTTGGAACTTCGAAACACTCAAACCTTACTTCAGAAAGATCGAGAATTATGCATCGGGGGATGAGACGCGTGGGCACCAGGGCCCCATGCACATCCACCAGGTCAGCGAGCGTTTCACGCTGTCCACCGCTTTCCTGGAAGCAGCTGCGCAGGATGGTCATCCTCACAATGCTGACTACAACGGCCGGGATCAGACCGGTTTTGGCTACTACCAAGTGGCGCAAAAAGATGGGCGGCGCTGGAGTGTAGTCGACGGCTACCTCAAACCGGCCAGGTCACGGGCAAATCTGCACATCGTCCTCCATGCGCATGTACTGCGGGTCGACGTGCAGGGGAAACGCTGCACGGGCGTAACCTATGTACACAATGGTGAGCAAGTCAGCATCAAAGCCAATGCTGAAGTCATTCTTTGCGCCGGTGCCATCCAGTCTCCGCAGTTGCTGGAATTGTCCGGCATTGGCCAGCCGCAGGTGCTGCTCGCCGCTGGTGTACCACTCAAGCACGAGCTACGCGGGGTCGGGGAGAACTACATCGACCACTTTGCTACCCGCATGAACTGGCGCATGAAGAACGTCGTGACCTTGAATGAGCTGGCACGTGGCTGGCGGCTGGGGCTGGCAGTGACCGAATACTTTACCCGGCGAACCGGCATCCTGACGCTGGGAACCGGCCTGGTGCATGGGTTCATCAAGACCGACCCAGGCTTGCCTACGCCGGATATCCAGTATTTCTTCGTGCACGCCAGCTATGCCAATGCTGCGAATCGGATATTGGACAAGCATCCTGGCATGACCATCGGGGTCAGCCAACTGCGGCCCAAGTCGATTGGTTCGGTGCATATTGAAAGCAGTGACCGAAACGCGATGCCGGCCATTCGTCCCAACATGCTGGCTGCAGACGAAGACCAGCGCTGTATTGTCGAGGGCATGAAGATCGCGCGTCGGATCGTCATGCAGCCAGCCATGGCCCGCTTCGTCGAGGAGGAAACCAGCCCTGGGCTGCAGGCGCAGTCAGATGAACAATGGCTGGAGTTTGCCCGCAAGACAGGGCAGACCATCTACCACCCTCTGGGCACCTGTCGGATGGGCGAAGACGCAAGCGCAGTCGTCGACTCGCGACTTAGGGTGCATGGCTTGCAGGGGCTGCGAGTGGTCGACGCCTCGGTGATGCCTTCCATGGTTTCAGGGAATATCCAGGGCGCGGTAATGGCTGTGGCGGAGCGGGCGGCGGATCTGATCCTTGAGGACTATCTGCCCTAGTTCCCGTGCCAAATGGCAGGCGTAACGCAAGGAGCCTGCCAAGTTGCCGTGCCGCACAGGCAAAGCGGGTTTGCTCTGGGCAGCGATGCTCTGTGCATGCCTGTCGGCATAAGCTTGAACACACTCGTTTCCACGCACCAGGCGTGCTGAGTGAGAGGTTCATGCACCCTCGTGCATGAGCGGGCCAGGAAGCCAATAAATAACAATAATCAAATATCGGAGCTTTCTAATGGAACTTCGCAGCGACCCTCAATCCGCTGTTGGCCTTTCTACAAAAAAAATACAGGGCGCCGGCGCTGTCTCCTGGGGCGCGATGCTGCTGCTCTGGCTGGTGTATGCGCTGGACGCCAATTCACGGCACCTGTTTTTCATGGTGTTGCCTTCAATCACCAGCGAGTTCAAAACCAGCGCTGAAATGGCCGGGTTACTGGCGGCGGTCATCACCATCTCGACATCGTTGCTCGCTGTGCCACTGATGGTATGGGTGGATAAAGGTGGTCATGGCTGGCGGCGCAAATATCGGCATTTGCCTATCGTATTCGCCTATACGCTGTTCACGTTCCTGACGGGCTTCAACTTCCTCACCGCTTCATTGGGCGTGCTGGTGTGCTTGCAGATCCTTTCCCATGCTTTTGGCGGGGTGGGCGAGGCCGTGGAGGTCACCTCCCTGGCCGAGTGGTGGTCCAAGGAGCGTCGCGGCTTCGCGCTCGGTCTTCACCACACGGGTTACCCGTGGGGCACGTTGATTGGTGGTGTGGCGATCAGTGCGCTATTGAACGCCTACGGCCCGGAAAACTGGCGCTATGCGTTCTTGCTGTTCCCGATTCCCATGATCATCGTATTCACCTTGTACTGGAAGTTCAGCACGGCAGCGCGCTATCGAAAATTTACGGCGCATGTCGCCGCCGTTGGTGAAACCGCACCGAGTCTGAGCGATACACCTGCAATCCCGCAAAAAGGTGTGCTTAAGGACGTCCTGCGAAACCCCAATATCAGCGTCATTGCCCTGATCTCGATGTTCGCAATAGTCGGCTACTTCGGCATCAGCTTCTGGTTGCCGCAATACCTCGCGTTCGTTGCGCATTACAACTTTGCCCAAGCCGCAGCGTACTCTGTGCTCTTCACTATCACGGGTGGGATCGGCCAGATCCTGTGGGGATGGCTATCGGATCGAATCGGTCGAAAGTTGAGCCTGGTGATCGTCTTTCTCTGGCTGGGCGTGGGCATGTATCTGTTCCGCTATACCTCGGTCAGCCTCGGGTGGCTGATCGGCGTGCAGTTGTTTGCCGGTTTCGCCATGAATGCGCCCTACACCTTGCTGTATGCGATCGCATTCGACTCAGCCAAACCCGGCACGACTGGCTTGGCAGGCTCGGTGGTTAACGCAGGCATTTACGCGGGTGGTTTCGGCCCGCTGCTGATTGGTTTGTTCATTGGGGCCGGAGGCGGTTTCGAGCAGTCCGCAGGTTATCACCTTGCCCTGGTGTTCATCTCAGCGCTGATGTTCGTGGCGGCACTGTTGACGGCACTGTTCACCCGGGAAACGGCGGGTTGGTTCAAGCGTTATGACCGGTCGCTGGTCAGCCGCAGCGCGTGCAACATGAGTTGAGACGCTCCCTATTCTGATTGATGGTCACAACAACAAACGAGAACAATCATGTCCGATAAAAAAGTACCTCACGTACGTGAACTGCTTAAAGACGCTCCGCGCAATTGGGGTAAGTGGGGCGCTGACGATGAAGTCGGCTGTCTGAACTACCTCACTGCCAAGGAAGCCTTGGAGGGTGTCAGCCAAGTCCGGCAGGGGAAGACCTTTACCCTGCAGGTTCGTATTGGCGATGAGAAGGGCGATCCGGTTTGGCCAGGACGTACTCCGGCGCGGCGTATGAACATCATGGATCGCGGGCACTACAACTGTGGAAAAGGACCGCATTTCCCAGGTTGCTACGAGTATGCTGACGATGTGATGTTTTTCCATCTGCAGGGCTCAACGCAATATGACGCCCTTGGCCACGTGTGGTACGACGATCAGATCTGGAACGGCTACGATGCAGACACCACCATCGGCGGGCTGGCGAAGGCCAGCGTCGCACCGATTGGGGAAAAGGGCGTCGTGGGGCGTGGGATTCTCATCGACATGGCGCGCTTTCGCGACAAGCAGGTGTTGGCACCAGGGGAAACCTTCAATCACGAGGATTTGATGAACGCCGCTGCCGCTCAAGGCGTCAAGATCCAGAAACGCGACATTCTGCTCATTCGTACAGGATGGATCGGTTCGTTCTACTATCGCGACAGCGAAGAGTTCTACAAAGACTTCATCGAACCGGGACTGACCTATAGCCCGGAGCTTGTGCAATGGTTCCAGGACATGGAAATTCCCAACATCGTGACTGACACCATTGCCAACGAAGTAACCGTCGACCCGGTTTCCGGCGTCGCGTTGCCACTGCATAACGCATTGATGCGTAATCTTGGTATTACCCTGACAGAGATTGCGCAGTTGGATCCGCTTGCCGCCGACTGTGCCGAAGATGGGCAATGGACTTTCTTGTACACCGCTGCGCCGCTGAAGGTAGTAGGGGGGACTGGCGCACCGGTCAATCCGATCGTAATCAAGTAGCCTGCGTTGGGGCGCCATAATGGCGCCCTCGCGCTAGAGTCATCTATGCGCAGAACGCAATGCTGAGTGCGACTCGCGCGGGGTTAA
>NZ_BCBH01000010.1:0-182940 GCF_001320525.1 Pseudomonas sp. NBRC 111131 | reverse complement strand
ATCTACACCCACCTGGACTTCCAGCACCTGGCCGCGGTGTACGACAGCGCCCATCCCCGGGCCAAACGCAGCAAAGGCACAGACTCATGAGCATCAAGCTGATCACCTTCGACCTCGACGATACCCTGTGGGACACCGCGCCAGTGATTGCCAGCGCGGAAGTCGTGCTGCGCGACTGGCTGCAGGCCAATGCCCCGATCCTGGGTGGCGTACCGGTGGATCACCTGTTCGCCATCCGTGAACGCCTGGTGCAAGCCGAACCGGGCCTCAAGCACCGCATCAGCGCCCTGCGCCGGCGCGTGCTGTTCCACGCCCTGGAAGAGGTCGGCTACAGCGAAAAGCAGGCTCAAGAACTGGCCAACGAGGGCTTTGAAGTGTTTTTGCATGCGCGGCACCAGGTCGAGGTGTTCCCGGAGGTGCAGCCGGTGCTGGAAATCCTGCGCCATCAGTACACCCTGGGGGTGGTAACCAATGGCAACGCCGACGTACGCCGCCTGGGGCTGGCCGACTACTTCCGCTTTGCCCTGTGCGCGGAGGACCTGGGTATCGGTAAGCCGGACCCGGCGCCTTTCAGGGAGGCGCTGAAACGCGCAGAGGTCGAGGCCGGTGCTGCGGTGCACGTCGGTGATCACCCCGGGGATGACATCGGCGGGGCGCAGCGCGCAGGGTTGCGCGCGGTGTGGTTCAACCCGCAGCGCAAGGCCTGGGCGGGCGAACAGGCACCGGATGCAGAGATTCAGCGGTTATCGCAGCTGCCTGACGTGATCGCGCGCTGGCGCTGAAAGGGGCGCCGGCGATGGGCCGGTACAGACAGCACAAAAACCCTACCCACAAAAAAGCCCGCAGCGACGGCGGGCTTTTTTGCGTGCGAACACTCAGATAGGGCGGCTGCCGTATTTATTGTCCGGCTTCTTGGGCGGGTCGGCGACCACGTTGGCCTCGACTTCCTGAACCTTGCCACCGCGCGCGAGGAACTCTTCCATGGCCTTGGCCAGGGCGTCACGTTCCTTCTGCTTGGCCTCCATGCTCGGCATCTCGTCTACCGAGACGGCCGCCTTGGACTTGCCCTTGGCAGCAGGTGCCGGGCTGCTGTCGTCATCGCCAGCATCTTCGGCAACATCGTCAGCCGCAGCTTCCAGGCCATCATCCGCCTCGTCTTCGTCGCCTACTTCGAGGTCATCATTTTCCAGATCGTCGTCGCTCATGTTCTACCTCATGACTTGCGAAAAGCAGGTTAGTTATAGACCAGTGGAGCCGTAGACCGGCAGCCACCAGTGAAAATTCAACTGGCCGTGGGTTAGGCCACTGCCCTTGGGTCGGCGCTCCTGATGGGAGGCGGCACCCAGCAGGCCCTGCTCCTGGCAGGGCCTGACAAATCCTTGTAACCCTGCTGGCCGCACGCTACTGGCAAGCCTAGCAAAGGCTGACGAAGCGTGCGGACTGCTCGTCAAACACCCTTCGGCGCGCATTCTAGCGCGCCCGTAGAAAAAGCAAAGCTCCATGAATGCCCTGCTACTTGTAAGTTTTTGGCCTACGTCGCGAACGTGGGTGATAAACCGTTTGCTCTGCAGGAAATGGCAAAAATCAGGCAAAAAAATGCCCGGCAAGCCGGGCAAGTTTTTCCTGCGTCGCAGTTACAGGTTGTAACCACGTTCGTTGTGCTGAGCCAGGTCGAGGCCGACCGACTCTTCTTCTTCGTTGACCCGCAGGCCCATCACCTTGTCCAGTACCTTGAGGATCACGTAGGTGACGACCGCGGTATAGACCACCGTGAAGATCACGCCCTTGGCCTGTACCCAGACCTGCGCACCGATATCGGTGACCGCGCCGAAGCCGCCAAGGGCAGGTGCCGCGAACACACCGGTGAGGATGGCGCCAATGATGCCGCCGATGCCGTGTACGCCGAAGGCGTCCAGGGAGTCGTCATAGCCCAGCTTGCGCTTGAGGCTGGTGGCGCAGAAGTAGCAGACCACACCCGAAACCAGGCCGATCACCAGGGCGCCCATCGGGCCTACGGTACCGGCAGCCGGGGTGATGGCCACTAGGCCGGCAACCACACCCGAGGCAATGCCCAGGGCACTTGGCTTGCCGTGGCCGATCCACTCGGCGAACATCCAGCCCAGCGCGGCGGCGGCGGTGGCGATCTGGGTCACCAGCATGGCCATGCCGGCCGTGCCGTTGGCGGCAGCAGCGGAGCCTGCGTTGAAGCCGAACCAGCCGATCCACAGCATGGCCGCGCCCATCAGGGTGTAGCCCAGGTTGTGCGGGGCCATGGGGGTAGTTGGGTAGCCTTTGCGCTTGCCCAGTACCAGGCAGCAGACCAGGCCTGCGATACCGGCGTTGATGTGCACCACGGTGCCGCCTGCGAAATCGAGCACGCCCCAGTCCCACAGCAGCGCACCGTCACCGCTCCAGACCATGTGCGCGATCGGTGCGTAGACCAGGGTGAACCAGATGCCCATGAACACCAGCATCGCCGAGAATTTCATGCGTTCGGCGAAGGCACCGACGATCAGCGCCGGCGTGATGATGGCGAAGGTCATCTGGAAGGTGATGAACACCGCCTCCGGGAACAACGCGGTGGCCGAGGTCAGGCCCGACGGCGTGACGCCGCTGAGAAACGCCTTGGAGAAGCCGCCGACGAAGGAATTGAAATTGAGCACGCCCTTTTCCATACCAGTGGTATCGAAGGCGATGCTGTAACCGTAAACGACCCAGAGAATGCTCATCAGCCCAGTGATGGCGAAGCATTGCATCATCACCGAAAGCACGTTCTTGGAACGCACCATACCGCCGTAGAACAGGGCCAGGCCGGGGATGGTCATGAACAGCACCAGCGCCGTTGCTGTGAGCATCCAGGCGGTGTCGCCGGAGTTCAGCGCTGGGGCAGCCTCCTCTGCCAGGGCGAGGCCCGGCATTACGAGGGACAATAGGGCTCCTAGCCCTGCGATCTTACGCAGAGTCATGTTGTTTTCTCCTGGGGCGTTGGGTTTGGTGAGGCTTTGTTGGGCGCTTAGATCGCGTCGGTATCGGTTTCGCCGGTACGGATGCGGATTGCCTGCTCCAGATTCACCACGAAGATCTTGCCGTCACCGATCTTGCCGGTGTTGGCCGCCTTGGTGATGGCCTCGATCACGCGATCAAGGTCCTTGTCGTCGATGGCGACGTCGATCTTCACCTTGGGCAGGAAGTCGACTACGTATTCCGCACCGCGATACAGTTCGGTGTGGCCCTTCTGCCGGCCGAAGCCTTTGACTTCGGTGACGGTGATGCCCTGCACGCCGATTTCCGACAGCGACTCGCGCACGTCGTCCAGCTTGAACGGCTTGATGATGGCTGTGACTAGCTTCATGAAACTCTCTCCCGATTTGGTGGACTTGCCCCAGGAAAACAAACCCGTCTCAAGTCTAAGCGCAGCGGTTGGCTTTGTAACGCGTCGTCGGCATCCGGCTCCGCGTGCGCACTGCCTGGTCACAAGGAACTGCATCAGTGCATGGCTCGCACTGGTCTTTGCAGAAACCTTGCCAGGTCTGCAAAAGCACCGAAAAACAGCGAGTTGCGCGAAACAGGCGGCGTTGGCCAGTCGCCAGCATCGAAAAGATGCACATTATTGGTGCGCACCCGCCCCGTACACTGCTCGAAAAACGTGCAATCAAGAGCGGAAATTGTCCGTGCTACACTGCGGGCCATTTCTTTCGTTTCAGTGGACAGCCCAACATGCTCGCGCCCAAAGCCCTTCTCGATGCTCTGAGCGACCAGGCCTCGCGCCTCTTCAGCAGCGACACCGCCCAGCCCCGCGCCGAGCTGGAAAGCCAGTTCAAGGTGCTGATGCAAGGCGCCTTCAGCAAGCTGGACCTGGTCAGCCGGGAAGAATTCGACAGCCAGATGGTCGTGCTGGCCCGCACCCGCGCGCGCCTGGAAGCCCTGGAAAAACAGGTAGCCGAGCTGGAAGCCCGGATGGCGCCAGCGGCACAGGAATAAAAACCGCATGAAGGAGTGCCCAAGCATGAAAGTCAGTGCCCGCAATGTGTTCGAAGGCAAGGTCAGCAACGTTCAGCCCGGGGCAGTCAATGCCGAGGTCGAGCTGACGCTGGCTGGTGGCGAGAAGCTGGTGGCCGTGGTCACCATGGCCAGCCTGCATAGCCTCAATATCAATGTCGGGAAGCAGGCCGTGGCCCTGGTCAAGGCGCCCTGGGTGGTGCTGATGACCGATGCGGACGGTTACAAGCTGTCTGCACGCAACGCGCTGGAAGGCGAAGTGGTGCGGGTGGGTGACGGCGCGGTGAATGCCGAAGTGGTTCTGAAGCTGGCGGGCGGCACCGAGGTGTTCGCCATCGTCACCCGCGAGGCAGTGCAGGAACTGGGGCTGGTACCCGGTGTGAAAGCCACTGCGCTGATCAAGGCCTCGCACATCATCCTCGGCGCCAAGCCATAAGCATGCGGGGCCGCCGGCGGCCCCCTATGTTGTGCCCGCCTTCAGGCGGAAACCTTCTGGCGTTCCTGTTCCGGGGCGATCGCTTTTTGCGGCAGTTCGCTGGCCTGCAGATCGCCGCGGAACAAGGTCGCCCCGCACACCGTGAGCAACGTCTTAACCCGGCTGTGCGAATTGAGCACTTGCGCCTGTATCTCCTCGATGACCGGTTCACCCGGTTGCAGTGCGGCCGCACGGTTGACCCACTCGATCGCTGCAAAACGGCTCTGCTTGCGGGTCCCATGCCCCTGCATCCAGGCCAGCCCGAGCTCCGCGCTGGCACGTGCGGCAATCCCCACGTCCGAGTGCTCGGCCAGGCCCAGCAGATAATCGACCGCCTCGTTTCGCTCCTGTGGCTCGCCGTGCTGGCGCAACAGAATGCCCAGTTGCAGACGCGCGCGGGCACCCACCTGCGGATGGCCCAACGCGTCGAGCAGTAGGCGCCGGACCGCTAGCAGCGTGTCTCGCTCCAGGTCCTGCGCGCCCTGCATACGTTGGCAGGCCAAGGTGTACTTGGCCCGCGGATTGCCGCAAGCCACCGCACGCAACAACCAATGCTGGGCAAGCTCGGCACTCAGATAAAGCTGCGGAGTGTTCTCCAGCCGGCCAAGGTGCAAGTCGTACAGGGTGACGGCGGCATCCGGCAGCTTCAGGTCGGCGCAGTGCACATAGAGAAAATGCGCCACTTCGTGCAGGTTGGCGGCCCACAACAGCCGCGGCACGTCGAGTACGTCGAAGCCCCGCCCCTCGCGCCCACATTGGCGCTTCACCGCTGTGCGCAGCCAGGCATTGGCCTGCTCGGACGATTGCCTGAACCCCCACAAGCCAAATTGATGCCCAGCCGCCCGTAGCGCGCAGGCCGCCGCTTGCCTGTGGTTGTTGCACAACCGCTCGATCACGACCCGTAACGTTTGCGCACCGTCCCGCACACCGTGCACCAGCACCAGGCAGACCACGCTGTAGAACGGCTCGCCGATGGTCGGCACGAAGCCTTGATCAGGATACAACGCGACGCAAGCGGTGAAGTCGCGCATCGCCCCGTGGTAATCGTGCAACGAATAGCGACGCAAGGCGCCACGGCGGGCCAGCAGCGTGGCGCGCTCCTTGGGCCTGAGCTGACGTTGCGCCCAATGCTGGAACGTCTCCTGCCAAACCGCGATCTGTTGCGACTGATCGGGCTCGGGCAACCGGAGCTGGTCTTCCACTGCCAACCACCGTAGCGCATTGCGCTGCATCTCATTCCAACGCTGGCACACCGGACTGCTGGCCAGCGCTTCGATCGCCTCGTAGCTTCCCCCCCACCGCGGTGTCAGGTAAGCGGCACGCGCTTCGACCGCCTCGAAACACCCAGGTAGCCACGCCAGCGCATGGCGCAGCCAGTACGCCGGGGCGCTCTCCTGGGCGCCGGGCAAGCGCGCACTCAAGCAGGACGGCAGCCCCTGTGGCAGCGCGACCAGGGGCGCCAGCCCGTACTTGACCAGCAAGGGTGCCGCCGCCTCCTGCACTTCGACATCGGCATGCGCGCTTGGCCGAAAGCGCGCTGCCTGCCCATGGAACAATTCGACCAGCCAACCTGGCTCACGGAAATGCGCACTGATTCGCAGCATGCCGATGGCTGCGGCTACAGGCTGCGTGGAGCGCTCCATAGCCCGAAGAAAGTGTGCCGTGGCCATTTCGCAGGCTTGCTCGGCGGCCAGCCAGTGCGCTTCGCTGACCTCATTGGCGGCAACGGCGCCGCGGATGTGGCAGGCCCGGCTCAGACAGTGAAACCCCATGACCACCTGCGGGTGGTAAGCCTTGGGGCACGCATCGATCCACGCTTTGAGCGTCTGGCTCAGGGTTTTGCTGCCCTCGGCATCCCAATCGACCAGCATGTAACCCTGGACCGCCTCCAGGTAGGCCGGGCACTCGCCGGGCGCCGCTTGTTGCCAGTGCGCCTGGAGGGCATCGAAGTAGCGGTTGAGGTCGGCAAATTCATGGGCCTGCACCCGTTCACGGATCTGCTGGCGGGTGCGAGTAAGCGTTTGCACGGGATTACCTTGAGTCCATTTTAGGAGTCGCGTTGTCGTCCGATGGCAACGGCAAGAGCACGTGAACACTAAGCCATACCTTTGCACTGCGCAAAGGTATTGGATCCATTATTTGTCAGATTGTATGAAAACACAGGGAAAACGCCTGGCCTGAAACACAACGACGAACTCTTCTTGCGCCCCCTCCCGCGCCCCTCACTATGCTGTGCCCACGCCGCAGGAAGCGGCGCCCAACTTCAGCGACAACGGAGCGTCCATGTCCCTTGCCCTCGTCCACAGCCGCGCCCAGGTTGGCGTACAGGCGCCGGCGGTCAGTGTTGAAACCCACCTGGCCAACGGCCTGCCCCACCTCACCCTGGTCGGCCTGCCCGAAACAACAGTCAAGGAGAGCAAGGACCGGGTACGCAGCGCCATCGTCAACTCGGGGTTGAATTACCCGCAACGGCGCATTACCCAGAATCTGGCCCCTGCAGACCTGCCCAAGGACGGCGGCCGCTATGACCTGGCCATTGCCCTGGGGATTCTTGCCGCCGACGGGCAGGTACCGGTGGCGGCCTTGAGCGAAATCGAATGCCTGGGGGAATTGGCGCTCTCAGGCAAACTGCGCCCCGTGCAGGGCGTGCTGCCCGCTGCACTGGCCGCCCGGGAAGCAGGCCGGGCATTGGTCGTGCCGCGGGAGAACGCCGAGGAAGCCAGCCTGGCCGGCGGCTTGGTGGTGTATGCCGTGGGCCATCTACTCGAGCTGGTCGCCCACCTGAATGGCCAGGTGCCGCTGCCACCTTTCGCCGCCAATGGCCTGACCCTGCAGAGCCGTCCTTACCCTGACCTGAGTGAGGTGCAGGGCCAGGTCGCCGCCAAGCGCGCCTTGCTACTGGCTGCCGCCGGGGCGCACAACCTGCTATTTACTGGCCCGCCCGGCACCGGCAAGACGCTGCTCGCCAGCCGGCTGCCAGGCCTGCTGCCGCCGCTGGATGAGCATGAGGCGCTAGAGGTGGCGGCTATCCAGTCGGTAACCGGGCACACGCCACTCAATAGCTGGCCGCAACGCCCGTTCCGCCACCCCCATCACTCTGCCTCGGGCCCGGCGTTGGTCGGCGGCAGCAGCCGGCCGCAACCCGGGGAGATTACCCTGGCCCACCATGGCGTGCTGTTTCTCGATGAGTTGCCCGAGTTCGAGCGCCGCGTGCTTGAAGTGCTGCGCGAGCCGCTGGAGTCTGGCGAGATCGTGATCGCCCGTGCGCGGGACAAGGTACGGTTTCCTGCACGCTTCCAGTTGGTGGCGGCGATGAACCCCTGCCCTTGCGGTTACCTTGGCGACCCCACCGGCCGCTGCCGCTGCAGTACCGAACAGATCCAGCGCTACCGCAACAAGCTGTCTGGCCCGTTGCTGGACCGCATTGACCTGCACCTGACGGTCGCCCGGGAGACCACGAGCCTTACCAATCAGCCCAGCGGCGAAAGCAGCGCCGAGGTAGCGGCCCGGGTGGCCGAGGCCCGTGAGGTGCAGCAGCGTCGGCAAGGGTGTGCCAATGCGTTTCTGAACCTGGATGGCCTACGCCAGCACTGTAACCTGGCCGCCACGGACCAGGCCTGGCTGGAAAGCGCCTGCGAGCGCCTGACCCTGTCCTTGCGCGCCGCGCACCGTTTATTGAAAGTGGCACGTACCTTGGCAGACCTGGAGGGCAGCACGGTGATTACCCGGGCACACCTGGCGGAGGCGCTGCAGTACAGACCGGGCAGCCCCTAGCCCCTGGGGCCGGAGGGCAATGCTTCTGCTGGCCACCGGGTTGTCTGCAACCGCCACCCGCCGCAGAATTGTCCTCCACACTGGCCTAACGCTGCCCCGGCAGCTCATGGAGTACGAGCCGATGCCGAACGAAGGCAGCCTGCTGCAAACCGCGGTGATCTTCCTGTTCGCCGCAGTCCTTGCGGTTCCCCTGGCCAAACGCCTGCAGCTAGGTGCCGTGCTCGGCTACCTGCTAGCCGGCGTGGTCATCGGCCCCCAGGCGCTGGGCCTGATCCGCGACACCGAGAGCGTTGCGCATATTTCTGAGCTTGGCGTGGTTTTGCTGCTGTTCATCATCGGCCTTGAACTGTCGCCCAAGCGGCTGTGGCTGATGCGCAAATCGGTGTTTGGTGTCGGCAGCGCACAGGTGCTGCTGACCGGTGCCATCATCGGCGCCATCGCCCTGTTCGGCTTTGCACAGCCGCTGCCTGCGGCGGTGGTACTCGGCCTGGGGCTGGCATTGTCCTCTACTGCCCTGGGTTTGCAGAGCCTGGCCGAAGCCAAGCAACTGAATGCACCCCATGGCCGCCTTGCCTTCGCCATCCTGCTGTTTCAGGACATTGCCGCCATCCCGTTGATCGCCGTGGTGCCGTTACTGGCGGCCAGCGGCCCGGACACCAGTCACAGCGACAGCCTGGCGCATGCCCTGAAAGTATTCGCCAGCATCGCCGTGGTGATCGTCGGTGGCCGCTACCTGCTGCGCCCGGTGTTTCGCACCGTTGCCCGCACCGGCTTACCAGAGGTCTCCACCGCTACTGCGCTGCTGGTGGTCATCGGTACCGCCTGGCTCATGGAAGAAGCCGGGGTTTCCATGGCCCTGGGCGCCTTCCTCGCCGGCCTGTTGCTGGCCGACTCAGAGTATCGCCATGAGCTGGAGTCGCAGATCGAGCCCTTCAAGGGCCTGCTGCTGGGCCTGTTCTTCATCAGCGTCGGCATGGGCGCCAACCTGCGTTTGCTGCTGGAAATGCCGTGGGTGCTGCTTGGCCTGACCCTGTTGCTGGTAGCGGTCAAACTGGTGCTGCTGATTGGCGTCGGCCGCCTGGCCGGTGGCCTGAACAGCACCAGCGCGCTGCGCCTGGGCATGGTGCTGGCCGCCGGTGGCGAGTTTGCCTTCGTGGTTTTCAAGCTGGGCAAGGACCAGGGGCTGTTCGATACCCTCACCTACGACCTGCTGCTGATGACCATTACCCTGTCGATGGCCGTCACGCCGTTGCTGATGCTCGGTTGCGCCCGCGCCCTCAAACGCCCGCAACCGGCACCGGCGCGGGAAATCCCTGAGCAATACAAAACCATCGATGCCGGCACGCCGCGGGTGGTGATCGTCGGCATGGGCCGCATGGGGCAGATTGTTTCGCGCATCCTGCGTGCGCAGAAAATCCCCTTCATCGCGCTCGAAACCTCGGTGGATGCCATCGAGATGACCCGCATGTTCGAGCAGGCCCCGGTGTTCTATGGCGACCCGCTGCGCCCGGAAGTGCTGCATGCGGCCAAGGTGGGTGAAGCGGAGTACCTGGTGATCACGATCGACGACCCCGAGGCGACCACACGCACGGCAGAACGGGTCAAGCGCCTGTACCCGCACCTGAAAGTGCTGGCCCGCGCGCGCAACCGCCAGCATGTGCACAAGCTGGTGGACGTGGGCGCCGAACCGATCCGCGAAACCTTCTATTCAAGCCTGGAAATGACCCGCCGTGCCCTGATCGGCCTGGGCCTGAGCGCTGAGCAGGCGGCGGATCGCATCCAGCGGTTCACCCAGCATGACGAGGAAGTGCTGGTGGCGCAGGGGCAAGTGCGCGACGACCGGGCCAAGGTCATGCAGACGGCCAAAGAGGCGCGGGTGGAGTTGGAGCGGTTGTTCGACTCCGATACCGAGTAACAGCCGTGCCGAAGGCGGCGGCCCGTTGTTTTGTGCCCAGGGGTAACGCTCATGCTCATCCCCTGGGCTGCGGTAGACTGCGAAATCCGCTCACGGCGCACCCTCTGGAGAAGGCCGATTGGAAGACCTCAACTCCCTCTACTACTTCACCCAGGTCGTCGAGCATGGCGGCTTCGCCCCGGCAGGCCGGGCGCTGGACATGCCCAAGTCGAAGCTCAGCCGGCGTGTCGCCGACCTTGAAGAGCGCCTTGGCGTGCGTCTGTTGCATCGCACCAGCCGACATTGTTCACTGACCGAAATCGGCCAGGCCTACTACAACCGTTGCCTGGCCATGCGTGTAGAAGCCGAGGGCGCGGCAGAGATCATCGAGCGCAACCGCAGCGAGCCGCGCGGCCTGGTGCGCATCAGTTGCCCGACCACCCTGCTCAACTCCTGGGTCGGGCCGATGCTCACCCGCTACATGCTCAAGTACCCGCAGGTAGAGCTGTTCATCGAGAGCACCAACCGCCGCGTCGACCTGCTGCACGAAGGCTTCGACGTGGCACTGCGCGTGCGTTTCCCGCCGCTGGAGAACACCGACATGGTGATGAAGGTGCTGAGCAACAGCACCCAGTGCCTGGTGGGCCACCCGCAGTTTCTGCAGCAACTGCCGGCAGGCTTCGACCCGCAACAACTCGGTGCCCTGCCCAGCATGCATTGGGGCGGTGCCCAGCGTGAGTACCAGTGGGAGCTGTTCCAGGGCGAGGACATGAGCCGTAGCGTCGTGATCCCGCATACACCCCGGGTGGTCACCGATGACCTGTTTGCCCTGCGGCATTTCGTGGTGGCTGGGGTCGGCATCGCGCACCTGCCACGGGTGGCGGTGCGCGAGGATCTGGCTGCAGGCCGATTGGTGGAGTTGCTGCCGCAGTGGCAGCCACGCTGTGGCATCGTGCATGCGATTTTCCCGTCGCGGCGCGGGTTGCTGCCGTCGGTGAGAGCGTTGATCGATCACCTGGCGCAGGAGTTCGCTATCAGCGACATGGCTTGAGCCCGTGGGTGCCATGGATAAACACCAAGAGGCTCAGAACGCAAAGCACGAGCAACCCAACGCACCCCACACGCCCCGGCACTGTCGAACTCGGCCGCTGCGTACACCACGTTGCCATCGACAACGGTGAGCACCGACTCGATGGGGGCATGGTCTTCTCCGTCTGGTCTGGGCCGTGTCGGGCACCGGCTACCGGTGCCCGAGGCCGCTCGGCTTACTGACCAGCGTGGAAAGCGTTGTAGCTGGTCATCAGATTACGGTAGTCCGGGATCCGATTGGCGAACAGCGCGCCCAGCCCTTCGATATCGTTGCGCCAGTCGCGGTGCAGCTCGCAGGCCACCCCGAACCAGGTCATCAGCTGCGCGCCGGCCTGGCTCATGCGATTGTGTGCCGCGTCGCGTGTCAGGGCGTTGAACGTACCGGAGGCGTCGGTCACCACGAACACGTCGAACGCTTCTTCCAGCGCGGCCAGGGCCGGGAAGGCTACGCACACTTCAGTGACTACACCGGCGATGATCAGCTGCTTCTTGCCCGTCGCCTTCACGGCCTTGACGAAGTCCTCGTTGTCCCAGGCGTTGATCTGGCCTGGGCGAGCGATGTACGGCGCTTCGGGGAACAGGGCCTTGAGCTCTGGCACCAGGGGACCGTTGGGGCCTTGCTCGAAGCTGGTGGTGAGGATGGTCGGCAGGTTGAAGAACTTGGCCAGGTCGGCCAGGGCAAGCACGTTGTTCTTGAAGGTATCCGGCTCGATATCGCGTACCAGCGACAGCAGACCCGCCTGGTGGTCAACCAGCAGTACGGCAGCGTCATCTTTGTTCAGGCGGTTGTATTTGAAGTGGGCCATGGTGGTAGCTCCTAAGGGCTTTGAGTTTCAGTGGGTGGGGTGTTCGCGTTGATGGGAAAAGATTAAAACCGTCACCTTTGGAGCGGTAGATAGCGGTTTTTGGCTTTAGCGTTCTGTTTTATGAACGATGGATTGGCAGTGGATTTGCTTGGCTTCATTGCCTGCCTCTCCAACCTGCTCTATTACTTCCCACAGCCCTCCCCTCACCCCGAGACCATCATGCTGGCGTTCATCCAGTCGTCCCCGTTGTTGCTCGGTACCGCCCTGATCCTGCTTGACCTGGTGTTCTGGCAACTGATCCCCCTCCAGCGCCGCGCCTGGCGCATCGGCGCACGGGTGTTGATCTTCCTGCTGTTCAGTTGGGTGCTGCTGGCTGCGGGGATGAGCCCATTGCAACCGCCACCCTGGCCCGACGATGTGTCCCGCAACCTGATGGCCACGGTGCTGGCGATCGGCTGGTGGCTGTTCGGCGCGCGCACGGTAACGGTGGTGTTCGGCCTGCTGCTGGGGGCACGGGGCAGCCATGGCGGGCGCTTGCTGCAGGATGTACTGGGAGCGTTGATCTTTCTGGCGGCCGTGGTTGCCGCCGCCGGCTATGTGATGCAGCTGCCGGTCAAGGGCCTGCTGGCCACCTCCGGGGTGATGGCCATCGTCATCGGCCTGGCGCTACAAAGCACCTTGGCCGACGTGTTCAGCGGCATCGTGCTGAACACCACGCGGCCCTACCAGATCGGCGATGCGATCTCCATCGACGGCACCGAAGGCAAGGTACTGGACATCGACTGGCGTGCCACTCGCCTGCTGACCGGCACCGGCAGCCTGGCGGTGATCCCCAATTCGCTGGCGGCCAAGGCCAGGCTGCTCAACCACAGCCGCCCGGCCGATGTGCATGGGGTGTCGATCAGTGTGGTGGTGCCGGCCAGGGTGCGGCCAAAGCGCGTGTTCGATGCGCTGGAAAAGGCCCTGCAGGGCACCCGCGCCATCCTCCCCTCACCCAAGCCAAAGGTCACGGTGAAGGCCTCGACGCTGGAGTCGGTGGAATATGAAGCCAGCGGTTTCATCGCCGACATGGGCGGCAAGACCGACGCACGCAACCAGCTGTTCGACTTGGCGCATCGTCACCTTGAGGCCAGTGGGGTGATGTGGAATGTCGACCTGGCGATGCCACCGCGCAGCCGCCAGCGCGAGGTGTTGGACGAAGTGCGGGTGTTCCGTTCATTGTCTGCGCAGGAGCGCGATGCGCTCAGCCAACGCATGACCACGGTGGAGTATCTGGCCGATCAGGTGATCCTGGGTGTCGGCGAGCAGGCCGATCACCTGCTGGTGATTGGCAGTGGCGTGGTCTCGGCATCCGTGCGCGATGGTGACACGTTGCTGGAGGCTGGCCGCATGGGGCCAGGTGAGGTGCTGGGGGTCGAAGGCATCATCGATGAAGACGGTTCGTTCGCCGAATTCCGCACCCTGACCAGCTGCGTGCTTTATCGCATCGACAAGGAGCAGGTGAGGAGCTGCCTGGCGCAGCGTGGCGAGGTGCAGACCGCGCTGGCCAAGCTGCAACGCTTCCGCCAGCAGAGCCGTGAGTCCTTGCTATTGCAGAAGCCGGCCCTGATCAAGAAAGGCGGCTTCCTGAGCTGGTTGCACAAGTGACAGGGCCACAGCGAGCGGCTACAGCACCACCCGCAGACATTGCCCCGCGTGGTACAGCGAGAACCCGGACTCATAGAACGCCGTGCGCAAAGAAGGCGCACTCACACCGGTCATCGGCGAGAACGGAATGGGCAGGCTGTCGGCCTCCCCCTTGAGCAGGAACTCGGCAAACGCACGACCGATAACGGTACCGGTGGTGTTGCCGCGCCCGTTGTACCCCGTCACCGCCACCAGCCCTGGCGCCGGCTCGAACAGCCGCATCAGGTGGTCAGGGGTGAAGTCGATGCAGCCGGTCCAGTGCATCTCCCACTCGACCTTGCCCAGCTCCGGGTAGTAATGGCTCTGGATACGGTCAGCCCAGCTGCGCACGAACCATGCGGGCTTGTTATCGACCCGCCCGAGGCTGCCGAGCAGCAGGCGACCTTGGTCATCGCGGCGGATGCTGCTGAGCACGGTGCGGGTGTCCCACGACCCCTGGCCATGGGGCAGGACCTTGTCGGCAGCAGTGCCGTGCAGCGGCTTGGAAGCTACCTGGTAGTAATAGCCGCGGAAGAACTGCTTCTGCAGGTTGCTCCAGTCGCCCTCGGTATAGGCGCCTGTGGAAATCACCACTTTGTCGGCGCGCACGGAACCGCGTGCAGTCTTTACCCGCCAGGCGTCACCGTCGCGCTCCAGGCCTTCGACCGAGGATTGCTGGAACACTTTGCCGCCCAGGCGCGCAACGGCAGCGGCCAGGCCCTGGGTATAGCCCATGGGGTTGATGGTGCCGGCGCGGCGGTCGAGCAACGCGGCAGAAATCTTGTCGGTACCGCAGTATTCCTGGCACTGGGTGCCGGTCAGCAGTTCGACGTCAGCACCGCGGCGGCGCCACTGTTCATGGCGTGCTTGGAGGTCGGCAATGCCGGTGGCGTTGTGCGCCATGTGCAGGGTGCCTTTGTGCTGCGCCTGGCAGTCGATACCCAAGCGTTCGATCATGGCGAACACTTCGCCGGGGGCGTCGCCCAGCACCTTGTTCAGGCGGCTGCCCTGCTTCTGGCCCAGGGTCGCCTCGACATCGTCGGGGCGGATCCAGGTGCCGGCATTGACCAGGCCGACGTTGCGCCCTGAGCCACCGTGGCCGATCTTCCAGGCCTCCAGCAGGATCACCGACTTGCCCTGCTCGAGCAGGTGGATGGCAGCCGACAGACCGGTAATGCCGCCACCGATGACGCAGACATCGGCCTGATGCTCACCGGCCAGGGCCTGGGCGGCGACGCTCGGTTGGCTGACGTATTCCCACAAGCATTGTTGACGCAATTCGGACATGGCCGGCTCCAGCAATATTGTTCTTATAGCGTTGGTGCGGCGCTGCCGCCCATTCGCGGGACAAGCCCGCTCCCACAGGGCCCACGCCGACATGGACAGCGGGGAACCTGTGGGAGCGGGCTTGCCCCGCGAACCGGGGGCAACGCCCCCGGCCATACAGCATCAGTCGAACACGATACCCTGCGCCAGCGGCAGCTCGCGCGAGTAGTTCACGGTGTTGGTCTGGCGGCGCATGTAGCCTTTCCAGGCATCCGAACCCGACTCACGACCACCGCCGGTTTCCTTCTCGCCACCAAAGGCACCGCCGATCTCGGCGCCGCTGGTGCCGATGTTGACGTTGGCAATGCCGCAGTCGCTGCCCGAGGCACTCTGGAAGCGCTCGGCCTCACGCAGGTCAGTGGTGAAGATGCACGACGACAGGCCTTGTGGCACTTCGTTGTTCAGGCGCAGGGCCTCTTCGAAATCGTCATAGGCCAACACGTACAGGATCGGCGCGAAGGTTTCGTGACGCACTACATCGCTCTGGGCCGGCATTTCGGCGATGGCCGGAGAAACGTAGTAGGCGTTCGGGTACTGGTCAGCCAGCTGACGCTCGCCACCGAACACCTGGCCACCCTCGTCGCGAGCCTTGGCCAGCGCGCCCTGCATGGCATCGAACGACAGCTTGTCGATCAGCGGGCCAACCAGGTTGTCCTTACGCGGGTCACCGATGCGCACCTTGGCGTAGGCGGCTTTAACACGAGCGACCACTTCGTCCTTGATCGAGCGGTGCACGATCAGGCGACGCAGCGTGGTGCAGCGCTGGCCGGCGGTGCCAACTGCCGAGAACAGGATGCCGCGCACGGCCAGGTCGAGGTCCGCGCTGGGGGCCAGAATCATCGCGTTGTTGCCGCCCAGTTCGAGGATGCTGCGGCCAAAACGGGCAGCAACGCGCGGGCCGACTTCACGCCCCATGCGGGTACTGCCGGTGGCGCTGACCAATGGAACACGTGGGTCGTCGACCAGCGCTTCACCGGCTTCACGGCCGCCGATCACCAACTGCGCCAGGCCAGCCGGGGCATCGCCGAAGGCCTTCAGGGCTTTGTCGAACAGCGCCTGGCAAGCCAGGGCCGTCAGTGGGGTCTTCTCGGAAGGTTTCCACACCACCGAGTTACCGGCCACCAGGGCCAGGGCGGTGTTCCAGGCCCACACGGCCACAGGGAAGTTGAAGGCACTGATCACGCCGACCACGCCCAGCGGGTGCCAGGTTTCACGCATGTGGTGGCCAGGGCGCTCGGAGGCGATGGTCAGGCCGTACAGTTGACGCGACAGGCCGACGGCGAAATCGCAGATGTCGATCATTTCCTGAACTTCGCCCAGGCCTTCCTGGGTAATCTTGCCGGCTTCGATCGAAACCAGCTCGCCAAGGTCGGCCTTGTGCTCACGCAGCACCTCGCCAAACAGGCGCACCAGCTCGCCACGGCGCGGGGCCGGCACGCTGCGCCAAGCTTCGAAGGCGCTGTGGGCCTGATCGATGCGGGCAGTGGTCTCGGCCTTGCCAAGCAGTTTCACCGAGGCGATCTGGCTGCCGTCGATCGGCGTGTGTACAGGGTAGTCGCCCTGGGTGTAAGCCTCAGCGGCAACGCCAAGGCGCTCGAGCAATCCAGCAACCATTTGTGCTTCTCCTACATCGGGTGATGGGGTGGAAAAATGATGTGGATCAGTATTAATCCGATCACACCGGTGCAACAAACGACCTTTATTCCGCATATCATTCCGTCAGGTAATGATTTGAGCCACAGAGACCGCTATGTCCAAACGCCTGGTGCCCTCCATGACCGCCCTGCAGTGCTTTGAAGCTGCAGCCCGTCACCTGAGCTTTACCCGCGCCGCTGAAGAACTGCACCTGACCCAGAGCGCAGTCAGCAAGCAAGTGGCGCAACTCGAAGAGATGCTGCGCCACCACCTGTTCCTGCGCATCCGCCGGCGCCTGCAACTGACACCTGCCGGCAGCCTGTACCTGGCCGAGGTCAACAAGATCCTTACCCAGGTGGACATGTCCAGCCGCTACGTCCTGACCTATGGCGAACAGACCGAGATATTGAAGGTAGCCACTCAACCGAGTTTTGGCGTGCGTTGGTTGATCCCGCACCTCAAGGGCTTCGGCAAGCGCCACAGCAACATCCACCTGGACATCCGCAACGAGATGGAGCCTTTCGCCTTGCTGCAAGGCTCAGCGGACGTGGTGTTCTTTTATGGCCAGGGCACCTGGCCGGGGGCGACCTGCATCGAGCTGTTCCGCGAAGAGGTCGTGCCTGTGTGCGCCCCCGAGCTGCTGGCCGGGCGTGAGCTGGCCGATGCGAGTGAGCTGGCGGACCTGGTGCTACTGCAAAGTACCTCGCGGCCAGAGGCGTGGCACGAATGGTTCCTGGAGCTGGGGCTGCACAGTGTCAGTGCCTACCACGGGCCACGCTTCGATACGTTCTATATGGCCCTGAGCGCGGCGCAGGCGGGTTGCGGGGTGGCGTTGGTGCCACGCTATCTGGTGGCCAGGGAGTTGAATGAAGGGAGCCTCGTTATTGCGTGGAATCATGCAATGACCAGTGCCGGGGCGCATTATCTGGCCTATGCCGAACATGCTGCAGAAGTGCCCAAGGTGCGGGCGTTGGTGGGATGGATTCGCGAGCAGTTGCAGGCGTGAGCGCAGACTGCCTATGGGCGCCGGCTCACCCGCGATTGAGACCTGAAGGTCGATCAAAAAAGGAATGACACACTCACTTTTTTTCGCTTGTGGGCAATGTGCATTCCCAGCTTTCATGTAAGCGTCCGAACCCAACCAGGAAGCTAGCGATGCCCGCCCACGATTTCGTCAGCCCAGACAGCATCCGCGCGCAGTTCTCTGCCGCCATGTCGCTCATGTACAAACAGGAAGTGCCGCTATACGGCACGCTGCTGGAGCTGGTGAGCGAAATCAACCAGCAGGTCATGGCCGAGCAGCCGCAAGTGGCCGAGGCCCTGCGCTGGACCGGCGAAATCGAACGCCTCGACCAGGAGCGCCATGGCGCCATCCGCGTGGGCACGGCCGAAGAACTGGCGACCATCGCCCGGCTATTCGCCGTCATGGGCATGGCGCCGGTCGGCTACTACGACCTGAGCTCTGCCGGCGTGCCGGTGCACTCCACTGCGTTCCGCGCAGTGCACGAGCAATCGCTGCACGTCAGCCCGTTCCGCGTCTTCACTTCGCTGCTGCGCCTGGAACTGATCGACAACCCACAACTGCGTGAAATGGCCCAGGCCATCCTGGCCAAGCGCCAGATCTTCACCGCCCGCGCCCTCGAGCTGATTGCCCAGTGCGAGCGTGACGGCGGCCTGAACGCCGCCGATGCCGAAGCGTTCGTGCAGCAAGCCTTGCACACCTTCCGCTGGCACCAGGACGCTACCGTCACCGCTGAGCAGTACCAGCAGTTGCACGACCAGCATCGCCTGATCGCTGACGTGGTGGCCTTCAAGGGCCCGCACATCAACCACCTGACCCCGCGCACACTGGACATTGATGCGATTCAGCTCGGCATGCCTGCCAAGGACATCCCGCCCAAGGCCGTGGTCGAAGGGCCGCCCACCCGGCGTCACCCGATTCTGCTGCGTCAGACCAGCTTCAAGGCCCTGCAGGAGCGGGTGGCCTTCCGCGACCAGCAAGGCAGCGAAGGCAGCCACACCGCGCGCTTTGGCGAGATCGAGCAACGGGGCGCCGCGCTTACGCCCAAAGGCCGGCAACTGTACGACAAGCTGCTCGATGCCACCCGCGCAGCCTTGGGTGGCGCGCCGGCCGAAGCCAATGCCGAGCGCTACAGGGCACTGCTGAAAGAGAACTTTGCCGCGTTTCCAGATGACCTTGCGCAGATGCGTGAGCAGGGCCTGGCGTACTTCCGCTACTTCGCTACCGAGAAGGGGCTGGCCGCACGGGAGCAGAAAGATCGCCCGACCACCCTGGAAGGTCTGATCGACGCTGGCCACGTGCATTTCGAGGCCTTGGTGTACGAAGACTTCCTGCCCGTGAGCGCGGCGGGGATCTTCCAGTCCAACCTGGGTGACGATGCCCAGACCGAATATGGCAGCAATGCCAATCGGGATGCTTTCGAAGCTGCGCTGGGGTTGCAGGTGCAGGACGAGCTGGCGTTGTACGCACAGAGCGAGCGCCGCTCGTTGCAGGCGTGCGCCCAGGCGTTGAACCTGGGGTCGATGTAAGGCCCAGGCGGGCCGGGGGCGCGTGGCGCTCCCGGCCACACACGGCCCCCGATTGCATGGCGCAGTCAGGCCGGCAGAATCTGCACAGCCGGTAAATCCATGGCCGCCGCCTCTTCCTGCAAGAACACGCTCAAGCGCCGCAAGCGCTCACCACCCGGCCGGGTCCGCGGCCACACCAGGTAGTAATCCATCCCGCTAGGCACCGCCGTGGGCCAAGGCAGGCTCAAACGCCCGTGGGCCACATCCTCGGCAACCATCAGCAGGTCGCCCATGGATATGCCATAACCCCGGGCCGCAGCGATCATGCCCAGCTCAAGGGTATCGAACACCTGGCCGCCTTTGAGCGACACCTTGTCGGCCAGGCCCATGCGTTCAAGCCATTCTCGCCAGTCACGCTTGTCGGGGGTGGGGTGCAGCAGCTCGATGCCGGCCAGCCGACGCTCATCCCAAGGGCCTTGCTTGAGCAGGTCCGGCGCGCCCACCGGGATCAACAGTTCGGCAAACAACCGGCGCACCTCCCAGTCCGGCGGAAACACCCCGTCGCTGAGCAAGACGGCGCAATCGAAAGGCTCCTGGTTGAAGTCCACGTGATCGACGTCCATCCAGGCGCTGGTCAATTGCACTTCATTGCCCGGCTGCAAGTGCCTGAACTGGCTCAAGCGCGCCAACAGCCAGCGCATGGTCAGTGTCGAGGGTGCTTTCATGCGCAAGATGTCATCTTCGCCGCGCAATGTGTCGCACGCGCGCTCCAACGCGGCGAAGCCTTCACGCACGCCCGGCAGCAGAACCCGCGCGGCCTCCGTCAATTGCAGGCTGCGGCCGCTGCGCACGAACAGGCGGCAGGCAAAATGCTCCTCGAGCGTGCGGATGTGCCGGCTGACCGCGCTCTGGGTGATCGACAAGGCTTCACCGGCGCGGGTGAAAGAGCCCAGTCGCGCAGCGGCTTCGAATGCGCGCAACGCATACAATGGGGGTAGCTGGCGGGACATGACGCACCTGTGATTCGGGGGCAGGAGAGTGTGTCCAGAATCATACTGGCATGAGTTCGACTCATGCCAACCATCGCATTTATCCTTTTGTACAAAATTGACCAAAGCCTCAGAATCCTCCCTCGCTCACAGAGTCAGGCACAAGGATCACCTCCATGCACGTCGCGCCCACTACCGAACTCAAGGCTTTGCTGCGCCTGGCCGGGCCGCTGATCGCCTCGCAGTTGGCGCACATGCTGATGGTGCTTACCGACACCTTGATGATGGCCCGCATCAGCCCGCAGGCTTTGGCCGGCGGTGGCCTGGGCGCGGCCAGCTATTCGTTCGTGTCGATCTTCTGCCTGGGCGTGATTGCGGCAGTCGGCACCCTGGTGGCCATCCGCAAGGGCGCCAATGACATCGAAGGCGCCACCCGCCTGGCACAGAACGGCCTGTGGCTGGCCTGGGGCTTGGCCCTGGTCGCAGCCCTGGTGCTGTGGAACCTCAAACCCGTACTGCTGTTGTTCGGCCAGCAGCCAGAGAACGTCGCCTCGGCGGCGGAGTTCCTTACCCTGCTGCCGCTGGCCCTGCCGGGCTACCTGACCTTCATGGCCTTGCGCGGTTTCACCAGCGCGCTGGGCCGTTCGACGCCGGTCATGGTCATCAGCCTGGTGGGCACGGTGCTCAATTACCTGTTCAACGTCGCCCTGCTTGAAGGCATGTTCGGCCTGCCCAAGCTTGGCCTGATGGGTATCGGCCTGGTCACCGCCGTGGTGTCGATGGGCATGGCCGTTGCCCTGGCGCTGTACATCCGCTGGCACCCGGCGTACGACGCCTACCCGCTGCGCAAGGGCCTGTCGCGCCCTTCCCTGCCGGCGTTGCGCGAGCTGTGGCGCCTGGGCTTGCCGATTGGCGGCACCTACATGGTGGAGGTGGGCCTGTTCGCCTTTGCCGCGCTGTGCATGGGCGTGCTGGGCAGCACCGAGCTTGCCGCCCACCAGATTGCCCTGCAGATCGTTTCCACTGCGTTCATGGTGCCGACCGGGTTGTCGTATGCCGTGACCATGCGCGTGGGGCTTTACTACGGCGCCGGCAATTTGCTGGCCGCTCGCAGCGCCGGCCGGGTGGGGATCAGCTTCGGGGCGATGATCATGTTCGCCTTTGCCGCGCTGTTCTGGCTACGCCCGGAAATGCTCGTGGGCCTGTTCATCGATGGCAACGACCCGGCCTTTGCCGCCATTTACCACCTGGCGGTGAGCTTGCTGATGGTTGCGGCCTGGTTCGAACTGTTCGATGGCGTGCAGACCATCGCCATGGGCTCGATCCGGGGGCTGAAGGATGCCAAGACCACCTTCCTGATTGGCCTGTGCTGCTACTGGCTGGTCGGGGCGCCGAGTGCCTGGCTGCTCACCTTCAACCTGGGTGGCGGCGCGGTCGGGGTGTGGTGGGGGCTGGCGCTGGGGCTGGCCTGTGCTTCGGTGGCGCTGACCATCGCCTTTGAGTGGCGGATGAAGCGGATGCTGGGGAAGGCGGGCATGACGGGGAAAGCCGCCGTGTCTGCATGACGGTCGCGACAGGAGGGCTAAGCCCTCCCACGCGGTGTTACACGCTCACCAGGAACGGTTTGGTGCTTTGCTGCAGATACACCATCAACTCCGCCACCGGCAGCGGCTTGCTGACCAGGAACCCCTGCACCTGGTCACAGCCAAAGCCACGTAGCAGCGCCAGTTGCGCAGGGCTCTCCACGCCCTCGGCCACCACCTCCAGGTTGAGGTTGTGCGCCAGGTTGATCATCGCGTGTACCAGCTTGCGATTCTCCTCGCGCATTTCCATCCCGGCGACGAAGCTGCGGTCCACCTTGAGCAGCGTGATGGGCAGGCTGTTCAAGTGCACGAACGACGAGAACCCGGTGCCAAAGTCGTCGAGCGAAAACCGCACACCCAGGCGCCCGAGGGCGTCCATGGTCTGGCGCACCCGTTCGTTACGGCGCATGACCGCGGTCTCGGTCAGCTCGAACTCCAGCCAGCGCGCATCGACACCGTGCTCGATGATCAAGCGGCTCAAGGTCGCCAGCAGCTGGCTGTCCTGGAACTGGCGAAAGCTCAGGTTCACCGCCATGTGCAGCGGCGTCAGGCCGCTCTCGCGCAGCGCCTGCATGTCGCGCAAGGCGCGGGAAATCACCCAATAGCCCAGTGGCACGATCAAGCCACTCTGTTCCGCCAGCGGCACGAATTCGCTCGGCGGCAGCAGGCCGCGCTCGGCATGGCGCCAGCGCACCAGCGCCTCCAGGCCGACGATGCGCCCGTCCGCCAGGTCAAGCCGCGGTTGATAATGCAGCTCCAGTTCGTCGCGGCGCAGGGCCCGGCGCAGTTCGCCTTCCAGGTCGGCAAGGCTGCGCGCGTTGCGGTTGATCCGCTCGTTGAACACATGGAAGGTGCAGCCCTGGACGCTCTTGGCCTGGCGCATGGCAATGTGCGCATGCCACATCAGCGGGTCGGCCCCACCTTGAGCGCGCGCGTGCGCCAGGCCGAGGCTGCAACCGATCAGCAGGCTTTCACCGTCGATCCAGTAAGGCTCGGCCAAGGCTTCGACGATACCTTCGGCTATCGCCTCGGCACGGCCGGGATCGCGGCGGGTATCGATCAGCAGGGCGAACTCATCGCTGCCCAGGCGGGCCAGCTGGTCGCCAGCCTCCAGCTGCTGTTTCAGACGCGACACCACCTGCAGGATCAGGCGGTCACCGCCCTGATGCCCCAGGGCGTCGTTAACATGACGAAAGTTGTCCAGGTCCAGGTGCCCAAGCGCCAGGCCGCGTCCTTCGTTTTCTGCCAGGCGTGCGGTCAGCAGGGCCTGGAAACCCTGACGGTTGGCGATACCGGTCAGCGGGTCCTGTTCGGCCAGGCGCTGCAGGGTGGCAACCAGCACGCCCCGCTCACGCACATGGCGCAGCGAGCGACGCAGTGCATCGGTGTTGAGCTGCCCCCGCACCAACCAGTCGCTGACCCCGGTAGGTGGCGCTTCTGGCTCATGCTCAAGCAGCACAATGGTCGGCAAATCGCAGCGCCCTGGCGCCGGCTGCAGGGCCGGGGTCGCCAGTATCACAGCCTGGCGATCATGGCTGAACAGGCTGTCGACGGCTGACCAGTTTGGCGCGGTCAGCAGGACTGCCGTGCCCTCCAGCGGCAGCAGGCATTCGCGCAGCAAGGCGGCCCATTCCGGCTCATCGGCCAACAACAGCAACCGCAAAGGTTCGGCAGGCGTGGACAAGCGGGCTCCTTAAAGCTTGGACGGTGACGCGTGGGAAGCGAAGTATGCTACTGCATAAGTGAAAATGATTTTCACTTTTAGACATATCCTTGCCCACAGTGCGTCCCGACGCAATTTGACGTGCATCCTGCGCGAAAGTCGGTCAACCGGCAAATACGATTTTTTCCGGTAATAGCATTAGCCGGACTAATAATGGGCACAGACAAAACTCTGACTCAGACGTCAGACGGTCGCGCCACAACCGCCCCATGCCTGTTAGAATGCGCGGCTATTTTCTGGCGACCCCCGGTTTCTAGCATGTCCCGACTCAATCCCAGGCAACAGGAAGCCCGTGACTACGTCGGCGGCCCTCTTTTGGTGCTCGCCGGTGCAGGCTCCGGCAAGACCAGCGTGATCACACGCAAGATTGCCCACCTGATCCAGAACTGCGGCATCCGTGCCCAGTACATCGTCGCGATGACCTTCACCAACAAGGCCGCGCGCGAGATGAAGGAGCGGGTCGCCACCCTGCTGCGCCCGGGGGAAGGCCGTGGCCTGACGGTATGCACCTTTCACAACCTGGGCCTGAACATCATCCGCAAGGAGCATGACCGGCTGGGCTACAAGCCAGGCTTCTCGATCTTCGATGAGTCCGACATCAAGGCATTGCTGTCGGACATCATGCAGAAGGAATACTCCGGCGACGACGGCATCGACGAGATCAAGAACATGATCGGTGCCTGGAAGAACGACCTGATCCTTCCTGCCCAAGCCCTGGAAAAGGCGCGCAACCCGCGCGAGCAGACCGCCGCCATCGTCTACACCCACTACCAGCGCACGCTCAAGGCGTTCAACGCGTTGGACTTCGACGACCTGATCCTGCTGCCGGTCAAGCTGTTCCAGGAGCACCCCGATGTGCTCGAACGCTGGCAGAACCGCGTGCGCTACCTGCTGGTGGACGAATACCAGGACACCAACGCCAGCCAGTACCTGTTGGTGAAGATGCTGATCGGCATGCGCAACCAGTTCACCGTGGTCGGCGATGATGACCAGTCGATCTACGCCTGGCGTGGTGCCCGCCCAGAAAACCTGATGCTGCTCAAGGAGGACTATCCCTCCCTGAAAATCGTCATGCTCGAGCAGAACTACCGCTCCACCAGCCGCATCCTGCGCTGTGCCAACGTACTGATCGCCAACAACCCCCATGCGTTTGAAAAGCAGCTGTGGAGCGAAATGGGCGTGGGCGACGAAATCCGGGTGATTCGCTGCAAGAACGAGGAAGCCGAGGCCGAACGCGTGGCCATGGAAATCCTCACCCTGCACCTGCGCACCAACCGCCCGTACAGCGACTTTGCCATCCTCTACCGCGGCAACTACCAGGCCAAGCTGATCGAGCTGAAGCTGCAGCACCACCAGGTGCCGTATCGCCTGTCCGGCGGCAACAGCTTCTTTGGTCGCCAAGAGGTCAAGGACCTCATGGCCTACCTGCGCCTGCTGGTGAACCCGGACGACGACAACGCCTACCTGCGGGTGATCAACGTGCCGCGCCGCGAGATCGGCTCGACCACCCTGGAAAAGCTCGGCAACTACGCCACCGAGCGCGGTATCTCGATGTACGCCGCCAGCGAGGAGCTGGGCCTGGGCGAGCACCTGGATGCCCGCTATACCGAGCGCCTGCAGCGCTTCAAGCACTGGCTGGACGGGGTACGCCACAAGGTTGCCCTGGAAGACCCGATCGCCGCGCTGCACGAAATGATCCGCGACATCGATTACGAGAACTGGATCCGCCAGCAGACTGCCAGCGACAAGGCTGCGGAGTTTCGCATCAGCAACGTCTGGTTCCTGGTCGAAGCGCTGAAGAACACCCTCGAGAAGGACGAAGAGGGTGACATGACGATCGAGGACGCCATCGGCAAGCTGGTGCTGCGCGACATGCTCGAGCGCCAGCAGGAAGAGGAAGAGAACGCCGAAGGTGTGCAGATGATGACCCTGCACGCCTCCAAGGGCCTGGAGTTTCCCTACGTGTTCATCATGGGCATGGAGGAGGAAATCCTCCCTCACCGCTCGAGCATCGAGGCCGACACCATCGAAGAGGAACGCCGCCTGGCCTACGTGGGCATCACCCGCGCGCGCCAGACCCTGGCGTTCACCTTCGCTGCCAAGCGCAAGCAATACGGCGAAATCATCGACTGCACGCCCAGCCGGTTCCTCGACGAACTGCCGCCGGACGACCTGGCTTGGGAAGGCCTGGACGATGCGCCTGTGGAAGTAAAAGCCGCGCGTGGCAACAACGCATTGGCCGATATCCGGGCAATGCTCAAACGCTGATCAACCATTACTCTTTAACTTTGCCGCTTCTCGCGGCCACCTTTGCTACATCGAGGAAACAACAGTGGAAGCACTGCAGCAGAAGATTCGCGAAGAAGGCATCGTGCTTTCCGATCAGGTTCTCAAAGTCGATGCGTTTCTCAACCACCAGATCGACCCTGCGCTGATGCAGCTGATCGGTGACGAGTTCGCCCGTCTGTTCGCCGACGCCGGCGTGACCAAAATCGTCACCATCGAAGCGTCGGGCATTGCACCGGCGGTGATGACTGGCCTGAAGCTGGGCGTGCCGGTGATCTTCGCGCGCAAGCACCAGTCGCTGACCCTGACCGAGAACCTGCTGACCGCCTCGGTGTACTCCTTCACCAAGCAGACCGAGAACACCGTGGCCATCTCGCCACGCCACCTCAACAGCAGCGACCGCGTGCTGGTGATCGACGACTTCCTGGCCAACGGCAAGGCGTCGCAGGCGCTGATCTCGATCATCAAGCAGGCCGGTGCCACCGTTGCCGGCCTCGGTATCGTCATCGAAAAATCGTTCCAGGGCGGCCGTGCCGAGCTGGACAGCCAGGGCTACCGCGTTGAATCGCTGGCCCGCGTGAAATCGCTGGAAGGCGGTGTGGTCAGCTTCATCGAGTAAGCCTGGCTGGCCTCAAGCCGGCTTTTACAGGTACTGCACAACGCCCAAGCGCTGTGCACGCCTGAGAAGCTGGCTTGCAGGCGATCGGCTGCACCGCAGCCTCAGCCAGTCGCAGCCAAACCCGCCAACAACAGCCGCTGATACACCTCTTCCTTAAGCCCTTGGGGATCATCCAGGCCCATGCGCGCCAACTGCGCCGCATATCCCTCAGGCCCCGGTGCATCCAACGCCGCCTTGCCCAGCTGCAGCACCTCGCTCAGCTTGAACTTGCTCTTCAGCCAGTTCAGCGCCCGCAGCAAGTCCCGCTCCTCGGCCGTGAAGTCAGTCCCCAGTGGATACTCCGGGAACAGCCGTGCATGCCGTGCGCGGATCGCCTCCAGCCGCTCAGGCGTGTTGTCGGTAAAACGCACATCCAGCTGGAAATCCTTGGCCAGCTTGCCCGCACCCTTGGCCTGCTCGATGAGCTCGCCCTGGAACCTTGAATCACTGATCGCCAGCAACCGCGCGATCACGTCAGCGTCAGTCTGGCCTCGCAGGTCGGCGATACCATACTCGGTCACCACGATATCGCGCAGGTGCCGTGGAATGGTGCAGTGGCCATAGGCCCAGAGCAGATTGGAGCTGACTTCACCCCCGGCTTCGCGCCAGCTGCGCAACAGCAGGATCGACCGCCCGCCCTCCAGCGCATGCCCCTGGGCGACGAAGTTGTACTGCCCGCCCACGCCGCTGAGCACACGGCCATCTTCCAACTGGTCGGCCACCCCTGCGCCAAGCAGGGTCATGGTGAACACTGTGTTGATGAAGCGTGCATCACGGCGCTGGCGGCGCTTGAGTTCTTCCTGGCCATACAGCTCGTTGATGAAGCTGATGCGCGTCATGGCGAAAAGCGCCCGCTGTTGCAGCGGCATTTCCCGCAAGCGCTGGTAGAACGCTCGCGGGCCCAGAAAGAACCCCCCATGCACAAGCACACCGTGCTCGTCCGCCGGGCGCCTTACCACCCCCGCTTCGGCCAGCGCCAGCAAGCCGTTGACGAACATTTCGCTGCAGCCGTAAAGGCCTTGGGCGAAGGTATCCAGGCCGCCTTCTCGTGCGATCAATGCCTGCCACGGGCCGACGTCCAGCTCATCCATCAATGCCCGGTAGCCAGCGTTGTCGCCCTGGCGCGCCAGCAGCGCAGCCGCAACGGCATCGCCCATTGCACCGATGCCAATCTGCAAGGTGCCGCCATCGCGCACCAGGGTACTGGCGTGCAAGCCGATGCAGTGGTCCTGGGTAGTGACCGGCATGTTCGGGGTGGAAAACAACCGGCGTTGCTCCGCCTGGTCGATCAGCAGGTCGAAGGCTTCGATGCCCAGCTCGGAATCGCCCGGCATGTAGGGCAACTCGGCATGCACCTGGCCGAGCATGAGGATGGTTTCGCCGGCCGCGCGACGCTTGGCAATCATCGGCAGCAGGTCGAGGGTGATATCGGGGTTGCAGGCCAGGCTCAAGTGCACGGGCCTTTCCGGCGTGGCAGCCACCAGCTGGGCGACCAGGTTCAGTCCCTTGGCGTTGATATCGCGGGCGGCATGGGTGTAGTTGCTGCTGACATAGTCCTGCTGCGCGGCCTCGCTGTGCAGCAGGCTGCCGGGCTGCATGAAGAACTGTTCGACACGAATGTTGGGCGGCAGCGTGTCATTGCGCAGGTCAGCGATGAACGTGAGGTCTTCGTAATCGGCAAATACACGCTCGACGAAGGGCTCCAGAAAACGCCGCTGCAGGCCGTCGCCCAAGGGTGGCCGGCCAAGGCACAGCGCGGTGTAGATCGTCAGGCGCCGCTCAGGCAGGTCGCGTACACGGGCATACAGGGCATTGACGAAAGCATTGGGTTTGCCAAGCCCCAAGGGCAAGCCCATATGAATGTGGGCTGGCAGACGCGCCAGCACCTGATCGACGGCCTGGTCGATGGAACAGAGGTGCATCGTGGCCTCCTGAGTCTTCCGTAGGTTCAGGGGTTGGACATGAACCTGGGTTGGTTTGTTGCCTGCACCGCGACAGGGCCGGTAAAGACGCCGCAAATACAAAGCCCGCCATGGAAGGCGGGCCCTGGGTAATTCAGCGACGGCTCAAAGGCCGGACATCTTCTGGATCGCTGCCTTGAGGTCATCATCCGAGCAATCCGCGCAGGTGCCTTTCGGCGGCATGGCGTTGATGCCGGTAATGGCCTTGGCCAGGATGCCGTCAAGGCCGCCCTGGTGATCGGCGCGTTCTTTCCAGGCCGCCGTGTCGCCGATCTTCGGCGCCCCCAGCAGGCCGGTGCCATGGCAGGCGTTGCAGTGCTTGGCAATCACTTCATCCGGCGTCTTGGCGCCACCACCGCCTGCTGCGGTGGCCACTTCCATGCCCTTGCATTCCTGGCCCTGCACGCACACCTGGCCGACGGGCTCCAGGCGCTTGGCAATATCATCATTGGTCGCAGCAGTTACGTTCATTGCCCAGAGGGCGAATATGGCTGCTGGTACGGCCAGCATCTTCTTGATTTGGTTCACGCGAACACCCTCATGGTGGCTAATCACGCCCGCGGCCACGGTAATGCGAGCGTTGAAAAGTATAGCGGGAACCTACAAGCCGTGAAACGACCCTACTCGGGAAAGGGGTATTGCCGAATCAATGCACTGCGCTGGATCAAAAGTTTGAAGGCGTGGCCGCGCTGATCAGCCGCGCAGGCTGGTCGAACGGGTTGCGAAAGCGGTGCGGGCGGGTGCTCTCGAAGTAGTAGCTGTCACCCTCTTCGAGGATGAAGGTTTCACTGCCCACCACCAGTTCAAGGCGGCCTTCGAGCAGAATGCCGGTCTCTTCCCCGTCGTGGGTGAGCATTTCTTCGCCGGTATCGGCACCCGGCGGGTACACCTCGTTCAGGAAGGCAATCGCCCGGTTGGGGTGCGACTTGCCCACCAGCTTCATGGTCACTGCGCCGTCCGAAATGTCGATCAGCTCGTGGGCCTTATAGACGATCTGCGCGGGGCTTTCGGCTTCAAACTCGACCGAAAAGAACTCGACCATGGACATGGGAATACCGCTCAACACCTTGCGCAGCGAGCTGATCGACGGGCTCACGCTGTTCTTCTCGATCATCGAGATGGTGCTGTTGGTCACACCCGCACGCTTGGCGAGTTCACGCTGGGACAGGCCCTTGAGCTTGCGGATGGCTTGCAGTCGTTCGCCGACGTCCAAAGCTGGAGCCTCCTGAAACGGTGAAGTGGCGGGTGAATGTGAACGATATCATGGCAATGCCGTTCAGTATTTACAACACACCGCCGCTCCAGCTGTCCGCTTCGGCGTCTTATTCGCCGTAATAGTCCAGCGGTACCCGCTTCAGGTTGCAGAAGATCTGGTAGGGAATGGTCCCGGCCTGCAGGGCCACTTCACTGGCCAGCACCTGCTTGCCCCACAACTCGACCGGGCTGCCGACGGTTGCCTCAGGAACGTCGGTAAGGTCGATGCACAGCATGTCCATGGAGACGCGGCCAATCAGCTGGCTGCGCTTGCCGGCGACCACCACCGGCGTGCCGGTAGGTGCCTGGCGTGGGTAGCCGTCGGCATAGCCCATGGCGACCACGCCCACACGGGTCGGCCGTGGGCTGACGAACTTGGCGCCGTAGCCTACCGGCGCCCCCGCGGGCAGCTCCCGCACGCTGATGACCCGCGACTGCAGGGTCATGACCGGTTGCAAGCGTGCAGCCTGAGCCTGCTCCACTTCGAAGGGCGTCGCGCCATACAGCATGATGCCTGGGCGCACCCAGTCGCTCGGCGCCTGCGGCCAGGCGAGCACGCCGGGCGAGTTGCGCAGGCTGCATTCGGCAGCCAGCCCTTGGCGGGCGGCGTCGAACTCGGCGACCTGATGGGCAGTGGCGTCGGCGTCCAGTTCGTCAGCACGGGCGAAGTGGCTCATCAGCACGATACGCACAACCTTGCCGCTGGCCAGCAGGCGCTGGTAGGCGTCGCGGTAATCCTTGGGGTGCAAGCCCACACGGTGCATGCCGCTGTCGAGCTTCAGCCAGACGGTGAGCGGCTTGTGCACCTGCGTTTTCTCGATCGCTTCGAGCTGCCACAGCGAATGCACCACGCACCACAGGTCGTGCTCGGCGATCAGTGCCAGTTCGCTGGCTTCGAAAAAGCCCTCCAGCAGCAGGACCGGTGCCTTGATGCCCGCAGCCCGCAGCTCCAGGGCCTCCTCGATGCAGGCCACGGCAAAGCCGTCGGCTTCCGGCTCCAGGGCCAAGGCGCAACGCACGGCACCATGGCCGTAGGCATCGGCCTTGATCACGGCGAGGGCCTTGGCGCCGGTCAGTTCACGGGCAAGGCGGTAGTTGTGGCGCAAGGCCTGGAGGTCGATCAGGGCGCGGGCGGGACGCATGGCGGCAGCCTTATGGTGGTTCAGGTTGAAAACGGTGTTGCCTGGTTGCCGGCGGCAAGGCCGGTAAAGCGAGCCAATTACTGATGCACGGGCGCCGTCTGGCCTTGCTTGGCAACTTCCTGGGCGTTGCCATAACGGGAAATGTCCAGGCCTTCGGCACTGATCTGCGGCTTCTTGCGCGCAATCAGGTCAGCCAGCAGGCGGCCGGAACCGCAGGCCATGGTCCAACCCAGCGTACCGTGGCCGGTGTTGAGGAACAGGTTGCGGAACGCGGTGGCACCCACGATCGGCGTGCCGTCCGGGGTGGCCGGGCGCAGGCCGGTCCAGAAGCTGGCTTGGCTCAAGTCGCCGCCGCGAGGATAAAGGTCGTTGACGATCATCTCCAGCGTTTCGCGCCGACGCGGGTTCAGCGACAGGTCAAAACCGGCAATTTCGGCCATGCCGCCCACACGGATGCGGTTATCGAAGCGGGTAATGGCGACCTTGTAGGTTTCGTCGAGAATGGTCGAGGTCGGTGCCATGTCGGCGTTGGTGATCGGCACGGTCAGCGAATAACCCTTGAGCGGATACACCGGCGCCTTGATGCCCAGCGGCTTGAGCAACTGCGGCGAATAGCTGCCCAGGGCAAGCACGTACCGGTCAGCGGTTTCCAGCTTGCCGTCGATCCACACACCGTTGACACGGTCACCGGCGAAGTCCAGGCGCTGGATGTCCTGGCCGAAGCGGAATTCGACGCCCAGCTTGACCGCCATTTCAGCGAGCTTGGTGGTGAACAGCTGGCAGTCGCCCGTCTGGTCGTTGGGCAGGCGCAGGGCGCCAGCGAGAATGTCCTTGACCCCAGCCAGGGCCGGCTCGACCCGGGCAATGCCATCGCGATCAAGCAGTTCATAAGGCACGCCGGACTGCTCGAGCACGGCGATATCCTTGGCGGCGGCATCCACCTGGGCCTGGGTACGGAACAACTGGGTAGTGCCCAGGGTGCGGCTTTCGTAGGCGATGCCGGTTTCGGCGCGCAGCTCGTCGAGGCAGTCGCGGCTGTATTCGGACAGGCGCACCATGCGCTCTTTGTTCACTGCATAGCGGCTGGCGGTGCAGTTACGCAGCATCTGTGCCATCCACAGGTACTGATCGACATCGCCGGTGAGCTTGATGGCCAGGGGGGCGTGGCGTTCGAGCAGCCACTTGATAGCCTTCAGCGGCACGCCTGGGGCAGCCCAGGGCGAGGCATAACCGGGCGAGATCTGGCCTGCGTTGGCGAAGCTGGTCTCCATGGCCACCGCCGGCTGGCGATCGACCACAGTCACTTCAAAACCTTGCCGGGCCAGATAATAGGCACTGGCGGTTCCGATTACACCGCTACCAAGTACCAGCACTCGCATTGTTCATCCCTCGCACGCGGCGCACCGCATTTTTGTTGATATGTCATGGATGCGCGCAGTATAAAAATTACAAGCCAGTGCAATTCACTATATAAAAGCCTATATTTGGCGAGAATTCTCGGCAAAATCGCCTTTCACGGAGGGGCATCCCCTATGAGAACCCAGCACCAGAGCAAGCGTGAACTGGACAAGATCGACCGCAACATTCTGCGGATCCTGCAGAATGACGGGCGTATTTCCTTCACCGAACTGGGCGAGAAAGTTGGGCTTTCCACCACGCCTTGCACCGAGCGCGTTCGCCGCCTGGAACGCGAGGGCATCATCATGGGCTACAACGCCCGGCTCAACCCGCAGCACCTGAAAGGCAGCCTGCTGGTGTTCGTGGAAATCAGCCTGGATTACAAGTCGGGCGACACCTTCGAGGAATTCCGCCGCGCGGTATTGAAGCTGCCACACGTACTGGAATGCCACCTGGTTTCAGGCGACTTCGACTACCTGGTAAAGGCACGTATTTCGGAGATGGCCTCCTACCGCAAGCTCCTTGGCGACATCCTGCTGAAGCTGCCGCACGTGCGCGAATCGAAGAGCTACATCGTGATGGAAGAGGTAAAGGAAAGCCTTTGCCTGCCGATCCCGGACTGAGGCTAAACCAGCACCTGGCGCGTGGTGGCAATGAACTGATGCACCAGTTGCTCGGCAGCAGGCTCGATCATCGGCTCAGGGCCACGGCCACGCGGGCAGGCCATGCGTGGGGTGGTGCCGAACAGCCGGCAGATCATCGGGCGCTCGTCGTAGACCGTGCAGCCATCGGGGCCAAGGTGCACGCAATCCAGGCGCTCCAGAGCGGCGTCCTGTTCGGCCTGGGTCTTGCGCGGCAGGCGGGCCATTTCTTCCGCCGAAGTGGTGACCGGGCCGCAGCAGTCGTGGCAGCCGGGCTCGCATTCGAATGAAGGGATGAGTTCGCGCAGAAACTGGATTTTGTGGCGGTTGCAGGACATGGCGGGAAACACGTTGAAGACTGAGGGTGGATTATAGGGCCAATCGCCGGCAAGGCGGCGATGAGGCCAGTTGCCCCACCCTGAAACCGCAGCTTATTCTCCCCCTTCTGTTTGAATAGCCAGGACCTGCCCAATGATCCACAGCGCGCAGCACGCCGCCTCCTACTACGCCGCCAGCAGCGCGCCACACCCCGACCACCCCTTCCTGCAAGGCGAACACAGCGCCGACGTGTGCATCGTCGGCGGCGGCTACTCAGGGCTTAACACCGCCATCGAGCTGGCCGAACGCGGTCTGTCGGTAATCCTGCTGGAGGCACGCAAGCTGGGCTGGGGCGCCAGCGGACGCAATGGTGGCCAACTCATCCGCGGCGTTGGCCATGGCCTGGAGCAGTTCCTCCCGGTGATCGGCGAGCAAGGCGTGCGCAGCATGAAGTTGATGGGCTTGGAAGCCGTGGAAATAGTCCGCGAGCGGGTCGAGCGCCATGCCATTGCCTGCGACCTGACCTGGGGTTACTGCGACCTGGCCAACAAGCCCGGCGAGCTGCAAGGCTTTGCCGAAGAGGCCGAGCAACTGCGTAGCCTGGGCTACCGTCACGACCTGCGACTGGTGCACAAGGACGACCTCCACAGCGTGGTCGGCTCCGACCGCTATGCCGGTGGCTTGATCGACATGGGCTCGGGGCACCTGCACCCGCTCAACCTCGCCCTCGGCGAAGCAGCCGTGGCCAGCCGCCTCGGTGTGCAACTGTATGAGCAGTCCGAAGTCAGCCGCATCGCGTATGGCCCAGAGGTGAAGGTACACACCGCACAAGGCTGCGTGCGGGCCAAGACCTTGGTGCTGTGCTGCAATGCCTATCACAACGACCTCAACCGCGAGCTGGGCGGCAAGGTGCTGCCCGCCGGCAGCTACATCATCGCCACCGAACCGCTCGGTGCAGAGCGCGCACGTCAGTTGTTGCCGCAGAACATGGCGGTGTGCGACCAGCGCGTTGCCCTGGACTACTATCGCCTATCCGCCGACCACCGCCTGCTGTTCGGCGGCGCCTGCCATTATTCGGGCCGCGACCCACAGGACATCGCCGCCTACATGCGGCCAAAGATGCTCAAGGTATTCCCGCACCTGGCCGATGTGCGCATCGATTACCAATGGGGCGGCATGATTGGCATCGGCGCCAACCGCCTGCCACAGATCGGCCGCCTGGCCAGCCAGCCGAACGTCTATTACGCCCAGGCCTACTCAGGCCACGGCCTCAACGCCACCCACCTGGCCGCGCGCCTGCTGGGCGAGGCGATCAGCGGCCAGCAGAGCGGGCGCTTCGACCTGTTCGCCAAGGTGCCGCACATGACATTCCCCGGCGGCAAGCACCTGCGCTCGCCCCTGCTTGCGCTGGGGATGCTCTGGCACCGACTCAAGGAGTTGGTCTAGGTTCCCCGTCACACCCTCCAGAACGGCTTGCGCCCCTCCTCGCGAGCCTGCTCCCAGCTCAACCCAATATCGCGCAACTGGTCATCGTCCAGTTGCAACAGCGCCCGGCGGGTATGCCAGCGATGCAGCATCAGGCCCCAACGGCCTAGGCCTGCCGGCGCATTGAAGACCTTGGCCTGCTGCCCTGCTTCCAGTTCTTTGGCCATCAGTTGCAAGCGCACATCGCTCATACCACCCATCGCTGCGTTCTCCCGTTCAGTTGATACCGTGGAGAAAGGATGCGCGCTGGCGACCCCGACAATACAGAACCACTGCAGCGTTATTATTCCCATACAGAATTGGCGGCCGATCAGCTGAATGCTGTATTTTCGGTACAACTGTACTGGTCGACCACGCATAGCTGCCCAGGAGTATGCCGTGACGCTCTACCTGAACCTCGCCGAATTGCTGGGCGCCCGTATCGAGCAGGGCCTCTACCGCCCAGGCCAGCGGCTGCCGTCGGTACGCGCCCTGAGCGTGGAGCATGGCGTCAGCCTGAGCACCGTGCAGCAGGCCTACCGCATGCTGGAAGACAGCGGCATGGTGTCCCCACGCCCCAAGTCCGGCTACTTCGTAAGCGACCATCGCCACCCCGCCGCCCTGCCCGCCGTCAGCCGCCCAGCCCAGCGCCCGGTGGATATCTCGCAATGGGAGCAGGTGCTGGACCTGGTACGCAGCACCCCGCGCAAGGACGTGATTCAGCTCGGCCGCGGCATGCCCGACATCGACAGCCCTAGCCTCAAGCCCCTGCTGCGCAGCCTCGCCCAGCTCAGCCGGCGGCAGGACATGCCGGGGCTGTACTACGACAACATCCACGGCAACCTCACCCTGCGCGAGCAGATCGCCCGCTTGATGCTGGACTCCGGCTGCCGCCTTGGCCCGGCCGACCTGGTGGTGACCACGGGCTGCCACGAGGCGCTGTCGTGCAGCATCCGCGCAGTATGCGAGCCTGGGGATATCGTTGCGGTCGACTCGCCAAGCTTTCATGGCGCCATGCAAACCCTCAAAGGGCTGGGCATGAAGGCGCTGGAGATCCCCACCGACCCGGTCACCGGTATCAGCCTGGAAGCCCTGGAGCTGGCGCTCGAACAGTGGCCCATCAAGCTCATACAGATCACCCCGAGCTGTAATAACCCGCTCGGCTACATCATGCCCGAAGCACGCAAGAAGGCCCTGCTGAGCCTGGCCCAACGCTACGACGTGGCAATTCTCGAGGACGATGTGTATGGCGACCTGGCCTACACCTACCCGCGCCCGCGCACGCTCAAGTCATTCGATGACGACGGCCGCGTGCTGCTGTGCAGTTCGTTCTCCAAGACCCTTGCCCCCGGCCTGCGCATCGGCTGGGTAGCGCCTGGGCGCTACCTGGAGCGGGTGCTGCACATGAAGTACATCAGCACCGGCAGCACCGCCACCCAGCCCCAGTTGGCCATCGCCGACTTCATCGCCGCCGGGCATTACCAACCGCACCTGCGCCGGATGCGCAGCCAGTACCAGCGTGGCCGCGACCTGATGAGCGACTGGGTGAGCCGTTACTTTCCGCCAGGGACCCGTGTCAGCCGCCCACAGGGCGGTTTCATGTTGTGGGTGGAACTGCCTGAACATTTCGATACGCTGCGGCTCAATCGCGCTTTACTGGAGCAAGGTGTGCAAATTGCCGTAGGCAGCATCTTTTCGGCATCGGGCAAGTTCCGCCACTGCCTGCGCATGAACTTTGCTTCAAAGCCCACGCCGCAGATCGAGGCTGCCGTACGCAAGGTCGGTGAAACCGCCCTTTGTCTACTGGATGAAGATTTGGTCTGCGCGTAACTTTGCGCCGCCCACCAGAGTCCAACCCTCAAGCCTTTGCTGCACAGGATGATGCACCCTTGAAACTCCAGCGAGCTCTGCCTCTGTTGCTGGCGCTGCTGCTCGGCCTCAACGGTTGTGCCAGCGTCGATGCACCGCGCGAGGTTAGCCAGGCGTTGCCGGCCAGCGAGTCGGCCTTCGGCCGTTCGGTGATGCGCCAGGCCGCCCCCTATGAAGGGCGCTCGGGCTTCCGCCTGCTGCCCAACAGCAATGAAGCCTTCCGTGCCCGTGCCGAGCTGATCCGCAACGCCCAGGCAAGCATCGACCTGCAGTACTACATCGTCCACGACGGCTTGAGCACCCGCGCCCTGGTCCATGAGCTGCTACGCGCCGCCGACCGCGGCGTGCGCGTGCGCATCCTGCTCGACGACACCACCAGCGATGGCCTGGACGCCATCATAGGCACCCTCGATGCCCACCCAAACATCCAGATCCGGGTGTTCAACCCGCTGCACCTGGGCCGCAGTACCGGCGTCACACGGGCCATGGGCCGGCTGTTCAATCTGTCGCGCCAGCACCGGCGCATGCACAACAAGTTGTCCCTGGTCGACAACAGCATGGCCATCGTCGGCGGACGCAATCTGGGCGATGAGTATTTCGATGCCGAACCCAACCTCAACTTCACCGACATCGACCTGCTCGGCGTCGGCCCGGTGGCCGAGCAGTTGGGGCACAGCTTCGACCAGTACTGGAACAGCGCCCTGAGCCGGCCCATTGGTGACTTCATGTGGCGCATGCCGGACGCTGCCGACCTGCGCGCTAGCCGCCATCGCCTGGAGGTGTCGCTGGCCGAGGCACGGGTCAAACGCAAGGCACTGTACGACCGCCTGATGGCCTATCAGTCCCAGCCGCACCTGGATGTCTGGCGCAACGAATTGATCTGGGCCCACAGCCAGGCCCTGTGGGATGCGCCAAGCAAAGTACTGGCTGCCGATGTGCCCGACCCGCAACTGCTGATGAGCCAGCAACTGGCACCGGACCTGGCCAGCGTGCACCAGGAGCTGATCCTGGTTTCGGCCTATTTCGTGCCTGGCGAGCCTGGGCTGCTGTACCTGACCGGCCGCGCCGACGCCGGCGCTTCGGTCAAGCTGCTGACCAACTCGCTGGAAGCCACCGACGTACCGGCCGTGCATGGCGGGTATGCACCGTATCGCCGAGCATTGCTTGAACACGGTGTGCAACTGTACGAGCTGCGCCGCCAGCCAGGCGACCCCAGCGCAGGGCGCCTGAGCTTCCATGGCAGCTCTGATTCGAGCCTGCACAGCAAGGCGATCGTGTTCGACCGGCACAAGACCTTCATCGGCTCGTTCAACTTCGACCCGCGGTCGGTGCTGTGGAACACCGAGGTAGGGGTGCTGGTGGACAGCCCGGAACTGGCCGAATACACCCGCGAACTGGCCGTGCAGGGCATGGCACCGCCGTTGAGCTATCAAGTGAAGCTGGTCAATGACAAGCTGGTCTGGGTGACTGAAGACAACGGCCAACAGCATGTGTTGGCATCGGAGCCCGGTGGGCTGTGGCGACGGTTCAATGCCTGGATCAGCAAGGCCGTCGGGCTGGAGAAGATGTTGTAGCTCCGGTTGCCCAGGGCTGCAGCGCAGCCCCAGGCAGTGATCACGCGGCGGCAGGCTCGAACGCACCGCGCCGACGCGTCAACACCACCAGCCCCGCGGCCCCCGCCGCCATCAACAACGGCAGTGCGTGCCCACTGATCCATTGGCTGCCGGCCCCGGCCAGCAACGGCCCGAGCAGGCAGCCAATGCCCCACAGCTGCGCCACGTGGGCATTGGCGCGTACCAGCGCATCATCCCGGTAACGCTCGCCGATCAGCACCAGCGACAAGGTGAACAACCCTCCGGCGCTGGCCCCGAACAGTACCCACAGTGGCCAGATTGCCGGCGTATTCAACAGCAGTGGAATCGCCAGGCTGGAACACATCAACGTCACAGCGCACCCGGTGAACAAGGTGCGCCGCGACATGTGGTCGGCCAGCGCCCCGATCGGCAGTTGTAGCACTGCGTCTCCCACCACCACGGTACTGACCATGAACAACGCGACTTCGGTGGTGAAGCCTTGTTGCAGGCAATACACCGGCAGCAGCGTAAGGATCATCGCCTCGAAAGACGCGAACAAGGCGATCGCCCAAGCAATCACCGGCAGGCGTCGACAGAATGCGAACAGGTCACGGAAGGTGACGCTGCAGGCCTCGGTGCTGGGCGCACCACCCCGCCCCAGTAACAGCAAGGGAGCCAGCAGCAGCAAGCCCGTCGCGGCCCAGAAACCGAAGTCATCGTCGGAGCCCAGCACGCCCAGCACCAAAGGCCCGGCCAACTGGCTCAAGGCATAACTGCTGCCATACAACGCCACCAACCGGCCACGCCATTGTTCGACCACCAGTTGGTTGATCCAGCTTTCGCCCAGGATGAACACGACGGTCAGCGACATGCCAATCAGCAGTCGCAAGGCCAGCCACAGGGAATAGCTGGGCAGCAGTGCCACCAGCCCGATCGACAACGCCCCGCCCCACAGGCACAAGCGCATCGCCGCCGGCACGCCTACCCATCCGGCCAGGCGGCTGGCCAGGCTGGCACCGAGCAGCACGCCAAGCGCTGGCATCGCTGCCATTACGCCGATGGCGAAGCCACCGTAGCCCCAGCCTTCCAGGCGCAGGGATACCAGCGGCATGCTCACGCCGAGCGCGAGCCCGACGCTCAGCACCGACGCCAATACGGCAAAGTAGGTTCCCCAGCGCATTGCAGCCTCCCAGGCAGAATTCTTGAACAGCAGAGACGACACAGCCGGGGCGGCTAGAACCGACCCGGCTGTTGATGGAGCTGCGGTGCAGCCCGCTGGATTAAAGCTTGATCCAGGTGGCCTTCAGCTCGGTGTACTTCTCCAGCGCGTGCAGCGACTTGTCGCGGCCGTTGCCCGACTGCTTGAAGCCACCGAACGGGGCAGTCATGTCGCCGCCGTCATACTGGTTGACCCAGACGCTGCCAGCACGCACGGCGCGGGCGGTCTTGTGGGCCTTGGAGATGTCCGAGGTCCAGATGCCGGCCGCCAGCCCATACGGGGTGTCGTTGGCGATGGCGATGGCTTCTTCGGCGGTGTCGAAGGCGATCACCGACAGCACTGGGCCGAAGATTTCTTCCTGGGCGATCTTCATGGCGTTGGTCACACCGTCGAAGATGGTCGGTTCAACGTACGTGCCACCTGTCTCTTCCAGGGTGCGCTTACCACCCGCCAGCAGCGTGGCGCCGTCCTTGTGGCCGGCGTCGATGTACGACAGCACGGTGTTCATCTGCTGGGTATCGACCAGCGCGCCGACGGTGGTTTGCGGGTCCAGCGGGTTGCCGGGTTTCCAGCCTTTGAGGGCCTCGACCACCATGGGCAGGAACTTGTCCTTGATCGAACGCTCGACCAGCAGGCGCGAACCTGCGGTGCAGACTTCGCCCTGGTTGAAGGCAATGGCGCTGGCCGCCGCTTCGGCAGCAGCCTTCAGGTCCGGTGCGTCGGCGAAGACGATGTTCGGGCTCTTGCCGCCAGCTTCCAGCCAGATGCGCTTCATGTTCGACTCGCCAGCGTAGACCATCAGCTGCTTGGCGATCTTGGTCGAGCCGGTGAACACCAGGGTGTCCACATCCATGTGCAGGGCCAGTGCCTTGCCCACAGTGTGGCCATAGCCTGGCAGCACGTTCAGCACGCCAGCCGGGATGCCGGCCTCGATGGCCAGCTGGGCGATGCGGATGGCGGTCAGTGGCGATTTCTCGGAAGGCTTGAGTACCACCGAGTTACCGGTAGCCAGCGCCGGGCCGAGCTTCCAGCAGGCCATCAGCAGCGGGAAGTTCCACGGTACGATGGCACCCACCACGCCGACCGCTTCCCGGGTAACCAGGCCCAGTTGGTCGTGTGGGGTCGGGGCGACTTCGTCGTAGACTTTGTCGATGGCTTCAGCGGTCCAGTGGATGGCATTGGCCGCGCCTGGGATATCGATGCTGGAGGAGTCGCCGATCGGCTTGCCCATGTCCAGGGTTTCCAGCAGCGCCAGCTCTTCGACGTGCTTGCGCAGCAGGTCGGCGAAGCGGATCAGCTTGGCCTTGCGCTTGGCCGGAGCCAATTGCGACCAAACACCGGCGTTGAAGGTGGCGCGGGCGTTTTCCACAGCGCGGTTGGCATCGGCCAGGTCGCAGCTGGCAACCTTGGCCAGGAAGCGTCCGTCGACCGGGCTCAGGCAGTCGAAGGTCTCACCGGATGCGGCGTCGGTGTATTCGCCGTTGATGAAGGCACGCCCTTCGATCTTCAGTTGCTGGGCACGTTGTTCCCAGTCCGCACGAGTCAGGGTGGTCATACGAAACTCCTCCTCTTGTTTAGGTGCAACGCCGCACTGAGGACTCACAGGCGTTGTCAGAATTCTGGCCGGGCGACGAGCGCACACTGGCAAGCGATACCCTAAACCAGCCAGTGTAAACTATCAATATATTTGACACGAAAGGCCTAAAAGCCTACTCATGTTCATTTTATTAAACAATAACAGGAGCCGTACCATGAGCATCACCCGCATCATCGACTTCGCCCAGGTACTCACCGAGGCTGAACGCTACCGCCCCGCTGCGGAAAAAATCCTCAAGGGCGAGCCGGATCAAGCCGTCTACAACCACTACTCCAGCCCTTGCGGCCAGTTCGCCGCAGGCGTATGGGAAGGCGAGGTGGGGCAGTGGACAGTGAACTACACCGAACATGAGTATTGCGAGATCGTCCAAGGCGTTTCGGTGCTGCGGGACCAGGACGGCGGCGCCAAGACGCTGCGTGCCGGCGATCGCTTCGTCATCCCGGCAGGTTTCCGGGGCACTTGGGAAGTGCTGGAGCCGTGCCGCAAGATCTACGTGATGTTCGAGCAGAAGTAAGCAGCGACGCTTTTCTGCCGGCATAAAAAAACCCGCGTCCTTACGGATGCGGGTTTTTTCAGGTCGCCGATCAATTACTTGATCTTGGCTTCCTTGTACACCACGTGCTTGCGAACAACCGGATCGTACTTCTTGATCTCGATTTTGTCCGGGGTGGTGCGCTTGTTCTTGTCGGTGGTGTAGAAGTGGCCAGTGCCAGCACTCGAAACCAGACGGATCAATTCACGCATGACGTTCTCCTTAGAACTTTTCGCCGCGAGCACGCAGCTCGGCCAGCACTACGTCGATACCACGCTTGTCAATGACGCGCATGCCTTTGGCAGAAACGCGCAGACGCACGAAACGGTTCTCGGACTCAACCCAGAAACGGTGGTGCTGCAGGTTCGGCAGGAAACGACGACGGGTTTTGTTGTTTGCGTGGGAAATGTTGTTCCCGGTTACTGGACCCTTACCAGTAACTTGACAGACTCTCGACATGACTCAGCCCTCTAAAACCACATGCCCAACCCGGCATGGGTTGGCCGCTTAATCTCTCAGTCTTTGGCGCCAGGCGCCGTGATTCTGGAGGTCTTATCGACCGGATCCGCTGATGCGACAGGCCGAGCCCCTAGAAAAGAGCGCTGCTTTATACCAGAAAGACTGCGTTGCAACAACAGATGATGAGCATCCGCTTGCTGTAAATTGTGCGCGAGCAGCATAACGACTAGCCCGGCGAACTGTCGACCGCTCGTCGCCAGTCGGCTGAAAAAGAGAGTGGCCATTTCCTGAAGCGCGCACTAGGGTAGGACGTTTCCAGACTGCACCGGCAGATGGGCCACTGACCGCCAAGGAGCCACGATGCGTGCCGCCGCCCTTTCCTTATTGTTCACCTCCCTGCTTGCCGCCGGCTTCGCCCAGGCAGCCCCGCTGAGCGTTTGCAGCGAAGCCAGCCCCGAGGGCTTCGACGTGGTTCAGTACAATTCGCTGACCACCACCAATGCCTCGGCCGATGTGCTGATGAACCGCCTGGTCGAATTCGACGCGGCCCAGGGCAAGGTCGTGCCGAGCCTGGCGCAAAGCTGGACCGTGTCGGCCGACGGCCTGGTCTACGATTTCAAACTGCGCGACGGCGTCAAGTTCCACACCACCCCGTACTTCAAGCCGGCCCGTGCGCTGAATGCCGACGACGTGCTGTTCAGCTTCCAGCGCATGCTCTACCCCGCCCACCCCTGGCACAAGACGGCCCCGGGCGGGTATCCGCATGCCCAGTCGCTGCAACTGGGCAGCCTGATCAAATCAATCGAGGCCCCTGACCCGAGCACCGTGCGCTTCACCCTGACCCACGCCGATGCCACCTTCCTGGCAACCTTGAGCATGGGCTTCGCTTCGATCTATTCCGCTGAGTACGCCGACCAGTTGCTCAAGGCCGGCACCCCCGAAAAGCTCAACAGCCAGCCGATCGGCACCGGCCCGTTCGTGTTCCAGCGCTTCCAGAAGGACGCCGTGGTCCGCTACCGCGCCAACGCTGACTATTTTGACGGCAAACCTGCGGTCGATCCGCTGATCTTCGCCATCACCACCGATGCCAACGTGCGCCTGCAAAAGCTCAAGCGCAATGAATGCCAGGTGGCGCTGTCGCCCAAACCGCTGGACATTGCCGATGCCGGCAAAGATGGCAACCTCAAGGTCGCTACCACACCAGCCTTCATGACCGCCTTCGTGGCCATCAACAGCGAGCACCCGCCGCTGGACAAACCCGAGGTGCGCCAGGCCATCAACCTGGCGTTCGACAAGCAGGCCTACCTCAAGGCCGTGTTCGAAGACACCGCCACGGCCGCGAATGGCCCCTACCCGCCCAACACCTGGAGCTATGCCAAGGACCTGCCCGGCTACTCGCTGGATGTGAACAAGGCCAAGGCGTTGCTGACCAAGGCCGGCTTGCCGGAGGGTTTCAGTACCACCATCTGGACCCGCCCATCAGGCAGCGTGCTCAACCCCAACCCTAGCCTGGGCGCACAGATGCTTCAGGCCGACCTGGGCAAGATCGGCATCAAGGCCGAGATCCGCGTGATCGAATGGGGCGAGCTGATTCGCCGGGCCAAGGCTGGCGAACACGACCTGCTGTTCATGGGCTGGGCCGGCGACAACGGCGACCCCGACAACTTCCTCAGCCCGCAGTTTTCCTGTGCTGCGGTCAAGTCGGGTACCAACTTTGCGCGGTTCTGCGACAGCCGGCTGGACCAGTTGATCAGTGCCGGACGCACCACCAACGACCAGAGCGTGCGCAGCCGGCTGTACCAGCAGGCGCAGACACTTATCCAGCAGCAGGCGCTGTGGGTGCCGTTGGCGCATCCGACGGCGGCAACGCTGCTGCGCGACGGGGTCGAGGGTTATCAGGTGAGCCCGTTTGGGCGGCTGGACTTGAGCAAGGTGTCGGTGACCCACTGAAAGTGAGGGCACCCATGCCGGCCTCATCGCCGGCATGGGCAATGCGCGCTCAGCAAAACACGCCTAGGCCACAATCCACCCCTGCTCGACCATCGAGAGCGGTTCGCCATCACCAATGATGATGTGGTCGAGCACCCGCACATCGATCAACCCCAACCCCCGCTTCAACGAAAGCGTCATGTGCACATCGTCCTGGCTGGGCTCGCAGTGACCCGAAGGGTGGTTGTGACACAGAATCAGCGCCGCCGCGTTATGCAGCAACGCTCGGCGCACCACCTCGCGCGGGTAGATGCTGGCCCGGTCGATGGTCCCCCTGAACAGGATCTCGAACGCCAGCGGCCGATGCTTGGTATCCAGAAAGAGGCAGCCGAACACTTCACTGGCCTCATGGCGCAGCATGGCTTTGAGATACCGACGCACGGCCTCGGGGCTCTCCATGGCGGGGCCACGCTCAATGGCGGTAGCCAGGTTCCTGCGGCCGATCTCCAGCAACGCCTGCAGTTGGCTGTACCTCACCGGCCCCAAGCCGAGCTCCCCCAGGAATGCCTCCCGGTCGGCCTCAAGCAGCTGACGCAGGCTTCCGAACTTCACCAGCAACCCTCGCGCCAGTTCTACAACGTTACGGCCACGTACACCGGTGCCGAGAAACACGGCCAGCAATTCGGCATCCGAAAGGCTGCCGACCCCGCGCAGCAACAACTTCTCCCTCGGCCGTTCTTCAGCCGGCCACTGCCTGATGTTCATCCCTGCTCCTTGGTCCTGCTGCGGCCCGTTTGGCCCCTGTGTTAATCTATTTCGCCTCGTACATGCGACGTTCTGCCGCAGGCAGTCTTGTTCGTCGCCGCCCGCTCTCACTGGAAAAAGGCAAGCCTATGCAGCGGCTGTATCGCAAGCGCATCGTTCTCGGCGTAGGGGGCGGCATTGCCGCCTACAAGAGCGCCGAGCTGATTCGCCGTCTCCTGGAGCACGGCGCGCAGGTGCGCGTCGTCATGACCCGCGGTGGTGCTGAATTCATTACCCCGCTGACCCTGCAGGCGCTGTCCGGTCACCCGGTACACCTGGATCTGCTCGACCCCGCCGCCGAAGCGGCCATGGGCCACATCGAACTGGCCAAGTGGGCCGACCTCGTGCTGATCGCCCCGGCCACCGCAGACCTCATGGCTCGCATGGCCCAGGGCATGGCCGACGACCTGCTGACCACCCTGGTGCTGGCCACCGACGCCACCGTAGCCGTCGCCCCCGCCATGAACCAGGCGATGTGGCGCGACCCGGCGACCCAGGCCAACCTCGAACTGCTCAAGAGCCGTGGCATCCAGGTATTTGGCCCGGCCTCCGGTAGCCAGGCCTGCGGCGACGTGGGCCTGGGCCGCATGCTCGAAGCCACCGACCTGGCCTGGTGCGCCGCCGAAAGCTTCCAGCGCCAGGCACTCACAGGCAAACACGTACTGATCACCGCTGGCCCGACCCAGGAAAACATCGACCCGGTGCGCTACATCACCAATCATAGTTCCGGGAAGATGGGTTTTGCCCTGGCCGAAGCGGCTGCCGAAGCCGGTGCTCGGGTGACCCTCGTCACCGGCCCGGTGCACTTGCAAACGCCCGACCGGGTCACCCGCATCGACGTGGTCAGCGCGCGGGACATGCTCGCAGCCTGTGAAGCGGCCATGCCGTGCGACCTGTTCATTGCCTCTGCGGCGGTGGCGGACTACCGTCCAGAAGTCGTCGCCCCGCAAAAACTGAAGAAGGATCCTACGACTGGCGACGGCATGCTGCTGCAGATGGTGCGTAATCCCGATATCCTTGCCACCATCGCTGGCCGCAACGACCGCCCGTTCAGCGTCGGCTTCGCCGCCGAGACCGAACACCTGCTCGATTACGCCACGCGCAAGCTCAAGGACAAGAACCTCGACTTGATCGTCGCCAATGATGTGGCTAACCCCAGCATCGGCTTCAACAGCGAGGAAAACGCCCTGACCGTGATCGACCGCCAGCAGCACCAGACCCTCTTCGCGCAGACCAGCAAGGGCAAGATTGCCCGGCAACTGGTCGCCTTCATCGCCGAACGGCTCAATCAGGTTCAATAAGTTACATGCACGCTCTTCAAGCCAAGATTCTCGACCCACGCCTGGGCAGCGAATTCCCGCTGCCGCAATACGCCACCCCCGGCTCCGCTGGCCTGGACCTGCGCGCCCTGCTCAAGGAGGACACCGTCCTCGAGCCGGGCCAGACCCTGCTGATCCCCACCGGCCTGTCGATCTACATCGGTGACCCGGGCCTGGCGGCGATGATCCTGCCGCGCTCGGGGCTGGGCCACAAGCATGGCATCGTGCTGGGTAACCTGGTCGGCCTGATCGACTCGGACTACCAGGGCGAGCTGATGGTGTCGTGCTGGAACCGCGGTAACACGCCATTCACCATCGCCGTCGGCGAGCGTATCGCCCAACTGGTCCTCGTGCCGGTGGTGCAAGCGCATTTCGACATCGTCGAGGCCTTCGACGAAAGCCAGCGCGGCACCGGCGGCTTCGGTCACTCTGGCAGCCACTGAGCCCAGCGGCGACCGTTCAGGCCATGGATGGCGAACTCTCTGGCGAAACCATCGTCCAAGCGTTCAGTTTTTACGCCTGCCCAGAAGCCTTAGACCTATGGAGCTTCCAGAGATGAATGACATGGCAAACCTGCCCCCTGCACTGCCGGCAAGCATCTTCCGCGCGTATGACATACGCGGCGTGGTCGGCAAGACGCTGCACGGCGAGACTGCCTACTGGATCGGCCGCGCTATCGGTGCCCAGACCCTCGCTCAAGGCGAACCGCAGATCGCTGTCGGCCGTGATGGGCGCCTGTCCGGCCCAATGCTGGTAGAGCAATTGATCAAAGGCCTGGTCGACGCCGGTTGCCATGTGACCGACATCGGCCTGGTGCCGACCCCAGCGCTGTACTTTGCCGCCAACGTGCTGGCCGGTACGTCCGGCGTGATGCTCACCGGCAGCCACAACCCGTCGGACTACAACGGTTTCAAGATCGTCATCGCTGGCGATACCTTGGCCAACGAACAGATCCAGGCGCTGCTCACCCGCCTTGAACGCAACGACCTGACCCGCGCCGAAGGCAGCGTGCAGACAGTCGACATGCTGGACCGCTACTGCCAGCAGATCGTCGCCGACGTGAAGCTGGCGAAAAAGCTCAAGGTGGTGGTGGACTGCGGCAACGGTGCCGCCGGCGTTATCGCGCCCCAACTGATCGAGGCCCTGGGCTGCGAGGTCATTCCGCTGTTCTGCGAGGTGGACGGCAACTTCCCCAACCACCACCCGGACCCGGGCAAGCCGGAAAACCTTGTGGACCTGATTGCCAAGGTCAAGGCAACCGGCGCCGATATCGGCCTGGCTTTCGACGGCGACGGTGACCGCGTCGGCGTCGTGACCAATACCGGCACGATCGTCTATCCCGACCGCCTGCTGATGCTGTTCGCCCAGGATGTGCTGTCGCGCAACCCAGGCGCCGAGATCATCTTCGACGTCAAATGCACCCGTGCGCTGACCCCGCTGATCGAACAGCATGGCGGCCGCGCTCTGATGTGGAAGACCGGCCATTCGTTGATCAAGAAGAAAATGAAACAGACCGGCTCGCTGCTGGCGGGCGAAATGAGTGGGCACATTTTCATCAAGGAACGCTGGTACGGCTTCGACGACGGTATTTACAGCGCCGCACGCCTGCTGGAAATCCTCAGCAAGGCCGAGCAGGACGCCGAACACCTGTTTGCCGCGTTCCCAAACGATATTTCCACGCCGGAAATCAACATTGATGTGACCGACGAGGGTAAATTCAGCATCATTGATGCACTGCAACGCGACGCCGACTGGGGCGAAGCCCGCCTGACCACCATCGATGGTGTGCGGGTCGACTATGCCCGCGGCTGGGGCCTGGTCCGCGCCTCCAACACCACACCGGTGCTGGTGCTGCGCTTCGAGGCCGAAAGCGACGCCGAATTGCAACGTATCAAGGATGTTTTCCGCGCCCAGTTGCTGCGGGTTGCCCCTGAGCTGCAACTGCCGTTCTGACCGACTATCTGTTCCTTACAGGAGCCCTGCATGACCCTCGATCGCGATGCCGCTTCCCATGTAGCCGAGGTTTTGTCCGAAGCACTGCCCTACATCCGCCGTTTTGTCGGCAAGACCCTGGTGATCAAGTACGGCGGCAACGCGATGGAGAGCGAGGAGCTCAAGACCGGCTTCGCCCGGGACATCGTGCTGATGAAGGCCGTGGGCATCAACCCGGTGGTCGTGCACGGCGGCGGTCCGCAGATCGGCGACCTGCTCAAGCGCCTGTCGATCGAAAGCCACTTCATCGATGGCATGCGCGTCACCGACGCAGCGACCATGGACGTGGTTGAAATGGTGCTGGGCGGCCAGGTCAACAAGGACATCGTCAACCTGATCAACCGCCACGGCGGCAGCGCCATCGGCCTGACCGGCAAGGACGCAGAGCTGATCCGCGCCAGGAAGCTCACCGTCAGCCGCCAGACCCCAGAGATGACCCAACCGGAAATCATCGACATCGGCCATGTTGGCGAAGTCGTCAGCGTCAACACCGACCTGCTGAACATGCTGGTCAAGGGCGACTTCATCCCGGTGATCGCGCCGATCGGTGTGGGCGCCGATGGTGAGTCGTACAACATCAACGCCGACCTGGTGGCCGGCAAAGTGGCCGAAGCGCTGAAAGCCGAAAAACTGATGCTGCTGACCAATATCGCCGGCCTGATGGACAAGCAGGGCCAGGTCTTGACCGGCCTGACCACCGAGCAGGTCAACGAACTGATCGCCGACGGCACCATCTACGGCGGCATGCTGCCAAAGATCAAGTGTGCATTGGAGGCGGTACAAGGTGGCGTCAACAGCTCGCATATCATCGATGGCCGCGTGCCGAATGCGGTGCTGCTGGAGATCTTCACCGACAGCGGTGTGGGTACCCTGATCACCAACCGCAAGCCGCGCTGAGTCAGCGTTACCTGCACAAACAAAAAGGCGACCCGCAAAGGTCGCCTTTTTGTTACCGCGCAGGCATCAGATCCCGTATTGCGCTCGGTACGCCTCTACCGCCGGCAGATGCTGTTTGAGCTGCGGGTCATCCGCCAGGAACTCCAGCACCTGGGTCAGCGAAACGATGCTGACCACCGGAATACCGAAGTCACGCTCCACTTCCTGGATCGCCGACAGCTCACCATTTCCGCGCTCTTCGCGGTTCAGCGCGATCAGCACGCCTGCGGCCTTGGCCTGCTGGGCATTGATGATCTGCATGACCTCGCGGATAGCAGTGCCGGCGGTAATCACGTCGTCGATGATCAGCACCTCACCGGCCAGCGGCGCGCCGACCAGGCTGCCGCCTTCGCCATGATCCTTGGCTTCTTTGCGGTTGAAACACCACGGCACGTCGAGTTGATGCTGCTCGGCCAGGGCCACTGCGGTGGCCGCTGCCAGGGGGATACCCTTGTAGGCGGGGCCGAACAGGACGTCGAACGGGATCTTGCTGTCGACGATGGCCGCCGCGTAGCAACGCCCCAGCTGAGCCAGGGCAGAACCTGTGTTGAACAGGCCCGCATTGAAGAAGTACGGGCTGGTACGCCCCGATTTCAGGGTGAACTCACCGAAGCGCAGAACCCCGCGATCGATGGCAAAACGAATGAAGTCGCGCTGATACGGCTGCATGGAAAGTCCCGGACACCACGGATTTAGCTAAATGAGTTGAGCTCGGGTATCATACACGCACGAGATTTTTGGGGCCATTTATGCGGATCATCAGTGTGAACGTGAATGGCATTCAGGCTGCGGCCGAGCGTGGATTGCTCAGCTGGCTGCAAGCCCAGAATGCCGACGTCATCTGCCTTCAGGATACCCGCGCCTCGGCCTTTGAACTCGACGACCCAGCTTTCCAGCTCGATGGCTATTTCCTTTATGCCTGCGATGCGGAGGTACCCGCCCAAGGTGGCGTGGCACTTTACTCGCGCATGCAGCCCAAGGCAGTCATCACCGGCCTGGGCTTCGAGACAGCCGACCGCTACGGGCGTTATCTGCAAGCAGATTTCGACAAAGTCAGTATTGCCAGCCTGCTGCTGCCTTCGGGCATGAACGGCGACGAAGACTTGAACCAGAAGTTCAAGTTGATGGACGACTTCGCCAAGTACCTGGACAAGCAGCGCCGCAAGCGCCGCGAGTACATCTATTGCGGCTCGTTCTACGTGGCGCAGCAGAAGCTCGACATCAAAAACTGGCGTGACAGCCAGCAGTCGCCTGGCTTCCTGCCGCCGGAGCGTGCGTGGATGGATGCGATCACCGGCGATATGGGTTACGTGGACGCCTTGCGCGAGGTCAGCCGTGAGGGCGACCAGTACAGCTGGTGGCCGGACAACGAGCAGGCCGAAATGCTCAACCTGGGCTACCGGTTCGACTACCAGATCCTCACCCCGGGTTTGCGCCGCTTTGTGCGTAACGCTCGCCTGCCGCGTCAGCCGCGCTTCTCGCAGCATGCGCCGCTGATCGTCGACTACGACTGGACGTTGACCATCTAAAAAACAATCGGGGCCGCAAAGCGGCCCCGATTGTTATTGCTCAGTCAGCCAGTGCGGCCTGCTGCAGCTCGAAGATCTCGTTCATGCCTTTTTGCGCCAGCGCCAGCATGGCGTTGAAGTCTTCAGGCTGGAACGGCGCACCCTCGGCGGTGCCCTGCACTTCGATGAACCCACCCGCGCTGGTCATGACCACGTTCAGGTCGGTCTCGGCGGCGGAGTCTTCCAGGTAATCCAGGTCTAGGACCGCTTCACCCTGGTACATACCAACCGATACCGCGGCGATCATGTGCTTGAGCGGGTTGCCTGCCTTGAGGCCGCCACGCTTCTTGATCACTGCCAGGGCGTCGCATAGGGCAACCATGGCACCGGTGATCGATGCGGTGCGGGTGCCGCCATCGGCCTGGATCACGTCGCAGTCGACGTACAGGGTGATGTCACCGAGCTTGCTCATGTCCAGTGCGGCACGCAGCGAGCGGCCGATCAGGCGCTGGATTTCCAGGGTGCGGCCACCCTGCTTGCCACGGCTGGCTTCGCGCTGGTTACGCTCGCCCGTGGAGCGCGGCAGCATGCCGTATTCGGCCGTCAGCCAGCCTTGGCCCTGGCCTTTGAGGAAGCGCGGCACGCCGTTCTCGACGCTGACCGTGCAGATGACCTTGGTGTCACCGAACTCGACCAGTACCGACCCTTCGGCGTGCTTGGTGTAGTTGCGGGTAATGCGGATCGAGCGGAGCTGATCGGCGGCGCGACCACTTGGACGTTTCATCTGGGATACCTGTACTGGGACTTTGAATCTGCCCAGCATTATAGAGCCCGCCGCCCGGCGAGGACATGCTTATTGTCGCGTCGCGGACAGCCTGTCGCCTTTTCCCGCCGCCATTAACCGCGCTCGGTAACATGGACGGATTGGGCTGCAAGGTCGCACTGCGCTACAATCCTGCGCCTTGCAGCCGAAAGGTTGCCCTGTTCAACTTATCAACGCGAGGTACTCTCCATGGTGCACAGCATGACCGCTTTTGCTCGTGTCGAGCGCGCAGGCAGCCAAGGCACCCTGGTCTGGGAACTGCGCTCGGTCAACCACCGTTATCTCGAGCCCCACCTGCGCCTGCCCGACGCCCTGCGCGACCTGGAAGGCGCGGTGCGCGAGGGCCTGCGCCAGGGCCTGTCACGCGGCAAGGTCGAATGCACCTTGCGCCTGCACGAAGACAACAGCGGCAAGCCACTGAACGTCGACCGCGAGCGCGCCGCGCAACTGGTCGCCGCCGCCGAAGAGGTGGCAGGCCTGATCAAGCAGCCAGCGCCGCTCAACCCGCTCGAGGTGCTGTCCTGGCCGGGCGTGCTGGTGGCCGACGCCAGCGACCCGCAGGCACTGAATGCCGAAGCCGTGGCGCTGTTCGACGACGCCCTGGCCGAACTCAAGGCCGGCCGCCTGCGCGAAGGCCAGGAACTGGCGCGCTTGATCAACGAGCGGCTCGACAGCATGGGCGCCGAGGTCACTACCCTGCGCGCCCTGGTACCACAGATGCTGGCCGCCCAACGGCAGAAGATCATCGACCGCTTCGGCGACCTCAAGGCCGAACTCGACCCACAGCGCCTGGAGCAGGAGATGGTGCTGCTGGCGCAAAAGAGCGACGTTGCCGAGGAACTGGACCGCCTCAGCACCCATGTCAATGAAGTACGCCGGGTGCTCAAGTCCGGCGGTGCCGCCGGCCGGCGTCTGGACTTCCTGATGCAGGAGCTCAACCGCGAAGCCAATACCCTGGGCTCCAAGGCCTTCGACCCGCGTAGCACGCAAGCGGCGGTCAACCTGAAGGTACTGATCGAACAGATGCGTGAACAAGTACAGAACATCGAGTAAGGCCACCCCGACCATGAACCACAGCAGCGGCACCCTTTATATCGTTTCGGCCCCGTCCGGTGCCGGCAAGACCAGCCTGGTCAACGCCCTGATCAAAGACGACAAACGCGTCAGCGTGTCTGTCTCGCACACTACCCGCGGCAAACGCCCGGGCGAGGAGCACGGCGTCAACTATCACTTCGTCAGCCATGAAGCGTTCAAGGCACTGATCGACAAGAACGATTTCCTTGAACACGCTGAAGTGTTCGGCAACTTCTACGGCACCTCGCGCAGCACGTTGCAGCAAGTGCTGGACCGGGGCGATGACCTGATTCTGGAAATCGACTGGCAAGGCGCCCGCCAGGTGCGCGAGCTGATGCCCGAAGCGCGTTCGATCTTCATCCTGCCGCCGAGCCTGGAGGCCCTGCGCCATCGTCTGGACGGCCGGGGCCAGGACAGCGATGAGATCATTGCCGGGCGCATGAAAGAAGCGGTCAGCGAGATGGTGCACTACGACGAGTATGAGTACGTCATCATCAATGACAACTTCGACGCGGCACTGGAAGAGTTGAAGGCGGTGTTCCGCTCGAACCGTTTACTGTTGCAGAAGCAGCAGGCACGGCACGAGACGCTGCTAAAGCAACTGATCGGCTGAAGATTCACGGGTAACCCCGCCCCCAGAGGCCCTGTGCCGTTGTCATGAACGACGTTGTACCCCTGGGGTGGGGTTACCCGCGAAGGGCTGCGAGGCAGCCCATTGTTTTACTCTTGCAGCTGCAGGGTCGCCTGCTGGCGCAGGGTAGCCCCCAGGAAATACGCCGGCGCTCGCATCCGCGACAGCATCATCAGCACAATCCCGAGTGCCGAGATGATCGCCGCAATCACGAACACCAACCCCAGCCCACCCACGTGCGAGCCACTGCCAAAGTCTGGCGAGGCGCTGTCGATCGCGGTACGTACGAAAATCACCGACAGAATCACACCCCCTACCAGCGGGCAAAGGCCACGCATGAAGAAGTGACGCAGGCTGTCGAACAGGCTGTGGCGGAAGTACCAGACGCAGGCAAATGCGGTCAGCGAATAGTAGAAGCAGATCATCATGCCCAGGGCGGTGATGGTGTCTGCCAGCACGTTCTCGCTCAAGGTACGCATGGTCACGTAGAACAGGCCCGCGGCAATACCCGCGCAGATGGTCGCATAACGCGGCGTTTGCGAGCGCGGGCAGACACTGGCAAAGCGCTGCGGTACGGCACCGTAATACCCCATGGCGAGCAACGTGCGCGCTGGCGAAACAAAAGTGGACTGCAACGACGCCGCCGTGCTGGCCAGTACGGCGATGGACATCAGGATCGCCAGCGGCCCCATGACCGGGCCGGCCAGGTGGGCGAAGACGTTCTCCTGAATACGTGGGTTGTTCAGGCCGAGGCCGACATCGCTGATACCGGCAAACTGCAGGGTGGCAATGGCGGTCAGCAGGTACAGACCAAGGATCAGCAGCACCGTCCAGGTGGCCGCCTTGCCAGGCACCTCGTCACTGCCAACCGACTCCTCGCTGACAGTCAGGCACACGTCCCAGCCCCAGAAGATGAAGATCGACAGCGACAGCCCCGCAGCAAACGCCGAGAACGACTCGACGCCAAACGGGTTGAACCAGGCGAAGTCGAATTCCAGAGGTGGCGGCGCCGTGGTACCGCCGAATGCTGCAAAGGCAAAGCCGATCAGCACCATCAGTTGCAGGGCCACCAGGCCATACTGCACCGTCATGGTGGTGGCCATGCCACGGCAACAGATCCACACCGCCAAGGCGATGAACACGCAACAGGTGGTGATGTTGATCAAAAGGTTATCTGCCAACGCAGCCAAGGCATGGTGGCCGGTGATCTGCCCAAGGAACAGGTAGAAGAAGTCCACTGCAACGCCTGCCAGGTTCGACAGCACGATGGTCGTGGCAACCACCAGCCCCCAGCCACCAATCCAGCCAATCATCGGGCCGAAGGCACGCGCAGACCAGGTAAACGAGGTGCCGCTGTCCGGCTCCGCCGAGTTCAGCTCGCGATAGCCGAGGGCGACCAGCAGCATGGGGAGGAAACCAACGATGAACACGGCGGGAAGGTGAGCGCCGACCTCACGTACGGTCGGGCCGAGGGCACCGGTCAGGGTGTAGACCGGGGCAATGGTAGAAATGCCCAGCACCACGCTGGCCAACAGGCCAAGACGGCCCTTGGCCAGGCCTTTGCTGCGCTGAGTGCTGCCCGAGTCGGCCGCATCGGGTGGGCGGCCGGCTTCTGTGTAATTGCTCATGAGTATTTGCCGTCGATATTGGTATTGTTTTCACAGGCCATGCGAACACGGCCTGCTTTCACTCATTGAAAGCGTGCAGCGAAAGGTGCGTCATCCAAGACTTTCGGCTGACATCAGCCGGCCTTGCGGCCAGATACCTCCCGTGCAGCATGGGCAATGCAGGCTTCGCGGAACGCCTGGAAAAGGCGCCGGGAAACCGGGTTGTCGGCGAAACGCCATTCCGGGTGCCACTGCACGCCGAGCACGAAGCCCGGCGCGTCAGGCATGGACACCGCTTCGATCAGGCCATCCGGGGCCCGTGCTTCGACACGCAGCCCAGGGGCCAGGCGGTCGACGCCCTGGCTGTGCAGCGAGTTGACCTCGAACTGCGCAGCCAGGCCCAGGCGCTCGAACATCCCACCCGGCTCGATGCCGACGGGGTGACGAGGGCCGTATTGCACCTCAAGGGGTGCGTCCTCAGGTTCACGGTGGTCCAGGTAACCAGGCAGTTCCTGCACCCGCTGGTGCAAGCTTCCGCCCAGGGCCACATTCAGCTCCTGGAAACCACGACAGATGCAGAACACCGGTACACCGGCGGCAATGGCCGCCTGCAGCAGCGGCAAGGTCAGGCGGTCACGTGCAAAATCGTGCCGGGTTCCTTCCGCGCTGGGGGCGCCATTGTAATGATGCGGCTCGACATTTGAAGGCGAACCGGTAAAAAGAATGCCATCGAGTTGGGCCAGCAGCGCCTGCGTGTCGCTGCCCCCGTCGCGCGCTGGCAGAATCAGCGGAAGTCCGGCAAAGCCGGCCGCCTCGACATACTTGTCGCCCACCGTGTGCGACGAGTTCTTCCCCACCTGCTGGCGGCAGGCGCTGACACCGATCAAGGGGACCGCATTTGCGCTCATGGGCTTACACCGTGTGCAGGTACCAGTTGTACTCGAGGTCGGAGATCGACACTTCGAATTCGGCCAGCTCGCTTTCCTTGCAGGCCACGAAGATATCGATGTAGTCCGGGCTGATGTATTGGTTCAGGACCTCGCTGTCATCCAGTGCACGCAGGGCGTCGCGCAGGTTGTTCGGTAGGCTCTGCTCCAACTGCTCGTACGAATTGCCTTCGATCGGTGCGCCCGGTTCGACCTTGCTGGTCAGCCCGTGGTGGATACCGGCGAGGATCGCGGCGAGCATCAGGTACGGGTTGGCGTCGGCGCCGGCCACACGGTGCTCGATGCGCACGTTGTCGCTGCTGTCGGTTGGCACGCGAACCGCTACGGTGCGGTTATCCAAGCCCCAGCTCGGTGCGTTGGGCACATAGAACTGTGCGCCAAAACGACGGTACGAGTTGATGTTCGGGCAGAGGAAGGCCATCGATGCAGGCATGGTTTCCAGCACGCCACCGATGGCGTGGCGCAGCGTGTCGCTTTGCAGCGGGTCATCGCTGGCGAAAATGTTCTTGCCGGTCTTCTTGTCCAGCAGCGAGATGTGCACATGCAGGCCGTTGCCCGCCTGGCCCGGATAGGGCTTGGCCATGAAGGTGGTGTCCATTTCATGGTCGTAGGCGACGTTCTTGATCAGGCGCTTGAGCAGGATCGCGTAGTCGCAGGCCTTGAGCGGGTCGGCAACGTGGTGCAGGTTGACCTCGAACTGCGCAGGGGCGCTTTCCTTGACGATGGCGTCGGCCGGAAGGCCCTGCTCCTTGGCGGCTTCGAGCATGTCCTGCAGACAGTCGGCGTACTCGTCGAGGTCGTCGATCAGGTAGACCTGGGTCGACTGCGGGCGCTTGCCAGAGATGGGCGAGCGTGGCGGCTGCGGGCGACCGTTGAGGTTGTCCTGGTCGATCAGGTAGAACTCCAGCTCGAACGCGGCGCAGATAGCCAGGCCCATGGCGTCGAACTTGCTCACCACCTGGCGCAGCACTTCACGCGGGTCGGCAAAGAACGGCTCGCCTTCGAGCTCGTGCATGGTCATCAACAACTGGGCGGTGGGGCGCTTCTGCCAGGGCTCGTTGCAGAGCGTGCCAGGGATGGGGAAGCAAATACGGTCGGCATCGCCAATGTCCAGCCCAAGGCCCGTGCTTTCAACGGTCGAGCCGTTGATATCGAGGGCGAACAGCGACGCTGGCAGGTTGATCCCCTTCTCGTACACCTTGTGCAGGCTGGCCCGCTCGATGCGCTTGCCACGTACCACGCCATTCATGTCGGAGATCAGCAGATCGACGTACTGCGTGTCCGGATGGGCCTGGAGGAAGTCTTTCATCTCGCTGGAAGAACTGGCGCACGGGGTGACCGACGTCATGGTGTACATCCTTTGATGTGCTGCGGCGATGTGGGGGTACGGCTGGCGCCTCACGGGCGACGATGGTTGCAGCTGTTGTTTTTTTCACTTTCCCATCGTGGGGATTGGTTGCCCGACCGGGCGCATTGATTCCCAGGGGCGGTTCCACTATAAAATGGCCTCAATGCAACAGACATTGGCAATTCGGCAAGCAGAGCGTGCACCAATGCAATATCAGATTACCCATGCCGACCTTTCCCTGGTCCTGGCGCTGGAACGCGGTCGCTCGCTGGCCAAGGCCGCCGAACTGCTCAAGGTCGACGTTTCCACCGTATTCCGCTCGATCCGCCGGCTGGAATCGGCGCTCGGTACCGCGCTGTTCGTCAAGAGCCGCAAAGGCTACCTGCCAACCGACACTGCCCAGGCCCTGGCTGAACAGGCCGAACGGGCTGAGCAGGCACTGGAGGCGGCGCGCATCGCCATGACCAGTGGCGAACAGGTGGTCAGTGGCACCGTTCGCCTGACCTGCACCGAAGCGGTGATGCACAGCTTGCTGCTGCCCGCGCTGGCAGCCTTCATGCCCAACTACCCGGCGCTGTCATTGGAAATGGGCACCTCCAACACCTTCGCCAACCTCAGCCGCCGCGATGCCGACATCGCCTTGCGGCTGACCAATACGCCGCCGGAACACCTGGTGGGGCGCTGCCTGGGCTCCACGTCCTACGTGATCTGTGGCCAGCCACAGTGGCGCGAGCGCCTGGCCGAGTCGCACAACAGCGTGCCCTGGATAGCCCCCGACGATTCGATGCAGGATCACCCTACCGTGGTCTGGCGCAATCAGCACAACCCAGGGCTGAGCCCGCGCTACCAGTGCAGCAGCATGTCGACCATCGCGCAGCTGGTAAGCACCGGCCTTGGCGTCGCAGCGCTGCCCGACTACATGGTGGATGCCCTGCCCGGTGTCGATGCCCTGAGCGGGCCGCTGCCGGGCTGTGATACCCAGCTATGGCTGCTGACCCGACCGGATTGCCGGGCGCTGCGATCGGTGCAGACCTTGTTCGAGGAGCTGACCCCGCGGTTGCGTGACGCGATGCTCTGAGGTTATCGTCAGGCTCACGTGTGAGGGTGTCTGTTGCGGCACTTTCGCGGGCAAGCCCGCGCCTGGTAAGTGAGCGGTGCGGGTGAGAAAGGTACAGATCCGGTGGGAACGGGCTTGCCCGCGAAGAAGTCTGCACAGTGCCGTCCGGCAAAACAGCGCTTCCCTATTGGCTGGTGAATTTTTATACTATCGAGTCCGCCTGCCCACTATTGGGCTGCACGCCCATCGCATTTGCTACTGAGGAAGACCATGGCCCGCGTAACTGTTGAAGACTGCCTGGAACACGTGGATAACCGTTTTGAGCTGGTCATGCTCTCGACCAAGCGCGCCCGTCAGCTGGCTACCGGCGGCAAAGAGCCGCGCGTAGCATGGGAAAACGACAAACCGACCGTGGTCGCCCTGCGCGAAATCGCCGAAGGTATCGTCACCCCTGAGTTCATCGCCGCCGAAGAGATCGTCACCGAGGATCCGGTCTTCGCCGCGTTCGAGGACGAGTCCAACGAGGCTGTCTGATCCATGCCTGGTCGACGTCGCGCGGCACAAGGCCCTCTTCCTCGGCAAGAGGTGAAACCATGCCGGGCATAGAAGCCTTAGCCGAACGGCTGTCGACCTACCTGGGCCCCGAACAGGTCAACCTGGTTCGCCGGGCCTACTTCTACGCCGAACAGGCGCACGATGGGCAACGCCGCCGCAGCGGCGAACCCTACGTGACCCATCCGCTGGCCGTGGCCAGCATCCTCGCCGACATGCACATGGACCATCAGAGCCTGATGGCGGCCATGCTGCACGACGTGATCGAAGATACCGGCATCGCCAAGGAAGCCCTCAGCCAGCAATTTGGCGAGACGGTTGCCGAGCTGGTCGACGGGGTCAGCAAACTGACCCAGATGAACTTCGAGACCAAGGCCGAGGCGCAGGCCGAGAACTTCCAGAAGATGGCCATGGCCATGGCGCGCGACATCCGCGTGATCCTGGTCAAACTGGCCGACCGCCTGCACAACATGCGTACCCTGGAAGTGCTATCCGGTGAGAAACGCCGGCGTATCGCCAAGGAAACCCTGGAAATCTACGCCCCTATCGCCAACCGGCTGGGCATGCACACCGTGCGCGTGGAATTCGAGGACCTCGGCTTCAAGGCCATGCACCCGATGCGTTCGTCGCTGATCCACCGGGCAGTCAAGAGCGCACGCGGCAACCGCAAGGAGATCGTCGCCAAGATCGAGCAATCGCTGGCCAACTGCCTTGCTGCCGACGGTATCCAGGGCGAGGTCAGCGGCCGGCAGAAACACCTCTATGGCATCTACAAGAAGATGCGCGGCAAACGCCGCGCCTTCAACGAGATCATGGACGTGTATGCCTTCCGCATCATCGTCGACAAGGTCGACACCTGCTACCGCGTGCTCGGCGCCGTGCACAACCTGTACAAGCCGCTACCCGGGCGCTTCAAGGATTACATCGCGATTCCCAAGGCCAACGGCTATCAGTCGTTGCACACCACGCTGTTCGGCATGCACGGCGTGCCCATCGAAATCCAGATCCGCACCCGCGAGATGGAAGAGATGGCCAACAACGGCATCGCCGCGCACTGGCTGTACAAGTCCAACGACGACGAGCAGCCCAAGGGCAGCCACGCCCGCGCACGCCAATGGGTCAAGGGCATCCTCGAGCTGCAGCAGCGCGCAGGCAACTCGCTTGAATTCATCGAGAGCGTGAAGATCGACCTGTTCCCGGACGAGGTCTACGTCTTTACCCCCAAAGGCCGGATCATGGAGCTGCCAAAAGGCTCCACCGCCGTCGACTTCGCCTATGCGGTGCACACCGACGTGGGCAACAGTTGCATCGCCTGCCGCATCAACCGACGCCTGGCGCCGCTGTCCGAACCACTGCAAAGCGGCTCGACGGTAGAAATCGTCAGCGCCCCAGGTGCCCGGCCCAACCCGGCCTGGCTCAACTTCGTGGTCACCGGCAAGGCCCGCACGCACATCCGCCACGCCCTCAAGCAGCAACGCCGCTCCGAGTCGATCAACCTGGGCGAGCGCCTGTTGAACAAGGTGCTGACCGGCTTCGACAGCAGCCTGGACAAGATCCCCCAGGAGCGCATCAATGCGATTCTGGCCGAATACCGCCTGGAGCTGATCGAAGACCTGCTCGAAGACATCGGCCTGGGCAACCGCATGGCCTATGTGGTCGCCCGTCGCCTGTTGTCGGCCGAGGGCGAGCCGTTGCCCGCACCAGAAGGCCCGCTGGCGATCCGCGGCACCGAAGGCCTGGTGCTGAGCTACGCCAAATGCTGTACGCCGATCCCGGGTGACCCGATCGTCGGCCACCTCTCGGCGGGCAAGGGCATGGTCGTGCACCTGGAAAACTGCCGCAACATCAGTGAAATCCGGCATAACCCAGAGAAGTGCGTGCAGCTTTCCTGGGCCAAGGACATCACCGGCGAATTCAACGTCGAATTGCGTGTCGAGCTCGAACACCAGCGCGGCCTGATCGCCCTGCTGGCCAGCAGCGTCAACGCCGCCGACGGCAACATCGAGAAGATCAGCATGGACGAACGCGACGGCCGTATCAGCGTTGTCCAACTGGTGGTCAGCGTGCACGACCGCGTGCACCTGGCTCGTGTGATCAAGAAGCTGCGTACGCTGACAGGTGTGGTTCGCATCACCCGCATGCGTACGTAGTCCGCCAACCGCAAGGAGTCATCATGAGCAAGACCGTCATCAACAGCGACAAGGCACCTGCCGCTATCGGCACCTACTCGCAAGCGATCAAGGCCGGCAATACCGTGTACATGTCGGGCCAGATCCCGCTGGACCCGAAGACCATGGAACTGGTTGAAGGCTTCGAAGCCCAGACCGTGCAGGTCTTCGAGAACCTCAAGTCGGTGGCCGAAGCCGCTGGCGGCTCGTTCAAGGACATCGTCAAGCTGAACATCTTCCTCACTGACCTGAGCCATTTCGCCAAGGTCAACGAGGTGATGGGTCGCTACTTCGAGCAGCCTTACCCAGCCCGCGCCGCCATTGGCGTTGCCGCGCTGCCTAAAGGCGCCCAGGTCGAAATGGACGCTATCCTGGTCATCGAGTGATGCCGCCGGTGACGGGCGCCCTGCCCGTCACCATCCAGCTCAAGGTTATTCCATCATGCGTCAAGCACTGCCTCTCGCGCTGGCAGCCCTGCTTCTGAGCGGCTGCGCCAGCCACAAACCTGAAGATTTCAACGGCACCTGGGTCAACCAGGACGCCATCAAAGCCGCCGTAAAAGGTGGCAGCCTGCGCCAAGCCCTGAACGAACACGGCCCGGTCTTCGAGTGGAAGCTCGACGTGGCCAATCAACAGGCCAGCTACAGCAATGGTTTCGAAGCCGCTGACGGCCAGCTGACCGCCAACGAGAAGCAATGGCAGGCCAGTTTCGAAGGTGGCCAGGTCGAGCAATTGGCGCTGGACGGCGACGAGCTCAAGAGCACCGATCAGTCCGGTGCCCAGCAGACCTTCGTGCGCGCCAAGCAGCCTGGCAATGCACCGTTGGGTGGTAGCTTCGAGAAAGCGCTGTACCAGGCCTACCTGGGCGGTGACTGGAAGATCGTCGAAGGCCAGGGCCAAGGCGGCGTGGTGCGTTTCGCCGACAATGGCAGCGTCACTGGCCTGCCCGGCCCGGACCGTTACGCCCTGTGCCTGGCAGGCGATTGCGCCAGCATGGGCGGGAGCAACGACAGCCTGTGGCTGGAGCGCAACCAGCGCGGTGCGCCGTTCATCTTCAAGCGCGATGGCGACAAGCTGGAGATTTTCCAGGCGGTAAACCGTGCGCAGCCGGATGAAATGCCTGAGTTGGCGGCGGGGAATCGCCAGTGGGTGCTGGAGAAGGATTGAGCCCTCCTACACCGGACCTTTCGCGGGTGCCCCACTGACTGCTCATTCAGCGGAGTACCCGGGAAAGGACCAGACACCTCACCCCTTCTCCTTCAGAATGGCCGCATACCCTTCTTTATAGCTCGGATACGCCGGCACCCAACCCAAGGCCCGCGCCCGCGCATTGCTGCAGCGCTTGCTGCCAGTGCGCCGTACCCGCTGCTCATCGGACCACTCGGTAACGCCCATGTACGCGCGCAACCAGGCCACCACATCGGCCAGCGGTGCCGGGTCGTCGTCCACACCTATATAGCATGCGTCCAGTGCCACACCCTCGGCATCGGCTTGCAGCAGGAACGCCAGCAGGCTGGCCGCATCCTCCGCATGAATACGGTTGCCATACAGCGGTGGTGCCTCGGCTACACGATAGCCCTGACGCACTTGGCTTAGCAGCCACTCACGGCCCGGCCCATAGATCCCAGTCAGTCGCACGATGCTTGCCGGGATACCACTGGCCAACGCCAACTGTTCGGCTTCCAGCATCACACGCCCCGAATAACCTTCCGGCTCGGTGGCGGCCGTCTCATCGATCCACTCACCCTCCTTTTGCGCAAACACACTGCTGCTGGACACGAACAGCAGGCGCCGCGGGCGCTGGCCTTTCTCGGCCAACCACGCCAGCACATGGCGCAGACCCTCGACGTAAGCCGCCTGGTATCCCGCCTCGTCGTGCTGGCTGGCCGCCACGCAATACACCAGGTAGTCCGGCGAACGCTGTGGCCAAGCCTGGGGCAGGCTCGGCTCGCACAGGTCGGCGGCAACCGGGGCGACCCCTTGCGGAAGGCGCTCGACCGAGCGCCGCAAGCCGCTCACCTGCCAACCACGGGCCAGCAGTTGACGGGCCAGACGGCTGCCTACATCACCACAACCTACGATCAATGCTGATAGGTCTGACATCACTAAACTCCCTAGACCAAAGGATCAGGCTAGCCGGATTACACGATAGGCGGCTAGACCATGGGCGAAAAAAGCAACAAGATTACTTTTGTTAACAAGAATTACTTGCAATAATGGCACCCCTATCTGTTCTCGGCCTATCTCGAGGCCTTGGAGAACGCTCACTTTTTTCTTCATCAGGTCCGGCCAGCATGACACGTACTCAACCTTCCGCTTCGCCAACCCCGTCGCGCGCATGGCGTGCCATCGCCGCGCTGATGTTCAGCCTGGTGCTGGCCCCGGTGGCAATGGCCGATGAGCCAGCCGCCAATGCCAGTACGCCAGCCGCCGCCACCGCGCCGGCTACCCCGGCGACCGAAGGCCAGGTGCCTGCGGGTGCTGCCCAGGCAGCCACCCCGGTCGACGCCCCGGCGGCAGCCGACCCAAGCGTCGAAGCGCTGGTCGAGGACACCTCCCTGGGCATGGCCCACGACCTGTCCCCGTGGGGCATGTACAAGAACGCCGACATCGTGGTGAAGGCAGTCATGATTGGCCTGGCGATCGCCTCGATCATCACCTGGACCATCTGGATCGCCAAAGGCTTCGAGCTGATGGGCGCCAAGCGTCGCCTGCGCGGTGAGATCGCCCAGCTGAAGAAGTCCGCCAGCCTCAAGGAAGCCAGCGAAGTCTCCAACAAGGAAGGCACCCTGGCCCACACCCTGGTCCACGACGCCCTCGAAGAAATGCGCCTGTCGGCCAATGCCCGCGAGAAAGAAGGCATCAAGGAACGCGTCAGCTTCCGCCTGGAGCGCCTGGTGGCCGCAAGCGGCCGTACCATGAGCAGCGGCACCGGCGTGCTCGCCACCATCGGTTCCACCGCGCCATTCGTCGGCTTGTTCGGTACGGTATGGGGCATCATGAACAGCTTCATCGGCATCGCCAAGACCCAGACCACCAACCTCGCGGTCGTGGCGCCAGGTATTGCCGAAGCCCTGCTGGCCACTGCCTTGGGCCTGGTCGCAGCAATCCCGGCGGTGGTCATCTACAACGTCTTCGCCCGCTCCATTGCCGGCTACAAGGCTCAGGTGTCCGACGCTTCGGCGCAGGTCCTGCTGCTGGTCAGCCGTGACCTCGACCACCAGGGTGGCGAGCGCGCCGCCCCGCACATGGTGAAAGTGGGGTAAGCCATGGGCCTGCATCTCAACGAAGGTGGCGACGACCTCGCCGAAAACCACGAAATCAACGTCACGCCGTTCATCGACGTGATGCTGGTACTGCTGATCATCTTCATGGTGGCCGCGCCCCTGGCCACGGTCGACATCAAGGTCGATCTGCCTGCCTCGACCGCCAAGCCGGCGCCGAGGCCCGAGAAGCCCGTGTTCGTCAGCGTCAAGGCCGACCAGAAGCTGTACGTCGGCGACGATCAGGTACCTGCCCCTGACCAGCTTGGCCGGATGCTCGACGCCAAGACCAAGGGTGACAAGGAAACCACCATCTTCTTCCAGGCCGACAAAGGCGTGGATTACGGTGACCTGATGGAAGTGATGAACAACATGCGCGCGGCCGGCTACCTCAAAGTCGGTCTGGTAGGTCTCGAGACGGCAGCCAAGAAATGACAAAGACGCGGCACAATCTGGCGCGTTACAGCGGCAGCCTGGCCCTTGTGCTGGGTGTCCATGCCGTCGCTGTGCTGCTCACGCTCAACTGGTCGGTGCCCCAGGCCATCGAGCTGCCCCCGGCAGCCATGATGGTCGAGCTGGCACCGCTGCCCGAGCCCGCACCGCCACCACCACCCAAGGCCGCTCCACAACCGCCGGCACCGGTAGAAGAACCACCGCTGCCCAAGGTAGCCGAGGCGCCGAAACCGAAGATCGCCATCGCCAAGCCGCCCAAGCCCAAACCCAAGCCTCAACCTCCGAAGCCTGAGAAGAAGCCTGAGCCGCCGCGGGATGAACCACCCACCAAGGAACACGTAGCGGACACGCCGCCCAGCAACACGCCACCGCAGAAGTCGGCGGCACCGGCGCCGAGCATTGCCTCCAACAGCCAAGCGTTGCCAACCTGGCAGAGCGACCTGCTGCGCCACCTGGCGAAGTACAAGCGCTACCCGGAAGACGCACGCCGCCGTGGCCTGCAAGGCATCAACCGCCTGCGTTTCGTGGTCGACGCCGAAGGCAAGGTGGTGTCGTACTCGATGGCCGGTGGTTCGGGCAGCGCGGCACTGGACCGGGCAACCCTGGAGATGATCCGCCGGGCCGGCACTGTACCCAAACCGCCACCGGAGTTGCTGAACAATGGCACGATCGAAGTCGTGGCGCCGTTCGTCTACTCGCTGGACCGTCGCTGATACTTTTGTTTCTGTCACACATCGGCAAGTCTGATAACGTGCGTCTATCGATTGCAGCCGCTATGCTGGGCTCGCAACTTCATGGACGCACGTTATGACCCTCACAGAACTTCGCTACATCGTCACCCTCGCCCAGGAGCAGCACTTCGGCCACGCCGCCGAGCGTTGCCATGTCAGCCAGCCCACCTTGTCGGTCGGTGTGAAAAAGCTTGAGGACGAGCTTGGCGTGCTGATCTTCGAACGCAGCAAGAGCGCGGTGCGCCTGACCCCGGTCGGCGAAAGCATTGTCGCCCAGGCGCAGAAGGTGCTGGAGCAGGCCCAGGGTATCCGCGAACTGGCCCAGGCGGGCAAGAACCAGCTGACCGCCCCGCTGAAGGTCGGTGCCATCTACACCGTCGGCCCCTATCTGTTCCCCCACCTGATCCCGCAGCTGCACCGTGTGGCACCCCAGATGCCGCTGTACATCGAAGAGAACTTCACCCACGTGCTGCGCGAAAAACTGCGCAATGGCGAACTGGACGCGGTGATCATTGCCCTGCCGTTCAATGAAGCCGACGTGCTGACGCTGCCGCTGTACGATGAACCATTCTGCGCGCTGATGCCGGCCGACCATCCCTGGACGGCAAAAAAGACCATCGACACCGCCATGCTCAACGACAAGAGCCTGCTGCTGCTCGGTGAGGGCCACTGCTTCCGCGATCAGGTTCTGGAAGCGTGCCCGACGCTGAACAAAGGTGGCGAAGGCGCCAAGCACACCACCGTTGAGTCCAGCTCGCTGGAAACCATCCGCCACATGGTCGCTTCCGGCCTGGGCGTGTCGATCCTGCCGCTGTCGGCGGTGCATAGCCACCACTACGCGCCTGGGGTCATCGAAGTGCGCCCGCTCACCGCGCCTGCGCCGTTCCGCACCGTGGCCATCGCCTGGCGCGCCAGCTTCCCGCGGCCGAAGGCGATCGAGATCCTTGCCGACTCGATCCGTCTCTGTTCGGTGGCCAAACCGCCTGTGGAACAGCCGGCCTGAGTCATGACTGAGCTGTCGAAGGTCTCGGTCACAGCGCTCAAGGGCGTAGGCGAAGCCATGGCGGAAAAGCTCGCCAAGGTAGGCCTGGAAAACCTGCAGGACATGCTGTTCCACCTGCCGCTGCGCTATCAGGATCGCACCCGTGTCGTGCCCATCGGCGCACTGCGCCCTGGCCAGGATGCCGTGATCGAGGGCGTGGTCAGCGGCGCCGACGTGACCATGGGCAAGCGCCGCAGCCTGGTGGTGCGCCTGGGCGATGGCACCGGTGTGCTGAGCCTGCGCTTCTACCACTTCAGCAATGCGCAAAAGGAAGGCCTCAAGCGTGGCACCCACCTGCGTTGCTATGGCGAAGCGCGCCCCGGCGCCTCGGGCCTGGAGATCTACCACCCGGAGTACCGCGCACTCAACGGCGACGAGCCACCGCCTCCGGTCGAGCAGACCCTGACGCCGATCTACCCGACCACCGAAGGCCTCACCCAGCAGCGGCTGCGCCTGCTCTGCCAGCAGAGCCTGGGCATGCTCGGCCCGCGCAGCCTGCCAGACTGGCTGCCCGACGAGCTGGCCCGCGACTACCACCTGGCACCGCTGGACGATGCCATTCGCTACTTGCACAACCCCCCAGCCGAGGCCGACCTCGACGAGCTCGCCGAGGGCCAGCATTGGGCCCAGCACCGCCTGGCCTTCGAGGAACTGCTGACCCATCAGCTGTCGCAGCAACGTCTGCGCGAAAGCCTGCGCAGCCTGCGTGCGCCACTGCTGCCCAAGGCCAACCGCCTGCAGGCGCAGTACCTGGCCAACCTGGGTTTCAAGCCGACTGGCGCCCAGCAGCGCGTAGCCAACGAAATCGCCTACGACCTGAGCCAGACTGAACCGATGATGCGACTGGTTCAGGGCGATGTGGGTGCCGGCAAGACCGTGGTCGCTGCACTCGCCGCGCTGCAGGCCCTTGAAGCGGGCTATCAGGTGGCGCTGATGGCGCCCACCGAGATTCTCGCCGAACAGCACTACATCACCTTCAAGCGCTGGCTCGAACCGCTGGGGATCGAAGTCGCCTGGCTGGCCGGCAAGCTCAAGGGCAAGGCCCGCGCCAGCGCCCTGGAGCAGATCGCCAACGGCGCGCCGATGGTTGTCGGCACCCATGCATTGTTCCAGGAAGAGGTACAGTTCAAGCACCTGGCCCTGGCGATCATCGACGAGCAGCACCGTTTTGGCGTGCAGCAGCGCCTGGCGCTGCGCAAGAAGGGTGTGGCCGGCGAGCTGTGCCCCCATCAGCTGATCATGACCGCCACACCGATCCCGCGGACCCTGGCCATGAGCGCCTACGCCGACCTCGACACCTCGGTGCTCGACGAGCTGCCGCCGGGGCGCACGCCGGTCAATACCGTGCTGGTCGCCGACAGCCGCCGCTTCGAGGTGGTCGAGCGGGTACGCGCCGCTTGCGCCGAGGGACGCCAGGCGTACTGGGTATGCACCCTGATCGAGGAATCCGAAGAGCTCACCTGCCAAGCCGCGCAGAGCACCTACGAGGAACTTGGCAGCGCCTTGGGCGAGCTGCGTGTGGGCCTGATTCACGGGCGCATGAAACCTGCGGAAAAGGCCGCGGTGATGGCCGATTTCAAGCAAGGCAACCTGCAACTGCTGGTGGCCACCACAGTCATCGAGGTTGGTGTGGACGTGCCCAACGCCAGTCTGATGATCATCGAGAACCCTGAACGCCTCGGCCTGGCCCAGTTGCACCAACTGCGCGGCCGGGTAGGCCGAGGCAGTGCGGTGAGTCACTGCGTGCTGCTCTATCACCCGCCGCTGTCGCAGATTGGCCGCGAACGCCTGGGGATCATGCGCGAAACCAACGATGGCTTCGTCATTGCTGAAAAAGACCTTGAGCTGCGCGGCCCTGGCGAAATGCTCGGTACCCGCCAGACAGGCTTGCTGCAGTTCAAGGTCGCCGACCTGATGCGCGATGCCGACCTGTTGCCAGCGGTGCGTGATGCCGCCCAGGCATTGATCGCACGCTGGCCTGAACATGTCAGCCCATTACTCGACCGCTGGCTGCGCCACGGCCAGCAATATGGCCAGGTGTGACGCTAGTCCCAGAATGGATCCAGCTTTGCGACCAGACTGGTTATACTTCGCCTTCAAAAGAATCAGTGGAAACGGACCATGACCGAAGTTGCCCTGGACACCGCAACCCCACATGCACCGTCTGTCATTCGGCTGTTGCTCGAAAAACTGGGCGTGGCCTATCGCGAGGTGCCAGAGCACCCGCACCTGTCAGCCGCCTCACGCGTGCAGGCGATCCTGCTCGACGACGAGATCGGCGCATTGATGGTGCTGTTCCCGCAGAGCAAGCTACTCGACCTCAGCCGCCTGGAAGAGTTGACGGGTCGCAAGCTCAAGGCCGTACCGGTGAACCGCCTCAAGCAGATGCTCGACAAGCACCAGCTCAAGGCCTTGCCGGCGATCCCGGCCCTGACCAGCTCACCGTGCCTGTACGAGAGCGATTTGCTCAACGCCGAGCACCTGCTGATCCAGTCGGGCGAGGCTGGCCTGTTGCTGGACATCAAGCGTGACGACTTCAAGGGCATGCTCAGCAAGGCCAGCGCTGGCAACTTCGGCCAACCGGTGGGGGACATCCGCCCTAACCTAGACCGGCCGCTTGACGATTCCAGGGAGATCAGCCAAGCCGTTCAGGCCTTTACCGCCCGACGCATCCAGAAGCGCCTGGAAGAAACCATCGAGATACCGCCGCTGGCCGATACCGCGCAGAAGATCATCAAGCTGCGGGTCGACCCCAACGCCAGCATCGACGATATCACTGGCGTGGTCGAAACCGACCCGGCACTGGCCGCCCAGGTGGTCAGCTGGGCCGCATCGCCCTACTACGCCTCGCCTGGCAAGATCCGTTCGGTAGAAGATGCCATCGTGCGCGTGCTGGGTTTTGATCTGGTAATCAACCTGGCGTTGGGCTTGGCCCTGGGCAAAACCCTGAGCCTGCCCAAGGATCAACCGCAACAGGCAACGCCCTACTGGCAGCAGTCGATCTACACCGCTGCCATCATCGAAGGCCTGACCCGGGCCATGCCGCGCGCAGAGCGCCCGGAAGCCGGCCTGACCTACCTGGCCGGGTTGCTGCATAATTTTGGGTACCTGTTGCTGGCGCACGTGTTCCCGCCACACTTCTCGCTGATCTGCCGTCATCTGGAGGTCAACCCGCACCTGTCCCACACCTATGTGGAGCAGCATCTGCTGGGGATCAGCCGCGAACAGATCGGTGCCTGGCTGATGAAGTTGTGGGACATGCCAGACGAACTCTCGACCGCGCTGCGCTTCCAGCACGACCCTTCGTACGATGGCGAATACTCGGCGTACCCCAACCTGGTGTGCCTGGCGACCCGCTTGCTGCGCTCGCGCGGGATCGGGTCGGGACCTGAGGAAGCGATACCTGACGAGTTGCTGGAGCGTTTGGGGGTTACGCGGGACAAGGCCGAGGACGTGGTGAACAAAGTGCTTGAGGCTGAGAGCCTGTTGCGCGAGCTGGCTTCGCAGTTCCACGCACCGCATTGATACCCGTGGGGCCGCCTTGCGGCCCTGTCGCCCGCAAGCCCCACAGCCACAGCGGCGCTTCTTTGAAGACACGCAATGGGCTGCACAGCAGCCCCCGCATTTTCAGCCTTTCTTCTTTTTCGGTTTCAGGTATTTCATCAAGCCCTGGAACCACATCACCAGCGCCGGGTTGCCCTTGATCTGGATGCTCTTGTCCTGAATGCCCTGCATGAACGCCAACTGCTTGTTGCTGGCTTGCATCGTGGCGAAGCCATAGGCAGCATCCTTGAAGGCAATGGCAAAGGCCGGTTGCGGGTGGCTGCCACCCTTGCTGCTGATGCGTTCGCCGCTGACGATGAAGTGCCTTGCAACCTTGCCGTCCAGCGTCTGCATCTGGAACACCAGGTCCTTGTCCTTGAGTTGCTGCTGGAACGCCGGATTGGTGCGGCTGGCCCTGGCCATCAGCAGACCCATGGCCCAGAGAAGAAAGCGAAACTTCATCGACGCGCCTCGAATGAAATATGACTAAGGCGCGCAGTTTATCCTTTTCCTGAACTACTTATGCAAGTTCGTTGCGCAACGCCTTCAGAAAGCACAACGGGCGCCCGTAGGCGCCCGCTTGGACAGAGGCTGAGTGTGTCAGGCGCCGGTCACTTGCCTTTCTTGGTCGGCTTGGCTGGAACGTTGACGCTCTCTTTCAGGTTCTTGCCAGGTTTGAAGGCTACCGTATTGCTGGCCTTGATCTTCACCGGTTCACCGGTCTGGGGGTTTTTGCCAGTGCGGGCACCACGATGGCGTTTTTCAAAGGTGCCAAAACCAACCAAGGTGACGGTGTCCTTGTCCAGGGCACCCGTGATGCTGTCGAGAATCGCGTTCAGCACCTGATTGGCCTTTTCCTTGGTCAGATCAGCCTTTTCGGCGATGACGGCGGCGAGTTCTGGTTTACGCATAGTGAAGCCTCTTTGACGGGATTTCTTGTTGTTATTGCCGTGCTGCCATGAAAGCAGCGTTCAAGGCACCGCAGGCTCTAATCTGCGGCAGACGGAAGTGAGAATGGCACGCCCACCGAGGCCGCGCCAGTATCTGGGCGGCCATTGTGCGGGCAATAACAGGATAAATCCGACAGAACGCCTGCTATTTACGCCATCAAGGCAGGTAGCTGCCGATTCAGCGCGAGCTTTTCCATGACCGCGCTGCCCGTCAGGGCATAGCCCAGCAGCTGGCCGTCAGCGCCGTGGCAGAGCACCTTGAGGTCACTGCCCTGCCCTTCAACCTGCCAATTGCCGTCTTGCCCGAGCGGAGGTGGCGAAACCACCAACGGGCACGCCGGCGTTTTCACGGTGATCGGCATCGGCCCGTAGCTGACCTGGGTCGGGTTGCCTGCCAGGGTCTGGGCCAAAGCGCGCGCGCAGGCCATCAAGGGCATTACATACAACAGGTTGATGCCTTCGACCTCGGCACAATCGCCCAACGCGAAGATATTGCCATGGGAGGTACGCAGGTGCCGGTCCACCACCACGCCACGGTTGGTCTGCAGCCCAGCTGCAGCGGCCAGGTCGGTGCGGGGGCGCAGGCCAATGGCCGAGACAACCAGGTCACAGGCAATCACGCTGCCGTCGGACAAGTGTGCTTCAAGGCCTTCGTCGGCCTGCGCCAGCCGGGTCAGAACCGGCCCCAGATGGAAGCGCACGCCCAGGCCCTGCAGGCCGGCCTGCACGGCAGCAGCGGCGGCCGGGTGCAGCAGGGTTGGCATGACCTGTTCGCACGGCGCCACCACGTCGACCTGGAAACCGCCCAGGCTCATGTCGTTGGCGAACTCACAACCGATCAGGCCAGCCCCCAGGATCAATACACGTTGCTTGCCAGCAGCTGCGGCACGAAAACGCGCGTAATCTTCCAGATCGTTGATCGGGAACACACGGTCGGCGCCATCCCCTTCCAGCGGCACCTGCACTGTCTGCGCGCCCCAGGCCAGCACCAGGTCGCGATAGCACACAGCCTCTTCACCGATCCACAGGCGCTTGTGACCTGGGTCGATGCCGCTGATACGCGTGTGGGTACGGATCTCGGCCTTGAGTTGCTCGGCCATCGCGCCCGGCTCGGCCATACACAGGCCATCGGCGTCCTTATGCTTGGCAAAGCCGGTGGACAGCATCGGCTTGGAATAGGAACGTCCGTCATCGGCGGTAATCAGCAACAGCGGCGTATCAGCGTCGAGCTTGCGAAATTCGCGGGCCAGGTTGTAGCCGGCAAGGCCGGTACCGATGATTACCACTGGGGACATGTGCTGCGTTCCTCTCATTCGAACAGTGTTGAAATCAGCCGATGGCGATCATTTCGAAGTCACTCTTGCCCACACCGCAGTCGGGGCACAGCCAGTCCTCGGGCACATCCTCCCAGCGTGTGCCAGGCAGGATACCGTCGTCCGGCCAGCCTTCGGCTTCGTCATAGATCAGGCCACAGACAATACATTGCCACTTCTTCATCGGTTCTGGTTCCTCGGTACAGACTCAGGCTTTATTGTGCGGGCTGAATGCCCTTTCGCGGGCATTATGCAAGCAGTCGGGGCAATCATGCTAAGCTCGCCGCCTCTTTGGCTGTAACAAAGCATACCGACGTGTCGTACGAATCCCCGCAAGCAGCCGCTCTCGCGTGGCTGCCGTATTCACTGCTGGCGAACGATATCGGCCAGCCTACTCTCGACTGGCTGTTCGACGAAGGCTCCCTGACTCGTCGCCTTACTCGTCTTTCCAACGATCATTTCAGTGTGACACCCCTGTTCGAGGGCTGGCAGCCGCTGCGCGATGACGAATGCCGGGCGCTGGGCATCGCGCCGGGCGCCGAGGGCTGGGTGCGTGAGGTGTACCTGCGCGGCCATGGCCAGCCGTGGGTATTTGCCCGCAGCGTTGCCAGCCGCAGCGCCCTGGAGCGGGGCGGCCTGGACCTGGAAACCCTGGGCAGCCGGTCGCTGGGCGAATTGCTGTTCTGCGACCAGGCGTTCATCCGCCATCCGATCGAGGTGTGTGCTTATCCACAGGCCTGGTTGCCTCGCGAAGCCGCGGACGCGGATTTATGGGGGCGGCGTTCACGCTTTGAGCGCGACGGCCTCGACCTGCTGGTGGCCGAAGTGTTCCTGCCGGCACTATGGCAAGCGGCCAAGGAGGACAACCGCTGATGTACCTGCAACTGCTCAAGTCGCTCAACCGTGTGCACCCGCGCGCCTGGGACTTTGTTCAGCTAAGCCGCATGGACAGGCCAATCGGTATCTACCTGCTGCTGTGGCCGACCCTGTCGGCGGTATGGATCGCCGGACAAGGCTCGCCCACCCTGGCCAATGTGCTGATCTTCGGCCTCGGCGTGGTGCTGATGCGAGCTGCCGGGTGCTGTATCAACGACTTCGCTGATCGCAAGGTCGATGGCCACGTCAAACGCACCGCCGACCGCCCGCTGGCCAGCGGCCGTGTCAAACCGCGTGAGGCCCTGGCGCTGTTCGCCATCCTGGTGGGGGTGAGTTTCCTGCTGGTGCTGTGCACCAACAGCCGTACGGTCTGGCTGTCGTTTGGCGCAGTGGCTTTGGCGTTCTGCTACCCGTTCATGAAGCGGTACACCTACTACCCACAGGTGGTGCTAGGCGCGGCGTATTCCTGGGGCATCCCCATGGCCTTCACCGCTGCGGGCGGCGAGTTGCCGGCCAGTGCCTGGCTGCTGTACATCGCCAACCTGCTGTGGACGGTGGGCTATGACACCTACTACGCCATGGTCGATCGTGACGACGACCTGAAGATCGGCGTGAAATCGACCGCAATCCTGTTCGGCGAGGCCGACCGGGCGATCATCCTGACCCTGCAGATGCTGTCGCTGGGCTGCTTGCTGCTGGCGGGCAGCCGCTTTGATCTCGGCGGCTGGTTCCACCTGGGCCTGCTGGGTGCGGCGCTGTGCTTTGCCTGGGAATTCTGGTCCACACGCAAACTGGACCGGGATGCGTGCTTCAAGGCATTTCTGCACAACCACTGGGCGGGGTTGTTGATCTTCATGGGTGTGGTGCTGGATTACGCACTGCGTTGAACCCTTTGGGGCTGCTTCGTAACTTCCTCCCGACAGGCCGCGCCTGCAGGCAACTGCGGTGCCGTTGCAGGAGCGGCCTGGAGCTCAAGGCTTGGCGACGTGCCAGACATCCTTCATGCCGTCACCGGTCATATCACCGGCCTTCTTGTCCTTGACGAAGGTGTACAGCGGCTTGCCGTCATATGCCCACTGCATGGAGCCGTCATCGCGCTTGATCTGAGTCCACTTGCCTTCGGCCTTTTCGCCTTTCTCGGCTTTGAGCGGCGGCCAGTTCTTCGCACAATCGCCATTGCACATCGACTTGCCGCCGGCGTCCTTGTCGAAGGTGTACAGCGTCATGCCGGCGTGGTCGACCCACATGCCGTCCTTCTCCATGGCGTGGTTGGCGGACGCCACCCCCGGGAGCGCAAGTGCAGCGAATAGGGCCATCCAGCTCAGCGTATGTCGTGTCATTGGAATCACCATTGATCGGGGTGGATTGCGGTCTGTTTACCGCAGGGAGCGGCTCTTTGAAGCCTAGTTCAGTCATGCAATGTCGCCAGAACGGCCAACACCCTGTCACACAGCTGCAATAATTCCGTTATCTAATGCGGGCCAGACACGATTTTCCGGGAGAGGTTTTGAGCATGGTTGGCAGGAACATTCTGATCGTCGACGACGAAGCGCCTATTCGCGAGATGATCGCCGTTGCATTGGAAATGGCCGGCTATGACTGCCTGGAGGCAGAAAATTCCCAGCAGGCCCACGCCATCATCGTCGACCGCAAGCCTGACCTGATTCTGCTCGACTGGATGCTGCCCGGCACCTCCGGGATCGAACTTGCCCGCCGCCTCAAGCGCGACGAGCTGACCGGGGACATCCCGATCATCATGCTCACCGCCAAAGGTGAAGAGGACAACAAGATCCAGGGCCTGGAGGTCGGCGCCGACGACTACATCACCAAGCCGTTCTCGCCACGCGAGCTGGTTGCCCGCCTGAAAGCCGTGCTGCGTCGCACCGGCCCAAGCGACAGCGAAGCGCCGATCGAAGTTGGCGGCCTGCTGCTCGACCCGATCAGCCACCGTGTGACCATCGACGGCAAACCGGCCGAAATGGGCCCTACCGAGTACCGTTTGCTGCAGTTCTTCATGACCCACCAGGAGCGCGCCTACACCCGTGGCCAGTTGCTCGACCAGGTCTGGGGCGGCAACGTCTACGTCGAAGAGCGCACCGTCGACGTGCACATCCGTCGCCTGCGCAAGGCACTGGGTGAAGCGTACGAAAATCTGGTACAAACCGTCCGGGGCACGGGTTACCGCTTCTCGACCAAAAGCTAGTTGCGAGCTTCCAGCCTAAAGCTGCACGTCAACGCGTGCAGCGCCCGGGCTCGAAAATGGACTATCAGCATCACCGATCCGCTTCTTCATGCAGCGTGTGGCTTGCAGCATGCGGCTGGATCCGAAGGATCTGTCAATTGAACCAGAACTGGCACGCGACCCTGATTCGCCACCTGCTGCTGCTGATCACCGTCTGCCTGATCGGCGGCCTGGTCAGCGGTTATTACGGCTGGAGCCTTGCCATCGGCCTGGCGCTGTACCTGGGGTGGACACTCAAGCAACTGCTGCGCCTGCATGACTGGCTGCGCAACCACCAGCCCGACGAAGCACCACCCGACGGCTACGGTCTGTGGGGTGAGGTGTTCGACAGCATCTATCACCTGCAGCGCCGTGACCAGCGCGTGCGCGGTCGCCTGCAGGCGGTGATCGACCGGGTGCAGGAGTCCACTGCCGCCCTGCGCGATGCGGTCATCATGCTCGACAGCGATGGCAACCTGGAATGGTGGAACCGCGCCGCGGAAACCCTGCTCGGTTTCAAGACCCCTCAGGATGGGGGGCAGCCGGTGACCAACCTGGTGCGTCACCCCCGCTTCAAGGAGTACTTCGAGTCGGAGAACTACGCCGAACCGTTGGAAATCCCGTCCCCGATCAACGACCGTCTGCGCGTCCAGCTGCACCTCACCCGCTACGGCAACAATGAGCACCTGATGCTGGTGCGCGACGTCACCCGTATCCATCAGCTGGAACAGATGCGCAAAGACTTCGTGGCCAACGTCTCGCACGAGCTGCGCACGCCGCTGACAGTGATCACCGGTTACCTGGAAACCTTGCTCGATAACGTCGAAGACGTGAACCCGCGCTGGGCCCGGGCGTTGCAGCAGATGAGCCAGCAAGGTTCGCGCATGCAGACCCTGCTCAACGACCTGCTGCTGCTGGCCAAGCTGGAAGCCACCGACTACCCATCGGACAACCAGCCAGTGGCGGTCGACACGTTGCTGGGCGCCATCAAGAACGATGCCCAGGCGCTGTCCGGGCCACGTAACCAGCGCATTACCCTGGAGGCCGCGCCAGGCCTGCGCCTGAAGGGCAGCGAATCGGAGCTGCGCAGCGCCTTTTCCAACCTGGTGTTCAACGCGGTCAAGTACACCCAGGACGAAGGCAACATCCGTATCCGCTGGTGGGCCGACGAACAGGGCGCGCACCTGTCGGTGCAGGATTCGGGGGTCGGCATCGATGCCAAGCACCTGCCGCGCCTGACTGAACGCTTCTACCGCGTCGATTCCAGCCGTGCCTCCAACACCGGCGGCACCGGGCTCGGCCTGGCGATCGTCAAGCACGTACTGATGCGCCACCGCGGGCGCCTGGAGATCAGCAGCGTGCCGGGGCATGGCAGTACCTTCACCTGCCACTTCAGCCCGGCACAGTTGGCCAGCGACAAAGGCTGAAAGGGCGCTGCCATGCAGCGCAATTAAGACCGCTACCCTTTGCTTTTACGGCTTCAACCGCTACATTGGAGCCCCTGTGCCAGCAAAAGCTGGCACTTTGTTTTCTACCTTTTCTAAGACGGACCCCGTAAAAACTCCATCATGGACCCTTCCCCTGGTATCAGCCTCACCTCGCTTTTCGCCGATTTCGGCATGATCCTCTTTGCCTTGTTCCTGGTGCTGCTCAACGGCTTCTTCGTTGCCGCCGAGTTCGCCATGGTCAAGCTGCGCTCCACGCGCGTCGAGTCCATCGCCGAGCTGCACGGCTGGCGCGGCAGCATTCTGCGCAAGGTACACAACCAGCTGGACGCCTACCTGTCTGCCTGCCAGCTGGGCATCACCCTCGCCTCCCTGGGCCTGGGCTGGGTCGGTGAACCTGCGTTCGCCCACCTGCTCGAACCGCTGCTGGCGTACCTGGGTGTGGACACCCCTGAGCTGATCAAGGCGGTTTCGTTCTTCGTCGCCTTCTTCGTGATCTCCTACCTGCACATCGTGGTCGGCGAGCTGGCGCCCAAATCCTGGGCAATCCGCAAGCCTGAGCTGCTGTCGCTGTGGACCGCCGTGCCGCTGTACCTGTTCTACTGGCTGATGTACCCGGCCATCTACCTGCTCAATGCCAGCGCCAACACCATCCTGCGCATTGCCGGCCAGGGCGAACCCGGCCCGCACCACGAACACCACTACAGCCGTGAAGAGCTCAAGCTGATCCTGCACTCCAGCCGTGGCCAGGACCCAAGCGACCAAGGCATGCGCGTGCTGGCTTCGGCCGTGGAGATGGGCGAACTGGAAGTGGTCGACTGGGCCAACTCCCGTGAAGACATGGTCAGCATCGATGCCCATGCGCCGCTCAAGGAGATCCTGGCACTGGTACGCCGGCACAAGTTCAGCCGCTATCCGCTGTACGATGCCGAGCGCGAAGCGTTCACCGGCCTGTTGCACATCAAGGACCTGCTGCTGGAACTGGCCGAACTGGAACACCTGCCCGAAACCGTCGACCTCGAAGACCTCGCTCGCCCGCTGGAGCGCGTGTCGCGGCATATGCCCCTGGCGCAGCTGCTGGAGCAGTTCCGCAAGGGCGGTGCGCACTTTGTGCTAGTGGAGGAAGCCGACGGCAAGGTCATTGGCTACCTGACCATGGAAGACGTGCTGGAAGTGCTGGTTGGCGACATTCAGGACGAACACCGCAAGACCGAGCGCGGCATCCTCGCCTACCAGCCGGGCAAGCTGCTGGTGCGTGGCGACACGCCGCTGTTCAAGGTCGAGCGCCTGCTGGGTATCGACCTTGATCACATCGAAGCCGAAACCCTCGCCGGGTTGATCTACGAAACGCTCAAGCGCGTGCCTGAAGAAGAGGAAGTGCTGGAAGTAGAAGGCTTGCGCATCATCATCAAAAAGATGAAAGGGCCGAAGATCGTGCTGGCCAAGGTGCTCAAGCTCGATTGATCCGTCGGGGCCGCTAGGCGGCCCCTCGGGTGCCTCTGTTCAGCGCACAGGTTTGCCAGTAGAGGTGCTGCCGGGAAACACCTGCCTCATTCGCGATGGCAGGCCTTGTGTCACGGATTACCCGCCGTGAAGTCCGGCAGCCCACCGATAGGCCGGTCGAACTGGAAGGGTATTGATTCCAGGGCCAGCCCAACGTTGCGCTGCACCACGAAATGCAGGTGCGGGCCCGTGCTGTTGCCGGTATTACCCGATTTGGCCAGCGCCTGCCCCAACGCCACCTGCTGCCCCTCGGCCACCACCACCGAACCGCGCATCAGGTGCAGGTAGACACCCATGGTGCCGTCCGGGTGCAGAATGCGCACGAAGTTGCCTGAGGGATTGGTACCTCGCCCGCTCTGGCTGTTCTCGACTTGCACCACCATTCCACCACGCGCCGCGATGATCGGTGTGCCTTCTGGCATGGCGATGTCCATGGCGTAGCGGCCTTTGGGGCCGAAATGGCTGAAACGGCCGTTTGGCCCCTGGGTCAGCCGGAACGGCCCGCCTTTCCACGGAAAGGGGTAACGGTAGGCCTGCGAACGCTGGCCGGGGTCGCCCATGGCGTACTGGAAGTTGCTGGCGTACTTGAGTGGCCCTCCGGGGGCCGCCAGTACCGCGCTGAGCACTTTGGTCGAACGCGGGCCGACCACCGCCCGTACAAGCCGGGGGCCATTGCCACCGAAGGCATTGGCCAGCTGGTCGATACGCAGTTCCACCTGCATCGGCACGTACAGTTCGTTACGCACCAGGAAGCGCACCCCACCAGGGAACGTCTCCGTCTGCAGGCGCACCTGCCCCTCCAGCCGCTCGAACATCGGCTCGCGCAGCTCGAAGGCCCTGGCGCCAGGGCTGGGGTGCTCGGAGTAGGACGCCACGCCGAAATTGTCGGTGGTCTTGTAGAGGGTCATGCCCAAGCTCGACGCCGAGGCCGAAAGCAAGGCAAAGAACAACAGCAAGCGGGCGGCGGCGGGCATGATAGTGGCTTTTTGACAGTTGCGATCTGTCGAAGCCTAGCAGCGGGATCCAAGCGCGGTATGACAGTTGGTCGGAAGAGCACCGAGCATACCGTCCGGGAGCGGGCTCGAACCCGCTCCACAGCTGGCGGACTAGGCGCCGGGGGTGAAGTGTTTCTGCGCCGTGCCGTGGGCAATCAGCCGTGACAGGTAGTCAAGCTTCTGTGCATCCTGATCGACGAACTTGAAGGTCAATTGCAACCAATCGCTTTCTGGCTTCGGCTCCAGGGCTGCAACGGCATGCAGGTAACCGTTCAGGCGGGCCACCTCGGCGCTCTCGCCTTGCTCCAGGTCCAGCACCGCGCCTTCCAGTACCTGCGGCAGTGCGGCACTGCGGCGCACCACCAGCAGCGCCTCCTTGAGGCTCAGGGCCTTGATCACACACGGCTGGATACCGCTGGACAGGCGCAACTGGCCCTGGCCACGGCCGGACTGCGCCGCCGCGGCTGCGGTCTGCGGTTTCGGGGCATTGATCAAAGGCTTGGCCGGGGCAGCCGTAGCGGTCGTTGCCGCCTTGGCCGTTTCGGCCTTGTTGCCGGTAAGCGCGCTCAGCGAGTCATTGGCAAACGCCGAATTCAACCGCGCCGGCCCATTGCTCACCAGGCTGTCCAGCTTGCCGATCTTGGTCAGGGCCTTCTTCACCTTGGTCAGCAGCTGTTCATTGGTGAACGGCTTCCCAACGAAGTCGGAGACCCCGGCCTGGATGGCCTGGATCACGTTCTCCTTGTCCCCACGGCTGGTCACCATGATGAACTGCAGATGCTTCATCTGCGGTTGCTGGCGGCACCAGGTCAGCAGTTCCAGGCCAGACATCTCGGGCATTTCCCAGTCGCACAGGACCAGGTCGAACGATTCCTTGGCCAGCATGGCCATGGCCTTGCGGCCGTTGACTGCGTCATCGATGACCATGCCTGGGAAGGCATTACGCAGGCACTTCCTTACCAGGTCACGGATGAACGGGGCATCATCTACAACCAGCACATTCACTTTACTCATCGATACTCCTCTTGAATCCCGACTAGCCTACCGCGCAATGGTGGCCACTTGCCAATCTCTGAGCCACGCCGGGACTTCTTTGCATCGTTCGCGGGTGCCTGCTGGCTGCTCTTGCACAAACGAAAACGCCCGGCCAAGGCCGGGCGTTGATGCTCGGGAGCAGTCTTATTTATCGTCCGGTTCAGCCGGAACATTAGCGATTTCACCCTCATCGCCAGCAGTGCCCTGGACTTCCGCCTTCATGCGCTTGAGGCCCAGGTGGCGCACATCGGTGCCGCGAACCAGGTAGATCACCAGTTCCGAGATGTTGCGCGCGTGGTCACCAATACGCTCCAGCGAACGCAGGGCCCAGATGACGCTCAGCACCCGCGAGATCGAACGCGGGTCTTCCATCATGTAGGTCACCAGCTCACGCAGGGCAGTCTTGTACTCACGGTCGATGGTCTTGTCGTACTGGGCCACCGACAGCGCCAGGTCCGCGTCGAAACGGGCGAACGCGTCGAGCGCGTCACGCACCATGTTGCGCACCTGGTCGCCAATGTGGCGAACCTCGACGTAACCACGCGGCGACTCGCCTTCTTCGCACAGTTGAATGGCGCGGCGGGCAATCTTGGTCGACTCGTCGCCAATGCGTTCCAGGTCGATCACCGACTTGGAGATGCTGATGATCAGGCGCAGGTCGGAGGCCGCCGGCTGACGACGGGCGAGGATGCGCACGCATTCCTCGTCGATGTTGCGCTCCATCTGGTTGATCTGCTCATCGACCTCGCGCACCTGCTGGGCCAGACCCGAGTCGGCCTCGATCAGCGCGGTGACCGCGTCGTTGACCTGCTTCTCGACCAGGCCGCCCATGGCCAGGAGGTGGCTGCGCACCTCTTCGAGCTCGGCGTTGAACTGCTGGGAAATGTGGTGCGTAAGGCTTTCTTTGTTGATCATCGTTTCGCTCCGCGAAGAAGCTGCAAGCTTCAAGTAGTTCGTGTCGTTCCCTGTGGGAGCGGGCAAACCCGCTTCTCACTAGCCGTAGCGACCGGTGATGTAGTCTTCGGTCTGCTTCTTCGCCGGGTTGGTGAACAGGGTGTCGGTGTCACCGAATTCGACCAGTTTGCCCATGTACATGAACGCGGTGTAGTCCGAAACCCGGGCGGCCTGCTGCATGTTGTGGGTCACGATGACGATGGTGTACTTGGATTTCAGCTCGTAGATCAGCTCTTCGACTTTCAACGTCGAGATCGGGTCCAGTGCCGAGCACGGTTCGTCGAGCAGCAGTACCTCAGGCTCGACGGCGATGGTACGGGCGATCACCAGACGCTGCTGCTGGCCGCCGGACAGGCCGAGTGCCGAGTCGTGCAGGCGATCCTTGACCTCGTCCCACAGGGCGGCGCCCTTGAGTGCCCACTCCACGGCCTCGTCGAGCACGCGCTTCTTGTTGATGCCTTGGATGCGCAGGCCGTAGACCACGTTTTCGTAGATGGTCTTGGGGAACGGGTTAGGCTTCTGGAACACCATGCCTACGCGGCGGCGCAGCTCGGCAACGTCTTCGCCTTTGCGGTAGATGTTGTTGCCGTACAGGTTGATGGCGCCTTCTACGCGGCAACCGTCCACCAGGTCGTTCATGCGGTTGAAGGTGCGCAGCAGGGTCGACTTGCCGCAGCCCGACGGGCCGATGAAGGCAGTGACGCGCTGCTTGGGGATATTCATGCTGACGTCGAACAGCGCTTGTTTGTCGCCGTAGAACAGGCTCAGGCCCGGCACTTCGATGGCCACGGTTTCTTCGGCCAGGCGCAGGCTCTGCTTGTCGCGGCCCAGGGCAGCCATGTCGATGCCGTGGGTGTGGGATTCTTGCTGCATGGTCTCACTCCGTTTGTAGCTGCAAGCTTGAAGCTGCTAGCTGCAAGTTAGGGCAAAGCGGCAATGCTCTTGGGGCTTGCCGCTTGTGGCTTAAAAGCTTCAATCAGCTGTCGAGGGCCTTGTACTTCTCGCGCAGGTGGTTACGGATCCACACCGCCGAGAGGTTGAGGGTGGCGATCACCAGCACCAGCAACAACGCAGTGGCGTATACCAGCGGCCGCGCGGCCTCGACGTTGGGGCTCTGGAAGCCGACATCGTAGATGTGGAAGCCCAGGTGCATGATCTTCTGGTCCAGGTGCAGGTACGGGTAGTTGCCGTCCAGCGGCAGCGACGGCGCCAGCTTCACGACACCCACCAGCATCAGCGGCGCCACTTCACCGGCGGCGCGTGCCACGGCGAGGATCATGCCGGTCATCATGGCCGGGCTGGCCATCGGCAGCACGATCTTCCACAAGGTTTCGGCCTTGGTCGCGCCCAGCGCCAGCGAGCCTTCACGCACGGTACGCGGAATGCGCGCCAGGCCTTCCTCGGTGGCCACGATCACCACCGGCACGGCCAGCAGCGCAAGGGTCAGCGACGCCCACAACAGGCCTGGCGTACCCAGGGTCGGTGCAGGCAGCGCTTCGGGGAAGAACAGGCGGTCGATCGAGCCACCCAGCACGTAAACGAAGAAGCCCAGGCCAAATACGCCATAGACGATTGCCGGCACGCCCGCCAGATTGTTCACCGCAATGCGGATCAACCGGGTCACCGGGCCTTGCTTGGCGTATTCACGCAGGTAGACAGCCGCCAGTACACCGAACGGGGTAACGATCACTGCCATGATCAGCGTCATCATTACCGTACCGAAGATCGCCGGGAAAATACCGCCCTCGGTGTTCGCCTCACGCGGGTCGTCGCTGAGGAACTCCCAGACCTTGGCGAAGTAGGTGCCCATCTTGGTGAAGCCGGACATGCCGTTGGGCTGGATGGCGTGCACCACCTTGCTCAGGTTGATCTCGACCTCACGGCCATTGCCGTCGCGAGCGACAAGGCTGTCACGGGCAAAGGCCTGGTGCAGGCCGCTGAGGCGGTCTTCGATGGCCTTGTAACGGCTATTCAGCTCGGCGCGCTCGGCGTCCATGTCGGCCTGGGCCGCGGCGTCCAGCTTGCCGGCCAGCTCCAGCTTGCGGCTATGCAGGCGCAGGCGCTCCAGGCCATGGTTGATGGCGCCGATGTCTTTCTTCTCCAGCTGCTGCAACTCGCTGTTGAGCTGGTTGGCGCGCTTGAGACGTGCCTGCAGTTCATTCCAGGCGGCAGGGCCTTGGGCAACCACGCGGCCTTCTTCCTTGACGCTGACCAGGTAGCCGTAGAAGTTGCCCCATTCGCGGCGTTCCAGGGCCATCAGGTCGGCCGGGCGCTGCTCGTCGACCAACCAGTCGCCGACCACCCAGGTGAAGTCGCTGCCGTTAAGGTCGCGGTTACCCACCTTGATCAGCTCGCGGGTCATGAACTCCGGGCCTTCGTCCGGTACCGGCAGGCCGGCACCCTTGAGGCGGGCACGGGGCACTTCTTCTTTCTGCACCACCTCACCGATGATGATGTGGTCCGCCTGGCCCGGCACCTTGTAGGTGGCCTGGACCAGGTCGGCCGGCCAGAAGTGGCCGAGGCCACGCACGGCGATCACAGCCAGCAGGCCGACGGTCATGATCACCGCCATGGCGACCGCGCCACCGCTGATCCAGACGCCGGGGGCGCCGCTCTTGAACCAGCCTTTGAGGGAATCCTTTTTCACGGATCTCTACCTTTCTATCAAAGCGACGAGTATTTCTTGCGCAGACGCTGGCGAATCAGCTCGGCCAAGGTGTTCATGATGAAGGTGAACATCAGCAGCACGAGGGCAGCCAGGAACAGCACACGGTAGTGGCTGCCGCCGACTTCCGACTCGGGCATCTCCACCGCCACGTTGGCGGCCAGGGTGCGCATGCCTTCGAACAGGTTCATCTCCATCACCGGGGTGTTGCCGGTGGCCATGAGCACGATCATGGTCTCGCCCACCGCACGGCCCATGCCGATCATCAGCGCCGAGAAGATACCCGGGCTGGCGGTGAGGATGACCACACGGGTCAGGGTCTGCCAAGGCGTGGCACCCAGCGCCAGGGAGCCCAGGGTCAGGCTGCGCGGTACGCTGAACACGGCGTCTTCGGCAATCGAGTAGATGTTCGGGATGACCGCGAAGCCCATGGCGATACCCACCACCAGGGCGTTGCGCTGGTCATAGGTGATACCCAGGTCGTTGGTGATCCACAGGCGCATGTCGCCGCCGAAGAACCAGGTCTCAAGGTAGGGGCTCATGGTCAGGGCGAACCAGCCGGTGAACAGGATGACCGGGATCAGGATCGCAGCTTCCCAACCGTCCGGCACACGCAGGCGGACCGACTCCGGCAACCGGCTCCAGATGAAGCCCGCCAGCAGAATGCCGAACGGCATCAGCACGAACAGGCTGAACACACCCGGCAGGTGCCCTTCCAGGTATGGCGCCAGGAACAGGCCGGCGAAGAAGCCCAGGATCACCGTCGGCATCGCTTCCATCAGCTCGATCACCGGCTTGACCTTGCGGCGCATGCCAGGGGCCATGAAGTAGGCGGTGTAGATGGCGGCGGCAATGGCCAGCGGTGCTGCCAGGATCATCGCGTAGAACGCGGCCTTGAGGGTACCGAAGGTCAGTGGCGAAAGGCTCAGCTTAGGCTCGAAGTCGGTGTTCGAAGCCGTCGACTGCCAGACGTACTTGGGCTCGTCGTAGTTCTCGTACCAGACCTTGCCCCACAGCGCACTGAACGATACTTCCGGGTGCGGGTTTTTCAGGCTCAGCGGCAGCAGCTTGCCGCCCTCTTCGATGAAGATGCGGTTGGCGCGTGGCGACAGGGCCAGGATGCCAGGGCCCTGGGCAGCAGGCTCGACCAGCAGGGTACGGTGCGCGGTGCTGTGGAACACGCCCAGCTTGCCGTCGCTGTCCAGGGCGATGAAGCCCTTGCGGCGTTCTTCGGCATCGATCTGCACGATCGGCGCTTTGCCCATCTGGAAGGTACGGATCTGCTTGAAGCGCGATTCGCCATCCGGATCGCGGGCCATGAACCACTGGGCCAGGCCGCCCTTGGAGTCACCGATGATCAGCGAGATGCCACCGACCAGCTGTGCGGTGGCGGTGACTTCGGTATCACCACTGTCGGACAGCTTGTAGCGGCCATTGAGGGTCTTGTCGCGCAGGCTGAAGACGTCGGCGGTGGCGCGGCCGTTGATCACGTACAACCACTGCTGACGCGGGTCGATGAAAATGTTCTTCACCGCTTCGGTCATTTGCGGCAGGGCGATACGGTTCTGCTCGGTGGTGACCTCGTCGGTCATCATGTTTTCGGTGCGGGTCAACTCGACGACCTGCAGGTGCGCGCCGGTGGAGCCGGCCAGCAACAGGGTGTCGCCATTGACGTTGACGCTCACATGCTCCAGCGCACGGCCCTGGTCATCGAGCACGAAGGGCTCCTGGCCATACGGGTAGTCGATGCCGGGGGTGATGGTCTTCTTGTTGTCCGGGTAGGTGATCTTGTAGGTGTGGTGGAACACCAGCGCCTTGCCATTGGACAAGCCCAGCACAATCAGCGGGCTGCCCGGCTGGTCGGTGCTGATCGAACTTACCTGGGTGCCGGCCGGCAACGGCAAGTCGACGCGATTGAGTTCGTTACCGGTCTTGGTATCGAAGAACAGTGCCTGACCCTTGTCCGAAACGCGCATGCCCACCAGGTTCTGCTCTTCAAGGGCAATCAGCAGTGGCTTGCCGGCATCCTGCTGCAGCCAGGTCGGCTCCAGGGCCTTCCTGCTGGTCAGTTCGGCGCCCTGGAACAACGGCAGCACCACATAGGCCAGGTAGAAGAAGATCAGGGTGATGGCTGCCAATACGGCAAGCCCGCCCACCAGTACATACCAGCGGGTCAGGCGGTCCTTGAGGGCGCGCATGCGGCGCTTGCGTTGCAACTCGGGCGTATTGAAATCAATCCGCACGGGAGGGGAATTTTGGGTCATTGTGGAGTTGGCCAGATCATTCATGCGCACACCCTAGCGGTCCCGTATGACAAAAACATGACAGTGCGTTGACGCAAAAAAGCCCGCCGCTCAGGAGCCCTGGCTTCGGACTGGGAAGTCGGGGAAGAGGCCGGGCATCGGCACCGGCCTCTTCCTCAGTTACTTACTTCTTTGCAACGTTACCGGCGTGGGACAGGCCCAGGTCAGCCAGGGTCTTGTCGACCACTTTGGCCGGCAGTGGGATGTAACCATCCTTCACCACGACCTGCTGGCCAGCCTGCGACAGGACCAGCTTGACGAACTCGGCTTCCAGCGGGGCCAGAGGCTTGTTCGGTGCCTTGTTGACGTAGACGTAGAGGAAGCGCGACAGCGGGTACGAACCGTTCAGAGCGTTGGTTTCGTTGTCCTCGATGAACTCGCCGCCTTCTTTCTTGGCCAGGGCTACGGTCTTGACGCTTGCGGTCTTGTAACCGATGCCCGAGTAGCCGATGCCGTTCAGCGAGGAGCTGATCGACTGCACGACCGAAGCCGAGCCAGGTTGTTCGTTGACGTTGGCCTTGAAGTCGCCTTTGCACAGGGCTTCTTCCTTGAAGTAGCCGTAGGTGCCCGATACCGAGTTACGGCCGAACAGCTGCACCGGCTTGTTGGCCAGGTCGCCGGTCACGCCCAGGTCGCCCCAGGTTTTGACGTCGGCTTTGCCACCGCACAGGCGGGTGGACGAGAAGATTGCATCGACCTGGGCCATGGTCAGGCCTTTGATCGGGTTGTCCTTGTGCACGAACACGGCCAGGGCGTCGACGGCGACCGGGATGGCAGTCGGCTTGTAGCCGTACTTCTGCTCGAACGCCTGCAGCTCGACGTCCTTCATCTTGCGGCTCATTGGGCCGAGGTTGGCGGTGCCTTCGGTCAGCGCGGGTGGCGCAGTGGAGGAACCGGCAGCCTGGATCTGGATGTTTACGTTCGGATATTCCTTCTTGTAGGCCTCGGCCCACAGGGTCATGAGGTTCGCGAGGGTGTCGGAACCGACGCTGGAGAGGTTGCCCGAAACACCGGTGGTCTTGGTGTAGGTCGGGATCGCAGGGTCGACGGCGGCTACCGCGTTGGCGGTTGCAACGCCAGCGGCGGCAAAGGTGAGGGCCGCCATCAAACGCTTCAGTTTCATGCCTTGCTCCTAGCAGGAATATTGGGGGTGTTGGATGGATCGGGCCCAAGTATCTGCAGGCCGCATGAACACGATATGACTCCAATGTGACAATTGGATGAAAGGCCATCACTGGGTGCCCAGGATGGCCTTTCAAAATGTTGCTGGCGCGGTAGGAGGCGTGCGCGAAAGGGCCGGCGCAGCCGGTTGATCAGCGTTTGTTGGCCAGCAGATAAACGCCCACGATCAGACCAACGGCGCACAACCCTGCGACGTAGTAGGCCGGCGCCATCGGGCTGACCTTCAGCAGCGCCGTGACCACCATCGGCGTCAATCCACCAAAGATGGCGTAAGCGACGTTGTAGGAGAACGACAGGCCACTGAACCGCACCACGGCCGGGAAGGCCTTGACCATCACATAGGGCACGGCACCGATCACGCCCACGCACAGCCCAGTGATGGCATACAGCGGGAACAGCAGCTGCGGGTGGGTCGGCAGGCTGTGGTAGAAGGTCCAGGACGACACCAGCAACAGCAGGCTACCGATCAGGAACACGCGCCCGGCACCAAAGCGGTCAGCCAGGCTGCCAGCACCGATGCAGCCGAAGCTCAGCAGCACGATCGCCAGGCTGTTGGCCTTCAGCGAGTCGGTGGGGCTGATGTGGTAAATGCTTTGCAGCAGCGCAGGGGTCATGAGGATGACCACGACGATGCCCGCCGAGAGCATCCAGGTGAGCAGCATCGACAGAATGATCGGGCCGCGGTGATCGCGCAGCACCGCGCGCAGCGGCAATTCTTCAGCCAGCGCCTTGCGCTCCTGCATTTCGGCGAAGACCGGGGTTTCGTGCAGCCAGCGGCGCAGGTACACCGAGAACAGGCCGAACACCCCCCCGAGCAGGAACGGGATACGCCAGGCGTAGTCGGCAACCTCTTCTACGCTGTAGACGCTGTTGATCAGGGTCGCCACCAGCGAGCCGAGCAGAATGCCCGCCGTCAGGCCGGCGGTCAGCGTGCCACAGGCGTAGCCGGTGTTGCGCGCTGGCACATGTTCAGAGACGAACACCCAGGCCCCCGGCACTTCACCTCCGATTGCCGCCCCCTGGATCACCCGCATCAGCAGTAACAGGATAGGAGCCCACAGGCCGATCTGTGCATAGGTCGGCAGCAGGCCCATGATCAGCGTGGGCAGGGCCATCATGAAGATGCTCAGGGTGAACATCTTCTTGCGCCCCAGCAGGTCACCGAAATGCGCCATGACGATGCCGCCCAGCGGCCGAGCCAGGTAGCCAGCGGCGAAGATACCGAAGGTTTGCATCAGGCGTAGCCACTCGGGCATATCCGGCGGGAAGAACAGTTTGCCGACCACCGTGGCGAAAAACACGAAGATGATGAAGTCGTAGAACTCCAGGGCTCCGCCAAGGGCGGACAGTGAAAGGGTCTTGTAGTCACTGCGGGTCAGCGGCCGCGAGGGCTGCTCGATACTGCTCGGCACGGAGGTCATCGCTCATTCTTCTCTTGTAGGGCATGCAGGCCGCTTGGCACGCGGCTTCTGGATTGGGGACAGGCGAAGATAGCAAATTGCCGAGCCGTGCTGAAAGCGATACAAAATCCATACAGATATTCATGAATGCGCGGTCGTCGCTGGGCGTTTGGCTATATATACTGGCCGTTCGTAGGAAAAGGTTGCTCCCGACGTGGGATGTTGTGCGAAAACGCCGGTCTTTAAGTCAGACGGTTTCGCAGAGTTTCCCTATGGCCGTCCAGCGAAACGAAATTGGCGTAGTATGTTTCCAGCTGAATCGTTTACCCGGCCTTTGCGCCACACCAACGAAAGCGTCACGGGTCAGAGGCCCCACCGCATGATTGAGCTCGAACAAGAAGATCCTATCCCGCAAGGCGACCTGGCCTTGCAGATCACTGCATTGCCCCGCGAAACCAACGGTTTCGGCGACATCTTCGGCGGCTGGCTGGTGGCCCAGATGGACCTGGCCGGTACGGCCATGGCCAGCCGCGTCGCCGGTGGTCGCGTGGCCACGGTAGCCATCGACCGCATGGCCTTTCTGGTGCCGGTGGCCGTAGGCGCGCAACTGTCGTTCTACACCCAGACGCTGGAAATCGGCCGCAGCTCGATCCAGATGATGGTCGAGGTGTGGAGCGACGACCCGCTGTCCAGCGAATGGCGCAAGGTCACCGAAGCGGCGTTCGTCTTCGTCGCCATCGATGGCAGCGGCCGTACCCGCTCGGTGCCTCGTCGCTGAGCCACACGCACGGTAAACTCATTGCAGGCCGCCGGGTCGAAGGCCCACAGGCAAACAATGAGACGAGCGCAATGGCTACTTTCAAGGTCGAGACCGAGCTTCACGGCGAACTCAACTGCTGGCGCATCACCAGCGACCGCGCCGAACTACTGATTGCCCAGCAGGGTGCGCAGATCCTCAGCTACCAGCGTGTCGGCGAACCGCCACTGCTGTGGCTGAGCGACCAGGCCATCTTCACCAAGGGCAAGTCGGTGCGCGCGGGTGTGCCAGTGTGCTGGCCATGGTTTGGCAATCTGCAGCGTAACCCCGCAGCCGTCCAGGGCATGTACCGAGGCAAGCAGGCCCCCGCCCATGGGTTGGCCCGCACACGTGACTGGCAATTGCTGGGCATCGAGGAGGCCGGCAACACGCTGCGCATCGAGTTCGAGCTGCCAGAGGCTCAGGGCGAACTGCCAGACTGGCCGCATGACGTCGAACTGAAATTGTCGGCAGTGATGGGTGACGCGCTTGAGCTGAGCCTGATAAGCCGCAACAGGGGCAACAGCCCAGTGACGATAAGCCAGGCCTTGCACAATTACTTCGCCGTCAGCGATGTGCGCCAGGTGCGGGTCGAAGGCGTCGAAGGGCTGAATTACATCGAGACCTTGGCTGACTGGGAGCAGCGCCAACAGCAGGGCGCACTGACGTTCACCGCAGAGACGGATCGCATCTACCTGAACACGCCCGAACGGTTGAGCATCGTTGACCCGCACTGGAACCGGCGCATTACCCTGAGCAGCGGCGGTTCACGTTCGGCGGTGATCTGGAACCCATGGACCGACCGGGCCCGGGAGCTGCCCGACATGGCCGATGATGGCTGGCAGCGGATGCTGTGCATTGAAACGGCGAATGTCTGGAACGATGTGGTGGAGTTGCAGCCTGGGGCATGCAGCGTGCTCACGGTCAGCATTGGCAGTGGCGTGATCTGAAACCTTCCACGCCTTTGCCGGCGACAGAGCCGGCACAGGCCTTACAGGTCAGCATCCTCCACCACCCTCACCTTCCCGGCATCCAGCGCGTAGGCTGCATCGGCCAGATCGTTGCTGACCTTCTCCACCTTCAACGTCCCACTGACCCACAGCGGCGTGTAGATGTCGTCGATTTTCAGCCCCTTCGGATAGCGCACCAGCACCAGTTGGTTCGGTGGCGGTGGCGGCACGTGGATGCAGGCGCCTGGGTAGGGCACCAGGAAGAACAAGGTGCTGTTGCCTTTGGCGTCGCTCTCCAGCGGCACCGGGTAACCGCCCAGGCGGATCTGCTTGCCGTTCATGGCCGCCACGGTCTTGGTCGAATACATCACCGCTGGCAGGCCCTTGCTTTGTTTCAGCCCGCCCTTGGCGGTAAAGGTGCCCAACGCCTCCGGCGAGTTGTGATCGATTTCGGGCATCTGCTCGAGGGCCTTCTGGTCCGACTTGGGCATCAGTTCGAGCCAGTCGGTCTCAGGCAGTTCGGCATGGGCCAGGGTGCTGGCCAGCAGCAGGGGAAGAAGGAAAAAAGCACGCATGAAATGCTCGGCAACTCGGATGAATTGCCGGCATTCTAACCAGTATTCAGCGTTTCTTGATGAATCCGTAGATCACCAGCAGCACCACTGCACCCACCAGCGCGCCGAAGAAGCCCGCCGCTTGGCCAGCCTGGTAGATCCCCAGTGCCTGGCCGCCGTAAGTGGCGAGCAGGGAGCCGGCAATGCCCAGCAGGATGGTCATGATCCAGCCCATGCTGTCGTCGCCCGGTTTGATGAAGCGGGCCAGCAGGCCGACGATGAGGCCGATGAAGATGGTTCCGATGATACCCATGGCAATCCCTCTGCAGTGAAGATAGAGCAAGCCAAAGCCTAGACAGCGCTTTGGCTTGTTGCCATGTTCAGAGGGCCAGCCGCTGGCAGAAGTTCGATCAGTTGCTGATCAGCGCCTCTACTTCGGCAATTTTGCCACGCAGGGTAGCCATGTCCTGGCACCGCAGGGTGGCATGGCCGACCTTGCGCCCGGCCTTGAAAGCCTTGCCATAGTGGTGCAGGTGGCAGTCGTCGATAGCCACGACCTTGTCCACCGCAGGCACTTGGCCGATGAAGTTGAGCATGGCGCTCTCACCGACCTTGGCCGTCGAGCCCAGCGGCAGGCCGGCGATGGCCCGCAGGTGGTTCTCGAACTGGCTGCACTCGGCACCTTCGATGGTCCAGTGCCCGGAGTTGTGCACACGCGGAGCGATTTCGTTGGCCTTCAGGCCACCGTCGACTTCGAAGAACTCGAAGGCCATCACACCGACATAGTCGAGTTGCTTGAGCACACGGCCAACATAGTCCTCGGCCAGTGCTTGCAGCGGGTGCGCATCGCTGGCGACCGACAGGCGCAGGATGCCGCTCTCGTGGGTGTTGTGCACCAGCGGGTAGAAGCGCGTCTCGCCGTTGCGAGCACGCACGGCTACCAACGACACCTCGCCGGTGAACGGCACAAAGCCTTCCAGCAGGCACGGCACGCTGCCGAGTTCGGCAAAGGTGCCTGCCACGTCTTCGGCCGTGCGCAGAACCTTCTGGCCCTTGCCGTCGTAACCCAGGGTGCGGGTCTTGAGCACGGCCGGCAGGCCGATGCTGGCCACCGCGGCATCGAGACCTTCCTGGGAAAGGATATCGGCGAAGGCTGGGGTCGGGATGCCCAGGTCGCGGAACATGCTCTTCTCGAACAGACGATCGCGCGCGATACGCAGCGCCTCGGCGCTCGGGTAGACCGGGACGAACTGCGAGAGGAAGGCCACGGTCTCGGCCGGGACGCTTTCGAATTCGAAGGTCACCAGGTCGACCTGGTCGGCCAGTTGGCGCAGGTGCTCCTGGTCACCGTAGTCGGCACGCAGGTGTTCGCCCAAGGGGGATGCGCAGGCGTCCGGGGCCGGGTCGAGGAAAGCGAAGTTCATGCCCAGCGGGGTGCCCGCCAGAGCCAGCATGCGGCCCAGCTGGCCGCCACCGATTACACCGATCTTCATGGGGTCAGCCTCAAGCCTGGCGTGGGTCAGGGTTATCCAGCACGGTGTCGGTCTGTTCCGTGCGGAACTGCTTGAGCGCGGCATGGTACTGCGGGTACTTGGCGCCCAGGATGCTTGCCGACAGCAGTGCGGCATTGACCGCGCCAGCGCGGCCGATGGCCAGCGTGGCAACCGGTACGCCGGCTGGCATCTGCACGATCGACAGCAGCGAGTCGACACCCGACAGCATCGACGACTGCACTGGCACGCCCAGCACCGGCAGGTGGGTCTTGGCGGCACACATGCCTGGCAGGTGGGCAGCGCCACCGGCGCCGGCGATGATCACCTCGATACCACGCCCTTCGGCCTCTTCAGCGTACTGGAACAGCAGATCCGGGGTGCGGTGGGCGGACACCACCTTCACTTCATAGGGAATGCCGAGTTTTTCCAGCATATCGGCGGTGTGGCTAAGGGTGGACCAATCGGACTTGGAGCCCATGATCACGCCAACCAGTGCACTCATCGTCGAGCCTCTCCTGCAAGCGCCTTCTGGCGCGCTAAAAGCAACAAGCCACGCAGGTGGACCGGCGTGGCTTGTCATACGGATTCTGAATCGACCGGGTCGGCCGAAGGCGCGGGATTGTAGCGTATTTCAAGGCAGCCCGCCCACCCCCATAAGCACATGTCGGATCAAAGGGCAAGCTGTCTCGCGGGACAACTTTTTCCAACTGCCGAAGCAGCGTCACAACCGTGACGATCGCGCCTTCATCTTCCGCTGCTTCTGGACCTTCGCCATGCTCAGACCTGTGCGCCTTGCACTACTTTTCAGCCTCTTGTTCAGCCTGCAACTGCCCAATGCGCTGGCGGCCAGATCACTTGTGGTGACGATTTATCTTCACGACGACCTGGCCGATATGCGCGAGGAGCAACTGAACACGGATTACGTCCAGCACTGGCTCGATGAAATGCGCAACTTTACCCATCATCCGATCGAGGTGGTCATGCGGCGCAACGTGCAGGGAATCACCGATATCGATTACCAAAGCATGCCCTCCGGCCAGATACTCGACACCTTCACCCAGGAGATCGCCTACCTGGCCTCCAACCAGATGTTCTCTTTCCTGAACAAACACCTGCTGATGACGCGAAACCCCTACGACAAAAGCGGCCTGAACTACCTCGCAGGCCTGGCCCACTTCAAGCACAACACCGCCATTGCGTCGCTGAGCAGCTACAGCAGCGTCGCCCATGAAATAGGCCACATGCTTTCCGCCACACACGAAGACGCCGAACTCAAGTTCAATGGCTGGGTATGCGAAACCTACACCCATCCGCGTGTTCCGGCGCGCTCCCATTGCTACCGCTACAGCGACAGGAACCGAGCGAACATCAGTGATTACCTGAAATACAACTCAAACTGACACATCGCCCTGTGTCGCGGCCGTTTCCAGCTTGCGCCACAACAAACGGACATTGGCCTTGCGCACCAGCGCACAGCGATACAGGCGGATCTCAAGTGGCACATGCCACTGGCTCGGGCCACAAATCACCAGCTCGCCGCGCTCCAGCTCACCCCGCATCGACAAGCGCGGCACCCACGCCACCCCCATCCCTTCGAGCGCCATGCTCTTGAGGCTGTCGGCCATGGCCGTCTCGTAGACCGTGGTGTAGCGCAGGTTGCGCTGGCGCAGCAGCAGGCTTACCGAGCGGCCGAGGAAGGCCCCTGCGCTATAGGCCAGCAACGGCACGCTGGCATCGCCCTCTAGGTCGAACATGGGCTTGCCATCGGCGCCCACGGCACATACCGGCAGCATTTCGGTGGTGCCCATGTGCAGTGACGGGAAGATCTCGGCGTCCATCTGCAAAGCGGCATCCGGGTCATAGAAGGCCAGCATCAGATCGCAACCGCCCTCGCGCAGGGCATGCACCGCATCGCCTACGTTGGTAGCGACCAGGCGCGTGGCGATGTTCAGGCCATCGTTGCGCAATTGGGCAACCCAGCGCGGGAAGAAGCCCGATGCCAACGAGTGTGCTGCGGCGACCTGAATCACTTCCCCCTGCCCACCCTCAAGATGGTGCAAATGGCGCAGAACTTCGCTCAACTGGTCGACAACCGTGCGCGCAGTGACGAGAAACAGCTGCCCCGCCGCCGTCAGTTCGACTGGCGTGCGGGAACGATTCACCAACGTCAGGCCCAAGGCGGCTTCCAGGCTGCGGATGCGTCGACTGAAGGCGGGCTGCGTCACGAAACGCCGCTCCGCCGCCTGGGAAAAACTGCGCGTGGCGGCCAGCGCGCTGAAGTCTTCAAGCCATTTGCTTTCAAGGTTCATGCACTACTCCAAAAGCGCGCACCAAAATGGAACACGCTCGAATGTCAATTGGCGTCACATCAAACACTATGCCGTTTGTGCATAGGTTAGCGTGCAACAGCATTGGCCGCAAAATCCTCTTCGGGCCTAGGATTAGCGCCATTCCGGCATGTGCCGGGTCAAAATCGAGATGATATCCATCATGTCCTCCGCTGCATCGTTCCGCGTCGAAAAAGATCTGCTTGGTACCCTTGAAGTCCCTGCCGATGCCTACTACGGCATCCAGACCCTGCGCGCTGCCAACAACTTCCACCTCTCCGGTGTTCCGCTGTCGCACTACCCGAAACTGGTAGTAGGCCTGGCGATGGTCAAGCAGGCAGCTGCTGACGCCAACCGCGAGCTGGGGCACCTGAGCGATGCCAAGCATGCCGCCATCAGCGCAGCGTGCGGACGACTGATCAAAGGCGACTTCCACGAGCAGTTCGTGGTGGACATGATCCAGGGCGGTGCTGGTACTTCTACCAACATGAACGCCAACGAAGTCATCGCCAACATCGCGCTGGAGGCCATGGGCCACCAGAAGGGTGAGTACCAGTACCTGCACCCGAACAACGACGTGAACATGGCGCAGTCGACCAACGACGCCTACCCGACTGCCATCCGCCTGGGCCTGCTGCTGGGCCACGACGCCCTGCTGGCCAGCCTCGACAGCCTGATTCAGGCCTTCGCAGCCAAGGGCAAGGAATTCGACCACGTACTGAAGATGGGCCGTACCCAGCTGCAGGACGCCGTGCCGATGACCCTGGGTCAGGAATTCCGCGCCTTCGCCACCACCATGACCGAAGACCTGCAGCGCCTGCGCTCGCTGGCACCGGAACTGCTGACCGAAATCAACCTGGGCGGCACCGCCATCGGTACCGGCATCAACGCCGACCCGGGCTACCAGGCCCTGGCCGTACAGCGTCTGGCCACCATCAGCGGCCAGCCGCTGGTCGCCGCTGCCGACCTGATCGAAGCCACCTCCGACATGGGCGCCTTCGTGCTGTTCTCTGGCATGCTCAAGCGTACCGCCGTCAAGCTGTCGAAGATCTGCAACGACCTGCGCCTGTTGTCCAGCGGCCCACGCACCGGCATCAACGAAATCAACCTGCCAGCGCGCCAGCCCGGCAGCTCGATCATGCCAGGCAAGGTCAACCCGGTTATCCCGGAAGCCGTCAACCAAGTGGCCTTCGCCATCATGGGCAACGACCTGGCACTGACCGTCGCCGCCGAAGGTGGCCAGCTGCAGCTGAACGTGATGGAGCCGCTGATCGCCTACAAGATCTTCGACTCGATCCGCCTGCTCCAGCGCGCCATGGACATGCTGCGCGAGCACTGCATCGTCGGTATCACTGCCAACGAACAGCGCTGCCGTGAACTGGTCGAGCACTCGATCGGCCTGGTCACCGCCCTGAACCCGTACATCGGCTACGAAAACGCCACCCGTATCGCCCGCGTCGCTCTGGAAACCGGCCGCGGCGTGCTGGAACTGGTGCGCGAGGAACAGCTGCTGGACGAAGCGATGCTCAATGACATCCTGCGTCCGGAAAACATGATCGCTCCACGCCTGGTTCCGCTGAAGGCGTAACCCGGCCGCTGCAAACAGTCTCACCAGGTCGAGGGACTAGACACCTCTCAACCTTTCAAGGGCCCGAGCGCACGCTCCGGGCCCTTTTTTTACGCGCGTTTTTTGCCGCAGGCCCTTGCCTGCACGCTCCCGGCACACAACTTGCTCCATAATGCCTCCCAGCCCCACGGGATGACCGAGCATGCTGCATAGCCACCTGACCACCCTCAACGCGGTTTCGCTGATCCTCAACCTCTTCCAGGAAGACGGTTGCGAGGCCACCTCGTTGCTGGCCGGCAGCGGTATAGGCCCGGCAGACCTGGGGCATGCCGATGCGCGCATCACCACCCAGCAAGAGCTGCAGGTGTGCGCCAACGCCGTGGCGCGGCGCGAGGACATCGGCCTGGAACTGGGCCAGCGCATGCATGTGTCGTGCTACGGCATGCTTGGTTACGCCCTGCTCTCCAGTGCCACTTTGGGTGACGCCCTGCGTTTGGCACTGCAGTATCCGGCACTGCTGGGAACAGTCTTCCAGCTGCGCCTGGTCGACGATGGCGAGCGTGTCTGGTTCAGCGCCAGCGAATACCACGACAGCCCCGCACTGGCAGCTTTCAATGCCGAGTTCTGCCTGGTTTCGCTGAAAGTCATCTGCGACGATTTGCTGGGCAGGCCCTTGCCGCTGCTGGGCGCCCGTTTCGAACATGCCCGGCCCGATTATCACGCGCGCTATAGCGGTGCATTTCAGTGCCCACTTGGCTTCGGGGCTGCCGACAACGCATTCGCCTTCGAGCGGCGCTGGCTGAGCACCCCGCTGCCGCTGGCCGACCCGATTACCCACAAGGCCATGAGCGAACGCTGCCGGCGCCTGAACCTGGAATTTACCGGCCGCCAGGCCTGGCTTGGGCGCATCCGCCAACTTCTGTTGCAGCAACTGGATGCCGCCCCGGGGCTCGAAGGCCTGGCCCGGCAGATGAACTGCTCCTCGCGTACGCTACGCCGGCACTTGCAGGCATTGGGTAGCAGCTATCAGCAACTGCTCGATGAACTGCGTTTCGAGCGGGCCAAGCAGTTGTTGGCCGATGAGCAGATGCCGATCTACCGCATCGCCGAGACACTGGGGTTCAGTGAGACGGCGAGCTTTCGCCATGCGTTCCAGCGTTGGAGCGGGGTGGCGCCCAGCCATTTCCGCGGCTGAGCTGTACTGGCCACATCGATCCCCTTTTGGCCGTTTGCGTCGTTCTCCACCTACGCGTAGCCCGTGAAAATGAGGCCACGCCAGTACCACCGGAGAACAACAAATGCTGACGATCTATTCCGATGATCACCGCCTGCACCACGGCCGCTGCGAGCTGATCGACGGCAAGCTGATGCCGTGCTTCGAAATGCCCTCGCGCGCCGACCATGTGCTCGAGCAAGTGAAAAAACGCAACCTCGGCGAGGTCCGGGCCCCGACCGACTTCGGCCGAGCGCCGCTGCAGCGCATCCACAGCGCCGACTACCTCGACTTCTTCCAGGGCGCCTGGGAGCGCTGGGCCGCCCTGGGCCATGAGGGCGACCTGCTGCCCTTCACCTGGCCCGCCCGTACCCTGCGCCAGGTCAAGCCGACCGGCCTGCACGGCGAGCTGGGCTATTACAGCTTCGATGCCGGCGCCCCGATCACGGCAGGCACCTGGCAGGCTGCCTACAGTGCCGCGCAGGTCGCCCTTACGGCCCAGGCTGCAATCCAGCAAGGCGCCCATTCGGCCTTCGCCCTGTGCCGCCCACCAGGGCACCATGCTGCCGCCGAAGTCATGGGTGGCTATTGCTACCTGAACAATGCCGCCATCGCCGCCCAGGCCTTCCTCGACCAGGGCCATGGCAAGGTCGCCATCCTCGATGTCGACTACCACCACGGCAACGGCACCCAGGACATCTTCTACCAGCGCAACGACGTGTTCTTCGCTTCGATCCACGGCGACCCACAGGCCGAATTCCCGTTCTTCCTCGGGTACGCCGACGAGACCGGTGAAGGGGCAGGCGAAGGCTGCAACATCAACTATCCGCTGCCAGCCGGCAGTGACTGGGCAGCCTGGAGCGCAGCTCTGGAAGACGCCTGCCAGCGCATCGCCGGCTACGATGCCGACGTGCTGGTGATCTCCCTGGGCGTGGACACCTTCAAGGACGACCCGATCTCGCAGTTCAAGCTGGACAGCCCGGACTACCTGGAAATGGGCAAGCGCATCGCCCAGCTGGGCAAGCCGACCTTGTTCGTGATGGAAGGCGGCTACGCTGTGGAAGAAATCGGTATCAACGCGGTCAACGTGCTGGAAGGCTTCCAGCGCGCCCAGCCAGGAGCCTGATCATGGTCCGACTCAAGCGTCTGCTCGCCCCGCTCATCGCTGCCACGCTGTTCACCGGTGCCCTCCACGCCCAGGCTGAACAGCGCACCCTGCGGGTGTACAACTGGTTCGACTACATCACCCCGCAGACCTTGACGGACTTTCAGAAGGACAGCGGCGTCAAGCTGATCTACGACATCTTCGACACCAACGAAGCGTTGGAGGCCAAGCTGCTCACCGGCAACTCCGGCTATGACGTGGTGGTGCCGTCCAACGTGTTCCTGGCCAAGCAGATCGAGGCCGGGGTGTTCCAACCGCTGGACCGCAGCAAGCTGCCGAACTGGCAGCACCTGGACCCGGCGCTGATGAAGCTGATCGAAGCCAACGACCCGGGCAACAAGTTCGCCGTGCCTTACATGTACGGCACCGTGCTGATCGGCTTCAACCCGGACAAGGTCAAGGCGGTGCTCGGCGACAGCGCGCCTGTGGACAGCTGGGACCTGATCTTCAAGGAAGAGAACATCGCCAAGCTCAAGCAGTGCGGCGTGGCGCTACTCGACTCGCCGTCGGAGATCCTACCGCTGGCTCTGAAGTACCTGGGCCTGGACCCTAACAGCGACAAGCCGGAGGACTACAAGAAAGCCGAAGCCCTGCTGCTGAAAATTCGCCCTTACATCACCTACTTCCATTCCTCCAAGTACATGGCAGACATCGCCAATGGCGACATCTGCGTGGCGGTGGGTTACAGCGGCAGCTTCTCGCAGGCCGCCAACCGCGCACGCGACGCCAACAATGGGGTGGTGGTGGACATGCGCCTGCCCAAGGAGGGTGCGCCGATCTGGTTCGACATGCTGGCGATTCCAAAAAACGCGGCCAATCCCCAGGATGCCCATGCCTTCATCAACTACCTGCTGCGCCCTGAGGTGATTGCGCCCATCAGCGACTTCGTCGGCTATCCGAACCCGAACAAGGATGCGACCGAGAAGGTGAACCCGGCGATTCGCAACAACCCGAATCTGTACCCGACGGCCGAAGCGATGGCCACGCTGTACACCCTCAAGCCGCTGCCACGGGACGCCGAACGGGCGCGGACACGGGCGTGGACCCGAATCAAATCCGGGACCTGAACTGAACCCTGGGGCTGCTCTGCAGCCCCTACTTTCTCCAGGCCTTGCGCAAGCGCATCAACGCTTCGGCAATCGCGCCCTCCGGCACCGCCGCAAACCCCAACACCAGCCCTGCCCGCTTATCCACAGGCACTTCGCTGTCCTCCAGCCAGTAACTGCTCAACGGGTTGACCTCGACCCCGACCGCCTCCGCCGCCGCCACCAGCGCCTGCTCCCGTGCAAAGTTATCCACATCCACTTTCACATGCAGCCCGGCTGCCACCTCCGGCATCGCCCCTAGTCCTGGAACCTCCGTCGGCCACCCCGCCTTGAGCACATTGCGCCGGCTCAGCGCCGCCTTGCGCATGCGGCGGATATGCCGCTGGAAGTGCCCCTGCGCCATGAATTGCGCCATCACGCACTGCGTGGCGACTTCCGAATGCCTCACCGCCAGTGCACGCCCCTGACTGAAGGCTTGCACCAACCGCGGTGGCAGCACCAGATAGCCCAGGCGCAGGGCTGGGAAGGCGACCTTGCCGAAGGTGCCCACATACAACACCCGTCCCTGCTGGTCGAGCGCCGCCAACGGTGCCAAGGGCGCACCGCTGTAGCGGTACTCGCCATCGTAATCGTCCTCGATGATCCAGCCCTCGTTGCGCTCGGCCCACGCCAGCAACGCAAGGCGCCGGGCCAGGCTCATGGTGACCCCGGTAGGGTATTGGTGGGCAGGCGTGACATAGGCCAGTCGACAATCCGCCACCTGCTCTAGGCGCTGGCAATCCATGCCCTCCTCGTCCACCGCTACCCCCGTGACCTTGCCGCCTGCCACGGCAAAGGTGTGCCCGGCAGCGCGGTAACCTGGGTTTTCCACAGCCACAGCGTCACCAGGCTGCAGCAGCAGCTGTGCACAAAGGCTAATGGCCTGCTGTGCACCACTGGTGATCACAATTTGTTCAGCGGTACACGAAAGGCCACGTGAGCGGCGCAGGTAGGCGGCGATCAGCTCGCGTAACCCCTGCTCCCCTGCAGGGTCGCCGTAGCCGAGTTGCGCAGGGTCTGGTTTGCGCCAGAAACCCGCCTGCAGCTTGGCCCAGACATCAAACGGGAACAGATCGAAGGCCGGAATTCCGACTCGAAAAGCCCGCGGTGCGCCACTTTTTGGCGGCGGCAGGTGGTTACTTTTCAGGCGTTCGAGCGGCTCGCTGGAACGCGCCGGGGTGGATAAATTCTCAGTATATTTTGATGAAAATGTGGATAACCCTGTTGATAAGCCTAGGGATAACCCTGTGGATAGTTGTGTGGACAGTTTTGGCAGGCGACTCACATAGGTGCCATCGCCCACCCGGCTTTCGATGTAGCCCTCGGCGTACAGCTGATCGTACGCACGCACCACGCTGTTGCGGGACAACGCCAGTACCTTGGCCAAATCGCGGGTGGCCGGCAGGCGCGTGCCACTGCTCAGGCGCCCGTCCAACACCCGCGCACGCAAGGCTTGGTAGAGCTGCTGGCTGAGCCCCCTGCGACGGTCGAGCACAAGCCCGGCAGGATCGAATGGCAGTACAAGGGGACGTTCGCTCATGAAATTGGACCTGTAAAAACAGCCGATAATGGCTCTTACCCAGAACCAATAGCCTGCCTAGGATGGAGCCATTGGACAAGGAACCCCTGTATGTACAACAGCAAACCCCACCAGGAACACGACCTCGGGCGCTTGCACCAGCACATGCTTGAAACCCGCCTGGCCATGCTGGTCAGCCAAGGCGAGAACGGCCTGCTGGCTACGCACCTGCCGGTGCTGGTCGACCCAGAGGAAGGCGAATTCGGTACCGTCTATGCCCATCTGGCACGCGCCAATCGCCAATGGCAAGACCTGGAGCGTGGCGGCGAAGCGCTGCTGGTCTTTCCAGGCGCCGATGCTTATGTCAGCCCCAGCTACTACCCCAGCAAGGCCGACAACCCCAAGGTGGTGCCCACCTGGAATTACCTGGCTGTGCACGCCTACGGCCCCGTCGAAGTGATCCATGAAGCCGCCCCGCTGCTGGACATTGTCAGCCGCCTGACCGACCGGCATGAACAGGGCCGCAGCACGCCCTGGAAAGTCGCCGATGCCCCCCGCGACTACCTCGACGGCATGCTGCGCGCCATCGTCGGTATCCGCATGCCCATCGCCCGTCTGCAAGGCGCGCGCAAGCTCAGCCAGAACCGCTCGGCACAAGACATCGCCGGGGTGCGCGAGGGCCTGAGCAATAGCTCCGATTACCTGGACAACCAACTCGCGGCGCAGATGCGCCAACTGTGAAGGACAAGCCCATGCCCAGCGTTACCCTGCGCCCCGTTGGCGCCAACGACCATGCTGCCTGGCTCGCCCTGTGGCAAGCCTATCTGCGGTTCTACCAAACCGAGTTGCCCGATGCCGTCAGCGCCAGCACCTGGCAGCGCCTGCTCGACCCGAGCGAACCCACCTTTTCCGCCCTGGCCTGGGTCGAGGGCCAGGCAGTGGGCATGGTCAACTGGATCTATCATCGCTCCAACTGGAGCATCGAGAACTCCTGCTACCTGCAGGACCTGTATGTGGATAGCGCCCAGCGTGGCCTGGGCATCGGCCGCCAGCTGATCGAGCACGTGTATGCGACCGCCAAGGCTGCCGGGTGCATCAAGGTGCACTGGCTCACCCACGAGACCAACGCCACCGCCATCAGCCTGTATGAACAGGTTGCCGAGCGGCCAGGCTTCATTCAATTCCGCAAAGGGTTGTAGGCCGATCATGACTGACGCATTGCACTGGGAACCTGCCAGAACGCCCGAGGCCACCCCCCTCGATGGCCGCTTCATTCGCCTGGAAAAGCTCGACCCTGCGCGCCATGGCAACGACCTCTGGGAGGTGTTGCAAGGCCCGGACTCCGATCCGGTGCTGTGGGACTACCTGCCCTACGGCCCGTTCACTGAGCGCGCGGCCTTCGACCGCTGGCTGGAGGGGAATGCCGCCGGCCACGACCCGCTGTACTACACGGTAATCGACCGCGCCAGCAACCAGGCGCAAGGCATCCTCACGTTGATGTCGATCGTCCCCGACCACGGCCGCATCGAGATCGGCCACATCGCCTTTGGCGCAGCCATGCAGCGCACCCCCAAAAGCACCGAGGCGGTCTACCTGCTGGGCAAGCTCGGCTTCGAGCTGGGCAACCGCCGCCTGGAATGGAAGTGCAACAACGCCAATGCCCGGTCCAAGCGCGCGGCCGAGCGGTTCGGCTTTCAGTTCGAGGGTGTGTTTCGCAAGCACCTGGTGGTCAAGGACCACAACCGGGATACGGCGTGGTATTCGATTACCGATGATGAATGGCCACAGGTGGCAGCGGGCTTCGAGCGCTGGTTGAGCGAAGAGAATCAGCAGCCAGGGGGGCAGGTGCAGACGCTCGAGGCGTGCCGTAACGCCTGAGCACAGACTTGCCCCGCGAAAGCGGCATCGCGGTGGTAGGTAACGGCTTGGCCGGTGTTCGTGGGGCAAGCCCACTCCCACCAGCACTGCCTCAACGCCAGGAAGTTCACGAGGGCGACCGTGTCGTCAATCCGCATAAAAAAAGGGGAGCATCCGCTCCCCAGAGGTTAACCGCTTGGAGACGAGGGCTCTGTCAGCCCTCGATCTCGATCAGGATCTCACCCGGCGTCACACGATCGCCCTTGGCGACGTGGATGGCCACGACCTTGCCGGCGATGGCCGCCTGCACCTCGGTTTCCATCTTCATCGCTTCAGTGATCAGCACGGCCTGGCCGGCTTTGACCATGTCGCCTTCCTTGACCAGCACATCCACGATGTTGCCTGGCATGGTGGTGCTGACGTGGCCTGGGGCGCTGGCCTGCTTGCGCTTGCTGCTGCCACCCCCGACAAACTCGTTGAGCGGCTCGAACACGACCTCTTCCGGCATGCCGTCGATCGACAGATAGAAGTGACGCTTGCCTTCGGCCTTGACGCCCACGCCGGTGATGTCGACACGGTAGGTTTCACCGTGTACGTCGATGACGAACTCGGTCGGCACGCCTTCACCGCCCGGGGCAGCCACGGCGCCAGCTTCCGGGATCGGCAGCAGGGCCTCGGGGGCCAGGGTGCCGGCTTCACGCTCCTCGAGGAACTTGCGGCCGATGTCCGGGAACATGGCGAAGGTCAGCACATCCTCCTCAGAATGCGCCAGGGCACCGATGTCGGCACGCAGCTTGGCCATCTCCGGCTTGAGCAAGTCGGCGGGGCGCACGTCGATCACGTCTTCACTGCCGATCGCCTGACGGCGTAGTTGCTCATTGACCACGCCAGGGGCCTTGCCGTAACCGCCCTGCAGGTACAGCTTCACCTCGTTGGTGATGGTCTTGTAGCGCTCGCCGGCCAGCACGTTGAAGAATGCCTGGGTGCCGACGATCTGCGAGGTCGGCGTAACCAGCGGCGGGAAGCCGAGGTCTTCACGCACACGGGGGATCTCCGCCAGCACTTCGTTCATACGGTTGAGGGCGCCCTGCTCCTTGAGCTGGTTGGCCAGGTTGGAAATCATGCCGCCTGGCACCTGGTTGACCTGCACGCGGGTGTCCACCGCGGTGAACTCGCTTTCGAACTGGTGATATTTCTTGCGCACGGCATAGAAGTACAGGCCGATTTCCTGCAAAAGCTCCAGGTCCAGGCCGGTATCGAACTCGCTGCCCTTGAGCGCAGCGACCATCGATTCGGTGCCCGGGTGGCTGGTGCCCCAGGCGAAGCTGGAAATCGCGGTGTCGATATGGTCAGCGCCATTTTCCACGGCCTTGAGCTGGCACATGGCAGCCAGGCCGGCGGTGTCATGGGAGTGGATGAACACTGGCAGCGACTGCTCGGCTTTCAGCGCCTTGACCAGCTCGCCCGTGGCGTAAGGGGTCAGCAGGCCGGCCATGTCCTTGATCGCCACCGAGTCGCAACCCATGGCTTCCATCTGCTTGGCCTGCTTCACGAAGGCTTCGATGGTATGCACCGGGCTGGTGGTGTAGGCGATGGTGCCCTGGGCATGCTTGCCTGCAGCCTTCACGGCCTCGATGGCAACACGCAGGTTACGCACGTCGTTCATGGCATCGAAGATGCGGAACACGTCGATGCCGTTGACTGCGGCCTTGGCAACGAAGGCCTTGACCACGTCGTCGCTGTAGTGGCGGTAGCCCAGCAGGTTCTGCCCACGCAGGAGCATCTGCAGGCGGGTGTTGGGCAATGCGTTGCGCAGTTTGCGCAGGCGTTCCCACGGGTCTTCCTTGAGGAAGCGCACGCAGGCATCGAAGGTGGCGCCACCCCAGACTTCCAGCGACCAGTAGCCGACCTTGTCGAGCTTGTCACAGATCGGCAGCATGTCTTCGGTACGCATGCGAGTGGCCAGCAGGGACTGGTGGGCGTCGCGCAGGATCGTGTCGGTTACGTGAATTTTCTTGGACATTATAGGGTTCCTCACAGGCCTGCGTGGGCGGCGATGGCAGCGGCGATGGCCAGGGCCAGCTCTTCGGGTTTGCGCTTGATCGAGTAGTTGGTCAGTTCAGGATGGCTTTCGACGAAGCTGGTATTGAACTGGCCGCTACGGAATTCGGGATTGCGCAAGATTTCCTGGTAATACGCGGCGGTGGTCTTGACCCCTTGCACACGCATGTCGTCCAGGGCTCGCAGGCCGCGGTCCATGGCTTCTTCCCAGGTCAACGCCCACACCACCAGCTTCAGGCACATCGAATCGTAGAACGGCGGAATGGTGTAGCCGGTGTAGATCGCCGTGTCGGTGCGCACACCTGGGCCGCCGGGGGCGTAGTAACGGGTGATCTTGCCGAAGCTTGGCAGGAAGTTGTTCTTCGGGTCTTCGGCGTTGATGCGAAACTGCAACGCGTAACCACGGTGCTGGATGTCTTCCTGCTTGACCGACAGCGGCAGACCCGAGGCAATGCGAATCTGCTCACGAACGATGTCGATACCGGTGATTTCTTCGGTGATGGTGTGTTCCACCTGCACGCGGGTGTTCATCTCCATGAAGTACACCTCGCCATCGGCGAGCAGAAACTCCACGGTACCGGCGTTCTCGTAGTCCACGGCCTTGGCGGCACGCACGGCCAGGTCGCCGATGTAGGCACGCTGTTCGGGGGTGAGCTGCGGGCTTGGGGCAATTTCGATCAATTTCTGGTTGCGACGCTGGATCGAGCAATCGCGCTCGAACAGGTGCACCACGTTGCCGAAGCTGTCACCCAGAATCTGCGCTTCGATGTGCTTGGGATTGACGATGCACTTTTCCAGAAACACTTCCGCCGAACCGAAGGCCTTGGTGGCCTCGGAGATCACCCGGGGGAAGTTCTGCTCCAGCTCTTCGCGACTATTGCAACGGCGAATCCCGCGCCCACCGCCGCCAGAGGTGGCCTTGAGCATTACCGGGTAACCGATGCGGTCACCTTCGCTGAGGGCTTCGTGGATATCAGCAACGTTGCCTTCGGTGCCGGGGGTGACAGGTACCCCTGCCTTGATCATGGTGCGGCGCGCTTCAGTCTTGTCGCCCATGCGGCGAATCACATCGGCGGCCGGGCCGATGAACTTGATCCCGCGCTCGGCGCAGATCTCTGCCAGTTCAGCGTTTTCCGACAGGAAACCGTAGCCCGGGTGCAGGGCATCACAGCCGGTCTCCACAGCAAGGTTGACCAGCTTGCGCGGGTTCAGGTAACCGGCCAGCGGTTCGGCACCAATGCTGTAGGCCTCGTCGGCGCGCTTGACGTGCAAGGCGTGACGGTCGGCGTCGGAATAGATCGCGACAGAGCGAATGCCCATCTCGGCGCAGGCACGCACGATCCGAACTGCGATTTCACCCCGGTTGGCGATCAGGATTTTTTTTATCACTGGAGTCTTCCCAAAGCCGTAGGAACATACGAGCCGGTTCTACCGGTCGGCGCGTGACCAGACGTCGCTGGCCAGTCGCATATTCACCCTAGCGCTGAAGGTTGATAAACAAAAATCAATATTTGTTAGGGGCTCTATTAGCAAAAGCTTATAGTTCAGTAACAAGGTTTTGCCGGAGCCTGGGGAAAAATGCGTAAGTCCTTGATGCGTATGACGTTGCGTCAACTGCAAATCTTCAATGAGGTGTGTGATTTACGCTCCTACAGCCGTGCTGCGGAGGAAATGGCGCTCACGCAACCCGCCGTTAGTCTACAGATTCGTCAACTGGAGGAATTGGTTGGCCAACCGTTGTTCGAGTATGTGGGCAAAAAGCTATACCTGACCGAAGCAGCCGAGGCGCTGCAACGCGCCAGCCGGGATATCTTCGGCCGCCTGGAAAGCCTCGACATGCAACTGTCCGACATGCAGGGCTCACTGCAGGGGCAGTTGAAACTGGCGATCGAGTCCAGCGCCAAGTACTTCGTGCCACACCTGTTCGCTGCCTTCAAGCAACGTCACCCGGAGGTCAACCTGACGCTCACGGTAGTCAACCGGGCCCAGGCGATCAGGCGCCTTTCCGACAATCGCGACGACTTGATCATCATGTCCATGGTCCCGCAGGACATGGGCCTGGAGTTTCTGCCGTTTCTCAACAACCCGATCGTCGCCGTGGCGCCGCCGGATCACCCCCTGTGCAAGCTCGAGCAACTGCGCTTGCAAGACCTGGAACCTCATACCCTGCTAGTCCGGGAACAGGGCTCGGGCACGCGCAAGGCCTGCGAAGAGTACTTCAAGGACAAGCGCGTGCATTTCACCCAGACCCTGGAAGTCGCCTCAGCCGATGCACAGCGCGAATGCGTGATCGCGGGCCTGGGTATCGCCCTGCTGACCCGCCATGCATTGAACATGGAACTGGCCACTGGCGTGCTCAAGGAGTTGCCGGTCGAGGAACTGCCCCTGTACCGCAGTTGGTGCGTGGTGCAGTCCAAGGCCAAGCGACAATCGCCAGTGGCGTTGGCGTTCCTGACGTTCATTCGCAGCGAACGCGCGCTGATCAGCGCGATTGTTGAGCGCTTTTCGGGGAAGTTGCCGCCGAAGCCTGCCACACCGTAAGCGCTTGCAGCTCCGGGTAGTCCGCCAGGTCGCGCAGCAGTTGCCGCTGGTCGCAATAGCTTTCGATCGCACGGCGGTATTCCATGCGGCGCTGATCCTTTTCTTGCTGTTTGCGAGCCTTGGCGGTGGGTTGGTAAGAGCCATCGAAGTCACGAGCCATTGCCTGTCTCCCTGATCGAGTGCGGGAGCTTCAGACTGGCTTCAGTGGTTTACCGTTTTGCTGAGGTAAGGTGACAAATCGGTGAAATTTGCAGGCGAAGGCGAGCCGCTATCAGTCATCCATCGCTTTGATCGACTTGGGCGACAGGCGCAGGCTGCGCAAACTGCGCTTCACGCTCTTGAGGTGATTGACCAGGCTCGGCCCACGCGCCATGGCCACACCCATGGCCAGCACGTCGATGACGACCAGGTGGGCAATACGCGAGGTCAACGGCGTGTAGATTTCAGTGTCTTCGTGCACATCGATTGCCAGGTTGACGGTTGAAAGCTCTGCCAATGGCGTCTGGCTCGGGCACAAGGTAATCAGATTGGCACCGCTTTCACGCACCAGGTTGGCGGTGATCAGCAAGTCCTTGGAACGCCCCGACTGCGAAATGCACACCGCCACATCGCCCGGCTTCAACGTCACCGCCGACATCGCCTGCATGTGCGGGTCGGAATACGCCGCTGCGCTGAGCAGCAAACGGAAGAATTTATGCTGGGCATCGGCGGCCACCGCGCCCGAGGCCCCGAACCCATAGAACTCAACACGCTGGGCCTGGGCCATGGCGCTCACCGCCTGCTGCAGCGCCTGCGGGTCGAGGTGCTCACGCACCTCCATCAAGGTGTGCAAGGTGGTGTCGAAGATTTTCAGGCTGTAGTCGGCAACCGAATCGTCCTCGTGGATGGCGAACTGCCCGAAGCTGGCGCCTGCGGCCAGGCTCTGCGCCAGCTTCAGCTTGAGGTCCTGGAAGCCCGAGCAACCGATCGCCCGGCAGAAGCGCACAATGGTCGGCTCGCTGATGCCTACGCTGTGCGCCAGGTCGGCCATCGAACTGTGCATGACCGCAGCCGGGTCGAGCAGCACATGGTCGGCCACTTTGAGTTCCGATTTGCGCAGCAGGTGGCGCGATTGGGCGATATGTTGCAACAGATTCACGGGCTGGACTCGGTTATGATCGGCTGGCCGGGATGTAGCTTTCTTGTAGTTATACTACATGGACGCCAACCCGCCCAGTTAAACGAACGTGGAGAGTGGTGGTTTGACTATTCCTTGCGACATCATGGTATTCGGCGGCACTGGCGACCTGGCGCTGCACAAGCTCCTGCCGGCGCTCTATCACCTGTATCGCGAGGGGCGTCTGAACATTGCCGTGCGCATCATTGCTTTGGCGCGGCGCAACATATCTCGTAACGACTACGTCAAGCTCGCCGAACGCCATTGCCGGGCGCAAATCGCCCGCAACGACTTCGATGAAGAAGTGTGGCGACGGTTTTCCGCGCGCCTGGACTACTTCCCCATGGATGCCTCGCAAAGCGCCGACTTTGGCCGCCTGGCACGCTACCTGGGCGAATCTGGAGGGCTGACCCGCATCTACTACCTTGCCACCGCCCCCAACCTGTTCGTGCCCATTGCCAACCACTTGCGCGTGGCGGGGCTGGCCGATCACGAAGCGCGTATCGTGCTGGAAAAACCAATCGGCCATTCGCTGGAGTCGGCCACCGCCATCAATGAAGCGATCGGTACGGTGTTCGACGAATCCCAAGTGTTTCGCATCGATCACTACCTGGGCAAGGAAACCGTGCAAAACCTCATGGCCCTGCGCTTTGCCAACGCGCTGCTCGAGCCCGTGTGGCGCAATGGGCAGGTTGACCACGTGCAGATCAGTGTCTGCGAAACCCTCGGTGTCGAGAACCGCGGGGGTTACTACGAGCGCGCCGGCGCAACCCGTGACATGCTGCAGAACCACTTGCTGCAGCTGTTGTGTCTGGTGGCCATGGAGCCGCCTGCACAATTCGAGGCCGAGGCGGTGCGTGACGAAAAGGTGAAGATCTTGCGCGCCCTGAAGCCGATCACTGGCCAGGACGTGCAGGACAAGACCGTGCGCGGCCAGTATGGCGCTGGCCACATTGGCGGCCAGGAAGTGCCTGCCTATTACTTCGAGAAGGACGTGGACAACGACAGCGATACCGAAACCTTCGTCGCCGTCCAGGCCCACATCGACAACTGGCGCTGGGCCGGGGTGCCTTTCTACCTGCGCACCGGCAAACGCATGGCACGGCGCTCGTCGCAGATCGTCATCCAGTTCAAACCCGTACCCCATGAGCTGTTCAGCGGTGGCCAGACCAACCAGCTGTTGATCCAGTTGCAGCCCGACGAGCGCATCAGCCTGCGCATGATGACCAAAAGCCCTGGCAAGGGCATGCGCCTGGAGCCGGTGGACCTCGACCTCAACCTGGCGCAGGTGTTTGGCCAGACCCGCCGCTGGGAGGCCTACGAACGCCTGCTGCTGGACGTGCTGGAGGGTGATTCGACCCTGTTCATGCGACGCGACGAAGTGGAAGCCGCCTGGGCATGGATCGACCCGATCATCAACGGGTGGGAAGAGCATTTCCAGGCCCCGCGCCACTACGCAGCCGGCAGCAATGGCCCGGAGCAGGCCAATAGCCTGCTGGCAAGGCATGGCAGGCATTGGCATAGCTGAAAGCCTGCCCGGTCCCATTGCCCGCTTGCAGCGATGAAAGTAGCACTGCGTCCTTTGGCGCAACGCTCAACTGCAAAGGAATTGGACATGAACACCATCAAGAACGTTTATGCGTATAACGACGAAGTACCCGGCGAGCCGACCTGCTTCGAAGTTCAGGGCACTGTGACCGTTGCCCACCCCGGCATCGAACCTGTTCTGGTAGAACCCAAGGTCCGCCACCGCGCAGGCTGGGAAGTGCTCGAGCTGAAACTGCAAGACAACGGTGCCATAGCGCCGCAGGTGGTCACCGAGAAGCCGGTGCTGTTCCGCCGCGAGGGCGCCTGTACGTGGAAACAGCTGGAAATCATTCAGCCTGGGGGTTCGCAGATGGTTGATATCGGGCACCGCGTAGCAGAGGACTGACGCTGCCCCTGCCAGATCGCCACACGGCGATCTGGCTGTGCCCGACGCGTTAAACCCGATCGGTAACAGCACTTGAAGGTGAATATTCATACAGTATGCGTTTGCCCCTTAACCGGCCTGCCCCTAGAATGGCCGGATGCACACAGATGACCTCTCCCTCCTGCTGAATTCCCTCAACGATGCCCAACGCCAGGCCGTCGCGGCCACGCTCGGGCGTCAGCTGGTGCTTGCTGGCGCCGGCTCCGGTAAAACCCGCGTACTGGTACACCGCATCGCCTGGCTGATCCAGGTCGAGCAGGCCTCGCCGCACTCAATCCTGTCGGTGACCTTCACCAACAAGGCAGCGGCCGAGATGCGCCAGCGCATCGAGCAGTTGCTGGGCATCAACCCGGCGGGCATGTGGGTCGGGACCTTCCACGGTCTGGCGCACCGCCTGCTGCGGGCGCACTGGCAGGAAGCGCGTCTGGTACAGAACTTCCAGATTCTCGACAGTGACGACCAGCAGCGGCTGGTCAAGCGGGTGATCCGCGAGCTTGGCCTGGACGAGCAACGCTGGCCAGCGCGCCAAGCCCAGTGGTTCATCAACGGGCAAAAGGACGAAGGCCTGCGGCCGCAGCATATCCAGGCCAGTGGCGACCTGTTCCTGGGCACCATGCGCAGCATCTACGAAGCCTACGAACAGGCCTGCGAACGCGCCGGGGTCATCGACTTCTCTGAACTGCTGCTGCGCGCCCTCGACCTGTGGCGCGACCACCCAGGCCTGCTCGAACACTACCAGCGGCGTTTCCGCCACCTGCTGGTGGACGAGTTCCAGGACACCAACGCCGTGCAGTACGCCTGGTTGCGCCTGTTGGCCGGCAAAGGCGGTGGCAGCCTGATGGCAGTGGGCGACGACGACCAGTCGATCTACGGCTGGCGCGGTGCCAAGATCGAAAACATTCACCAGTACACCGCCGACTTCCCCGATGCCGAGATGATCCGCCTGGAGCAGAACTACCGCTCCACCGGCGGCATCCTCAAGGCTGCCAACGCCTTGATCGCCAACAACAGCGGGCGCCTGGGCAAAGAGCTGTGGACCGACCTGGGTGAAGGCGAACCGCTCACGCTGTACGCCGCCTACAACGAGCACGACGAAGCGCGCTATGTGGTCGAAACCATCGAGAGCCTGATCAAGCAAGGCAACTCGCGCAGCGACATCGCCATCCTGTATCGCTCCAACGCCCAGTCCCGGGTACTGGAAGAGGCTTTGCTGCGCGAGCGCATTCCCTACCGTATCTACGGCGGCCAGCGCTTCTTCGAACGTGCCGAAATCAAGAACGCCATGGCTTACCTGCGCCTGCTAGAAGGGCGCGGTAACGACGCGGCCCTCGAGCGGGTGATCAACGTGCCGCCGCGCGGCATCGGTGAAAAGACCGTCGAGGCCATCCGCGAGCATGCCCGTCACAGCCAGCTGTCGATGTGGGGCGCGATGTGCCAGCTGCTGGCCGCCAAGGCCCTCAAAGGCCGTGCTGCCAGCGCCCTGGGTGCCTTCATCGAGCTGATCGAGAACCTGTCGGGCAAAGTCGCCGACATGCCGCTGCACCTGATGACGCAAACCGTTATCGAGCAGTCCGGCCTGATCATCTATCACCAGGAAGAAAAAGGTGAGAAGGGCCAGGCACGGGTAGAAAACCTTGAAGAACTGGTCAGCGCAGCGCGCAACTTCGAGACCAGTGACGATGACGGCGATCTCTCGCCGTTGTCGGCCTTCCTCGGCCACGCCTCGCTGGAAGCCGGCGAAGCGCAGGCCGACGAGCACGAAGACAGCATCCAGCTGATGACGCTGCACAGCGCCAAGGGCCTGGAGTTCCCCTACGTGTTCCTGGTTGGCATGGAAGAAGGCCTGTTCCCGCATAAGATGAGCCTGGAAGAGCCCGGGCGCCTGGAAGAAGAGCGCCGCCTGGCCTACGTGGGCATTACCCGTGCCATGCGCCAGCTGTTCATGACCTATGCTGAAACGCGCCGCCTGTATGGCAGCGAAACCTACAACAAGGTATCCCGTTTCGTACGGGAGATTCCGGCAGGCCTGGTCCAGGAAGTGCGTCTTTCCAACAGCGTCAGCCGCCCGTTCGGCGGTGCGCAGACCACCAGCGCCAGCAGCCTGTTCGCCAATGCCAACATTCCGCAGACCGCCTTCAACCTGGGCCAGCGGGTTCAGCATTCGGTGTTTGGCGAAGGCGTGATCCTCAATTTCGAGGGGTCCGGAGCCCAGGCGCGGGTGCAGGTGAACTTTGCCGAAGGTAGCAAGTGGCTGATGCTGGGGTATGCCAAGCTCGAAGCACTCTGAAACCTGTTACATCAGGCAAAAGCTAGAAACATTATGTCGCTGGTCATGTGCACAGGAACCTGTGCACCATGACGCGCGTGCAATCCACAACAGGGGAAATCCCATTTATGCAACGTTTTCTTAGCATCGCACTGGCGCTCTGCGTCGGCCTGACGCTGAGCCTGGACGCCAACGCCAAGCGTTTCGGCGGCGGCAAGAGCTCGGGCTCCGCGCCTATCCACCAGACCCGCCAGGCCACGCCAACCACGCCTGCCGCCGCGCCGACCGCTCCAGGCAAGGCTCCGGCCGCCGCCAGCGGTGCTTCGCGCTGGCTGGGCCCACTGGCCGGTCTGGCCGCCGGTGGCCTGCTGGCCTCCATGTTCATGGGTGATGGCTTCCAGGGCCTGCAAATCATGGACTTCCTGATCGTCGGCCTGATCGCCTTCCTGGTGTTCCGCTTCATTGCCGCGCGCCGCCGTCAGCAGCAGCCGCAGGTGGCAGCCCCAGGCCATGCGCCGTTCCAGCGTGAAGCGCACGCCCAGCCTGCCCAGCCGTCGATCTTCGGTGGTTCGGCTGCGCCTGGTGCAACCGCCGCACCGGTGATCAACGCCCCGGCCTGGTTCAACGAGCAGAGCTTCCTGGCCGCCGCCCGTAGCCATTTCCAGTCACTGCAACAGCACTGGGATGCCAACGAGATGGACAAGATCGCCGAGTTCGTCACCCCGCAGATGCTCGAGTTCCTCAAGCGCGAGCGTGCCGACCTGGGTGATGGCTTCCAGTCGACCTACATCGATGACCTGGACGTGCAACTGGACGGTGTCGATGATCGTGCCGACCGTACCGACGCCACCCTGACCTTCCGTGGCGTGTCGAAGACCTCGCGCTTCGACCAGGGCGAAGCGTTCAGCGAAAGCTGGCACATGGTTCGCGCCCAGGGCGAGAACCAGCCTTGGCTGGTCGCCGGTATCCGTCAAAACGGTTAACCGCCGCACGTTGCACAAAAAACCCCGGGCCTGTCCCGGGGTTTTTGCTTTTGCCAGAGCAGGCTACTAGGGTATAACGCGCAACGTTGTCATCAAGGTCAGAGGAAGTGAACCGTGGAAGAAGTGATCGAACAACTCCGTGAAGCCAATGAGCCGGTACCGGTGCCCCTGGAGCTCCCTGACGAAGACCAACTGGTCGAGATCGAGGAACAACTGTTCATCAACATTCCGTTTGTGTTCAAAGAGTTCCTGCTGACCGTCAGCGATGTGGTGTACGGGTCGCTGGAGCCGGTCACTGCTACCGACCCACAGTCCCATACCTACCTGCCCGATGTTGCGGCCAATGCCTGGGACGCGGGCGTACCACGTGATCTGATTCCGCTGTGCCAGGATGGCGATAACTACTATTGCGTCGAGGAAGACGGCACCGTAGTGCTGTGGGATGGCAGCGAAGAAGTCGTGGGCGAAGACAGCTGGGAATCGGTCTGGCACTGGGCCCGGGACGTCTGGCTGGAAAGCTGAGCGAGCATTGCCCACAGAAAGTAATGGCTCATAGCTACTACCTCCCCTTAAAATCGCCAGGCTTTCTGCGCCTGGCGACATCGTTACCGTTCTATCCCCTCGGCCTACGGTGAAGCCTGGCGCAGGGAGCAGTCTTCAGTGCGTATGATCGCGGCTGTTTTCCAGCGTCTCCAGCAAGGCAATCTGCATGCGCGAATGCACGCGGATGAACCAGCGCCACAACACGGCCACTACCACCGCCGCCACCACCGCGATGATCAGCAGCAGTTCGTTGGTCGGCAGAATGCTCGCCGACAACGCCGACAGCAGCAGGAAGATCACCAACAGCGACAGCAGCGGGATCACCTCGGCCACCACCCGACGCACCCGCTGGGTATGTCGCCCGGCCATTTCCGGCTTGACGCTCATTTCGGCCAACAGCATCGATAGCGCCTTGAGCTTGCGGTAAGCAGCGATCAGGAACGGAAGCGACAGCAACAGCGCCGCTCCCCAGATCATCGCCTTCTGCTGACTCAGATCGGAGACCCATTCGCTGAGCCAATGGCCGATGCGCGCGGCGAAATAGCCCCCGCTGAAAAAGATCGCGATGACCAACGCAAGGTTTACCCCGACCTGCAGCAGGATGCGCCGGATCATCGCCGCCACCATGGCGCTTTCTCCCTGCGGCTGGATGCTGCGCAACCACTCGCCATACAACGAAAGTACCCGCGCCAAGCGGCTAGGCATTACCTTGCCGAGTTTGAGCGACAGCGGGTCGGCAGCACGGATCAGGTACGGCGTCAGCAGGGTGGTGATGGCTGAAACCGCCACAGCGACGGGGTAAAGGAAGTCACTGGTGACCTGCAGGGTCATGCCCAGGGCGGCAATGATGAACGAGAACTCGCCAATCTGGGAAAGCCCCATCCCCACGCGCAGTGACGTGCGACCATCGTTACCGGCAATGAACGCGCCCATGCCGCAGGAAAGCATCTTGCCCAGCACCACGGCGAGGGTGATCACCACGATTGGCCAGGCATAGTCGATAAGCACCTGCGGGTCGATCATCAGGCCGATGGCAACGAAGAAAATGGCGCTGAACAGGTCACGCACGGGCTCGATCAGCTGTTCGATCTTCAGCAATTGCCGCGATTCCGCCATGATCGCACCGATCAGGAAGGCACCCAGTACCATGCTGTATTCGAGCTTGACCACCAGCAGGCAGAAGCCGAAGCACAGGCCAAGCACGGTGATCAGCAGCATCTCGTTGCTTTCGAACTTTGCCACGTAGGCCAGCAGCCGCGGCACCAGCAAGATGCCGATGACCAGCGCCACGATCATGAACAACGACAGCTTGCCCACCGTGGAAAACACCTCGCCGGAGCTGACCGCCCCGCTGACTGCAATCCCTGAAAGCAGGGCAATGATACCGATCCCCAGGATGTCCTCGACGATCAGCACACCGAATATCAGCTGGGCAAAACGCTCGTTCTTCATCTTCAGGTCGTTGAGCGCCTTGACGATGATGGTGGTCGAGGAAATCGCCAGGATGGCACCGAGGAACAGCGAGTCCATGGTGTTCCAGCCGAACCAGCGGCCAATCTCGAACCCGATCCAGATCATCAGGACAATTTCCAGGAACGCTGCGATGAAGGCTGTAGCTCCCACCTTGAACAATTTGCGCAGGCTGAACTCCAGCCCCAGGCAGAACATCAGGAAAATGACCCCGAGCTCTGCCAGGGTCTTGATCGTGTCTTCGTCGTGAATCAGGCCGAACGGCGGTGTGTGTGGGCCGATGATGAAGCCGGCGACGATGTAGCCCAGCACAACGGGCTGCTTGAGGCGATGAAAGAGAATCGTCACCACCCCTGCGACCAGCATGATGACTGCCAGATCCTGGATGAAGCTTATGGCATGCATGGCGCGATACTCCTTTCTCGATGCCCGGGCAGACCGCTCCTCTGCCAAGGCAAACCCGAGCGAGCAGCAAGTACATACTGTATTGAATGCAGGAAAGCCCATGTTGCATGGGCGTACTCAGGTTAACATCGCACCCCGCCGCAAAAAGCCGGTGCAATATGTAGAAACAGATCGGCTGATTAACAGCCTCTGATGGCAAGATCAGCGTGACGATGGCGTCTCGGCCAACGTCCCGTATCAGGAAGGCAACCTTAAAGAGGGGAACAGAAGTGTCAGCAGATAACCGCCCCGAACGCCCTGATTCAGCGCAACCTCACCGTGAGCACACTATGGAACCTGGAAACGCCCAGCTGAGCATGACCGTCCTGATGACCCCGGACATGGCCAACTTTTCTGGCAACGTACATGGCGGCACCCTGCTCAAGTACCTCGACGAAGTGGCGTACGCTTGCGCCAGCCGCTATGCCGGCAGCTATGTGGTAACCCTGTCAGTCGACCAGGTGATCTTCCGCGAGCCGGTGCACGTCGGCGAGCTGGTGACTTTCCTCGCCTCGGTCAACTACACCGGCAATACCTCCATGGAGGTTGGCATCAAGGTTGTCACCGAGAACATCCGCGAGCGCTCGGTGCGCCATTCCAACAGTTGCTTCTTCACCATGGTGGCGGTCGATGACAACCGCCGCCCGGTCCCAGTACCGCCGCGCCAGCCGCAGTCCAGCGAGGAAAAACGCCGTTTCCTGCAGGGCCAGCAGCGTCGCCAGATCCGCCAGGAACTGGAAACGCGCTATCAGAACCTGAAGACCGACGCCATTTAAACCGCCAGGCGCTGCGCCTCGAAGCGTACACGCGGGTGAGCGATGCGATCCTGGGCACGCACCAGTTGCAGTTCGTAGCTGGCGCAAGCCTGGGTTTCCAGCAACACCTCATGCACCGCTGCTGCGGTGTACTCGAACGCCTGCAACCAGCTATCGCCCAGCAGCACGCGGGCCAGGAACAGCCCTGACGTCAAATCACCCACCCCAACGGGCTGGCGTGGAAAGGCCAGTAGCGGGCGGCGCAGGTGCCAGCTTGCGTCACGGGTCACCAGCAGCATTTCGAACATTTCTTCGGCACGCCCCGGGTAGGCCAGGTGCTTGACCAGCACCACTTCTGGCCCACGCTCCAACAGCCCACGGGCCATGCTGACGCAATCTGCCAGCGACTGCGCCCGGCGGCCACAGAAGCTGTCCAGCTCAAGCTGGTTCGGACAGAGGATGTCAGCCTTGGCCGCTGCCTCCTCGAGCAGAAATTCGCTCACCTCCTGCGGGACGATACAACCCTTCTCTGCATGCCCCATGACCGGGTCACACAGGTACAGCGCCTTGGGATTCACGGCCTTGATCCGCTCGACCCCGGCCAGGATCGCACGGCCCTGCTCGGCACTGCCCAGGTAGCCTGAAAGCACGGCATCGCAATGGCCCAGTTCGCCAATATTGGAAATGCCTTCCACCAGCGCAGGAATTTGCGCCGGAGCAAGCACTTCTCCCGCCCACTGGCCATACTGAGTGTGATTGGAGAACTGCACGGTATTGAGCGGCCAGACATTGACCCCTATACGTTGCATCGGGAACACCGCAGCGCTGTTTCCGGCGTGGCCGAACACCACGTGGGACTGGATGGCGAGCAAGTGCGGGGTACGTTTCATGCGGGCGTTTTCCAAAGCTGTTTCAAGGATTGTGCGTCGCGCAGTATGAACTCGATTGCCACCTGTACGACAGACCAGGGACGCAGTTAAGCTGGATCGACCTGTTTGGAGCATAAGCAAATGTTGACCCTGGAGAATCTCTTCGTCCTGATGCTGCTGGCCACGGCAGGCGCTTGGGTATGGCACAACCATGGTCTGCGCGAAAAGGCCCTGGAGCGGGTCAAGCAGCACTGCGCCAAGCTGGACCTGGAACTGCTCGACGATGCGGTGGCGCTCAAGCGCATAGCGTTCATTCGTGATGCCAACGGCAGGAAGCGCCTGGCCCGGGTGTATGCGTTCGAATTCACCGTCACCGGCGAACAGCGCCATCCAGGTACCGTGACCCAATTTGGCGCCCACAGCGTGCAAATTGAACTGGCACCGTACCCGTTCGAGATCAAGACACCGCCACGGGCCGACAATGTGATCGAGATGCAGCAGTGGCGCCAGGAGCACAATCGCTGGCGTAACTGATCAAGGGGTTTCCCTAAACGGAACCGGGGGCTCTGAGGCAGGTTCAGTGCCCGATGACACATTCTGCCAATGCGGCCTGGAGCACCTGCTGCGGCTGGGCCTTGTCGAAAATAAGTTCAAGCCGCGAATCCTTGCGCCAAGCGCTCGGCTGCCAAGCAGGCATGTCCCGCTCCAATGCATTGAAAGACTGCCACCCCTGGGCGCTGTGGATAACTGCCTTGGCTCGCCGCCATGGCCACTGCGCAAGGAAACGCCGCAGGCGCTGCGGATCGAATTGCTGGCTTGGGTGCCAACGCCAGCCGATGCTCCAACCGCCCTCACCTTCCTGAGCCTGGCAGATCGGCTCACGAGGATTTGTCCACAGGCTGCCAGATGCCACCGGCTGAGCCTGCAGAACTGGCTTATCCACAGAAAAATGGCCTTCTACCGCTGTGGATGAAACGGGAAGCTCGCCAAGGGCAAGTCGGCCCTGCGTGGTCCAGAGCCTGTGGATTAATGAAAAGTCTTTATTTATCAACAACCTATGATTTTCATCAACAGCCTCGCTCTTGTTTAGGACCACCAGCGCAGCGGCTTGCATGGCTTCTTGTTGGGCAGCGGGCAAAACCTCGCCGCGCGCCAGCGCTAACGCGTCCACAACCATCACCAATGGCTGTACCGACAGCACTCCACGCCAGGGCGCCTGGCCCAACTGATTCAACAATTGCAACGGGTGGCCGAGGCCTGACGGCTCGATCAACAGGCGATCAGGGCGTGCCTTGCGAAGCAGGCGGCCCAACCCGACCTGAAACGGCGTGCCATTGACGCAGCACAGACAACCCCCTGCCACCTCGGCAATGGCAATACCGTCTTCGTCCCGGCTCAGCAAGGCTGCATCGATACCCACCTGGCCAAATTCGTTGACCAATACCGCCCATCGCTCGTCAGCGGGGCGCTGAGCCATCAGCTGACGAATCAGGCTGGTCTTGCCGGCGCCCAAGGGGCCGGCGATGACGTGGGTGGGGATGTTTTGCAGCATGGGATCACTTGAACGGTGTGTTGCCTCCCACTATGCCCCGTCACGCCAACCAGTCAAGGCTAAGCAACAGCCGCCGCTGCTCACTGCCTGGCGAGCGGTGGATCAAGCCCGCGCCTTCGTTGCCCAACCATTTCTCCCCTTTGAGCACGGCCACCTCCCCAGCCTGCAGGCTACGGATGTTATCCACAGGGGCTTGCGCCCGTTGCAAGCCGTCACGTTCGATCGCGCCCTCTTCCAGCCACTCGCTGCCGGGCCCGATGTAGGTCGTGAGTAGCCGCAAGGGCACGTTATCCACATGGAACCGTGGGCACATCGCGCCCTGCAGCACGCGCAGACGCAGCCCAACCCGGCGTGCGCCCAACAGACAGGTAAACGCCGACACCAACCAGGCTACATCGGCAATGAACCCCTCGTAACCGTGCAAGTCGGCTGCCTCGCGCAGCAACCCGGGCAACACCACGGGTTCATGCTCATTCACATCGACGACCCGCTGATCCGTCAGGGCCTGACCCAGGCTGACCACCAAGGCCGCGAAGTCTTCCAGCTGCGCCGGCAAACGGCGTTGCCAGACAGCCAGATTGACACCCTCCTGAAAGACTTCAGTCAGTACCTTGGGAGATTCGCCGAATACCTGGCGGATATCCACAGGTGGACACGCCAGCTTCATGCGGCCTCCTCGCTGTACCACGGGCCGAATGGGTCCTCCATGCGCAGCCACCCCATAGGGCCTAGTGCCATCTCGTCGTCATTCAACAAGCAGGCCTCCAGCTCTGTGGATAACCTGGCAAAGTCGATGTTCTGCCCAATGAACACCAACTCCTGACGGCAGTCGCCGCTCTCGACCGTCCAATGCTTTAGGATGTCCGCCATGCTTTGCTCATCCTGCGGCCACTGCTCGCGCGGTACAAAACGCCACCAGCGCCCGGCCAGGCCGTGGCGCATCATGCCGCCGGCCTGCGACCAACTGCCGGCCTCCTGGTATTTGCTGGCCAGCCAGAAGAACCCCTTCGAGCGCAGCAAGCGGCCATTGCTCCATTGCTTGTGGATAAAGTCGAAAAAGCGCTGGGGATGCAACGGCCTGCGGGCTTCCCAACTGGTTGCGGCAATGCCGTATTCCTGCGTTTCCGGCACATGCTCACCGCGCATTTCCTGCAACCAGCCAGGTGCCTGTGCCGCCAGATCGAAGTCGAACAGGCCGGTATCGAGGATCCGCTCCAGCGGCACTTGGCCCATCACCATGGGCACGATCTGCGCCCGCGGGTTGAGGCTGCGCAAAATAGCCATGAGCTCTTCGCGCTCGTGCTGGCTGATCAGGTCGATCTTGCTCAGCAGCAGTACGTCAGCGAATTCGACTTGTTCGATCAGCAGGTCCGTGATCGACCGCTCGTCGTCTTCCCCCAAGGTCTCGCCCCGACTCGCCAGGCTATCGGCCGCCTGATAGTCACGCAGGAAGTTCAGGCCATCGACCACCGTGACCATGGTGTCCAACCGCGCCATGTCTGACAGGCTACGGCCTTGCTCGTCGCGGAACGTGAAGGTTTCTGCCACCGGCAGCGGCTCGGAGATCCCCGTGGACTCGATGAGTAAATAATCGAAGCGGCCCTCTTCGGCCAATCGGGCGACTTCTTCCAGCAAGTCCTCACGCAGGGTGCAGCAGATGCAACCGTTGCTCATCTCCACCAGTTTTTCCTCGGCGCGGTTCAAGCTGACGTTGCGCTGTACCTCACTGGCATCGATGTTGATTTCACTCATGTCGTTGACGATCACGGCAACCCGCAGGTTGTCGCGATTACGCAGCACATGGTTGAGCAAGGTGCTTTTGCCGGCCCCCAGGAAGCCGGAAAGCACGGTGACGGGAAGGCGATGGGGCATGGCGAATCCTCTACAGGCGGACGCATTCGAAACGATGCATTGCACAATGTTATAAAGTAACAATACAATTTCGCCAAGTCGTACTCGTCGCAAGAGTACCCGGAGATGGAAATGAACCTGTCACGCGTCATCGTGCTGTTATTGCTCGTCGCACCAGCACCGTTGGTTGCCATGCCGCATGGCGAGAAGTTGCCACTGTGTACGCGCAGCGCAACGCTGGTGGCGTGTGAGGATGGCAACGGCAGCTACTACAGCGTGCGCACAGAAGGTACTCATTTTTACCTGCGTGGTTACGACAGTGCGACACGTCGCCTTTGGGCGCAAACCAATAGCCGTTATGGTTCGCTGACCTTTTTCACCGGCCTGGCCAGTGATGGTGAGGCGTGGGTTGGCTACAGCCGCCGCGTGGGGTGGACAACCTTGAACCGTGTGTCCAGTTCCAGCGGCCAACGTTTCAACCTGCATTGCAGCCTGGTCGGCGGTTGCCGCTGATTTCCCTGCCTGGTATCCAGAATGACAAACCTGACGCTCCCTGACATCGCTGCGCAAACACACCTGGACACGACCCCGCTCGACTGGGTAGGCATGTGCGGTATTGCCGTTCCCATACAGGTCGATGGCCAAAGGGTGGCTGCCAAGGCCGACGCCGGGGTGAGCCTGGTGGATGGCACATCCCGCGGTATTCATATGTCGCGTCTGTATTTGGCGCTTGAGATGCTGGAACAGCAAACGCTGACGCCCTTGGCGATTCGCCGTTTGCTGGCAAGCTTTCTTGCTAGCCATGAGGGCCTCTCCGACGCCGCCTACTTGCGTTTGCGCTTCGAGCACATGTTGAAACGGCCGGCACTTATCAGCCGCTTGTCGGGCTGGAAAAGCTACGCAATAACCATTGATTCGAAAATCGAGAATGAAATGTTCCACGTGGAACTATCGGTGCAGGTGCCTTATTCCTCCACTTGCCCCTGTTCGGCCGCCCTGGCCAGGCAACTGATTCAGGAGCAGTTCCAGAGAGAATTTGCCGAGCGGCCGCTGGATCATTCGGCCGTCTTGGCTTGGCTGGGCAGCAGCGAAGGCATCGTCGCCACCCCACACAGCCAACGCAGCCTAGCCACTGTTCACATACGGTTGAGCAGCAATCTGGACTCACTACCTGTCACCGAACTGATCGATACGGTGGAGGCCAGCCTGGGCACTGCCGTGCAAACCGCCGTTAAACGTGCCGACGAACAAGCATTCGCTTTGGCAAATGGACAGAACCTGATGTTCTGTGAAGACGCCGCACGGCGGTTGCATCAATCGCTGCGTCAGGCTGAGGGGGTGTCGGCCTTCAAGCTTCGCGTGGAACATGCAGAAAGCCTGCATGCCCACGACGCAGTAGCCAGCAGCCAGTGGCGGTGGTGATCATCAAGTACGGGGTTTGACGGTTCCACAGTCACTGCCCAACCAGACAGCGCGGGTGTTCATGCTGCCTTGTTGCTGCACACCTGAAGCATTGAAGGTACCGTTCACCTGGGTTGTGAACTCCTTGTCACTCAGGAAGGTTGCCTGGCCAGTGCCCTGGGCTTTGGGGCAACTGAATTGAAACTTCCAAACATTCCCGGTGCGGTCGGTAATCTTCTGGGTGCACCCTGATTTGGGGTCTTGAAGGGGAATGTCGTTGGTCTGTACCTGCTCCGGCGTCAGGCAGGACCGCACACCATTACCACCCACGGTGATGCCCTGTTTCGCCAGCGCGCCTTCCATCATTGCGCGTTGCTCCGGCGGCAGGTTCTTCAACTGGCCAAGCATGAACTGCATATCGGGCAACGGCTTGCCATCGACCTGCATGTTACTGGTGGTCAGTTCCCACAGGCCGGGTTGCAACATCTGCGCATGTACCAGTGGGCTGCTTAAACCAAAAGCCAGAGCCAACAGTGGCAGACGAATCTTCATGGACCAACGCTCCTCGAGAAAGCCGGCCAACGGGCCGGTCTGAGCCTTAGACGCCAAATCCGCTTTCAGGTTGCAAGGCGAGCCTTGAACGTGTTCTGTTATCCGCTGTGTATTCGCCAAGCAGGATGCGTATGGATTACCACAGCCCCTACTTCTTCGGTTATGTGCTCGGCCTCGTTCACTTGCTAGGCATCATTGCTGCGCTGCACGCGGTGTTCACCGTGCGTACCGCCCAAGGCGCAATCGCCTGGGCAATGTCACTGTTCTTCATTCCCTATTTCACCCTGATCCCGTACCTGATCTTCGGCGCCCGCTCCTTCTATGCCTACATCCAGGCAAGGCGCCAGGCCAACCAGGAAATGCACGTGGCCATGGCCAACCTGAACTGGCGGCCTTGGGTCGAAGAGGCATTGACCGCCCGCGAGTCGGAGAGCTACGCCGCCCTGCGCGCCATGCCGAAACTGGGGCGGATGCCCTGCCTGGCCAACAACCAGGTGAAATTGCTGATCGATGGCACAGCCACATTCGACGCCATCTTCGCTGCCATCGACCAGGCTCGCGAGGTGGTGTTGGTACAGTTCTTCATCATTCACAACGACACCATTGGCAAGGCGCTGCAGCAACTCCTGCTGCGCAAAGCGGCCGAGGGTGTGAAGGTGTTCGTGCTGTATGACCGGGTAGGCAGCCATGCTCTGTCCGCCAGCTATAGCCGGGTACTGCGCGAAGGCGGGGTAGAAATCCATGCCTTTGCCACTCGCCGGGGATGGTTCAATCGCTTCCAGGTGAACTTTCGCAACCATCGCAAGATTGTCGTGGTCGATGGCCTGACCGGGTTCATTGGCGGGCATAACGTGGGTGACGAGTACTTGGGCGGCAACCCTCGCCTTTCGCCTTGGCGCGATACCCATGTGCAGATCAGCGGGCCTGTACTGGCTTGCCTGCAAGAGTCGTTCGCCGAGGACTGGTACTGGGCCACGCGCCAGCTCCCGCCGCTGATCCTGCCCGACACCTACCCGGACAACGGTGTGCTGTGCCAAGCGTTGGCCAGCGGCCCTGCAGACCCGCAGGAAACCTGCTCACTGTTCTTCCTCGAAGCGATCCACTCTGCGACCCGGCGAGTATGGATCACCAGCCCGTATTTCATCCCCGACGAAGCCGTGTTCGCCGCGTTACGCCTGGCCGTGCTGCGGGGCGTGGATGTGCGGATCCTGATCCCTTCCCGCCCCGATCACCGTATCGTCTACGCAGCCTCCAGCCTATTCGCGTTCGAAGCGGTACGGGCAGGCGTGCGCATGTTCCGCTACCAGCCAGGTTTTCTGCATCAGAAGGTGGTGTTGGTGGACGATGACGTCAGCGCGATCGGCAGTGCCAACCTGGACAACCGGTCTTTCCGACTCAACTTCGAAATCACCTTGCTGACCGTCGACCGCGCCTTTGCCGATCAGGTCGAGGCGATGTTGATCGAAGACTTCGAGCAGGCGGTGGAAATTACTGCAGAAGACAGCCGCGATACCCACCGCATTCAGCAACTGGGCATGCGCATCGCACGTTTGATTTCACCGATTCTGTAAAGAAACCGGGGCCGCTTGCGGCCCCGTTTCAGGGTGTCAGCGATACAGGTCTTCGCGGGTCCAGGGCAGGTCATGATGCCCATCGGCGTAGGGTTTCACCGCAAGGATCTGGTGCAGGTTGATCCAGCCCTTCTGGAAGGCATAGGCACAGCCGGCCAGGTACAGACGCCAGATGCGCAAGGTTTTCTCCGGCACCAACGCAGCGGCCTTGTGCAGCTGGTTTTCCAGGTTCTCGCTCCAATGATGCAGCGTCTTGGCGTAATGCAGGCGCAAGCTCTCGACATCCACTACCTCAAGCCCTGCTTCACAAATGTTCGCGCTGATCATCGACAGGTGGGGAAGCTCCCCATGGGGGAACACGTAACGATCGATGAAGTCACCCGCACCACGCCCGACTGGCCGCCCATCGACGTGCTTGGCGGTGATGCCGTGGTTCATCACCAGGCCACCTTCTCGAACGGCGCCGAACAGCTTCTGGCAGTACAGCGCCAGGTTGGCATGCCCCACGTGTTCGAACATGCCGACACTCACCACCTTGTCGAAGCGGCCATCCTGGGGCAAGTCGCGGTAATCAAGAATCTGCAGGTCGACCTTGCCACTCAACCCCTCCTTCTTGACGCGCTCACGCCCAAGCTTGAGTTGCTCTTTGCTCAACGTGATGCCGAACACTTTGGCGCCGTATTCGCGTGCGGCAAAGCGTGACAGCCCACCCCAACCGCAACCGACATCGAGCAGATAGTCCCCTTCCTGCAGGCGCAGCTTGCGACACAGGTGGTCGAACTTGTCCTGTTGAGCCTGATCCAGTGTGTTGTCCTGCTCACGGAAGTAAGCACAGGAGTAAGCCATGTCCTGGTCGAGCCACAGCTTGTAGAACTCGTTGGACACGTCGTAGTGGTAGGAGATGGCCTCGGCATCGGTGGTCTTGTCGTGCGCCATACGCTGGGGAGGTGCTTCATCCTCATCGGTCATCAGGGCTTCGCTCAACTCGTCGCAGACGCGAATGGCTTCGCCGATATCGCCTTCCAGCTCCAGCTTGCCTTCAACGAAAGCGGTGCCTAGTTGATCCATGCTTGGATGGGTCAGCTGAGTAATCAGCTGCGGCTCCTTCACCAGAATCGTGACCTGAGGGCTGGGCCCCAGATCGAACTCATTACCGTCCCACAGTTTAAGGCGCAGAGGCAGGTGAAGACTCTGCAACGCCGGTGGAAGTTGCGCAAGCATGAACGACCCTCCTTTCCATTTTGGGTACGACGCATGATGTTTCGAACGCCACCGAAATAGAGTAGTTCATTCAGCCAAGGTTTCCGCTAACCAAGACCAAGGTCTAGAGCGGCCGGCGCTCATCCACACTCTAGATTGTATACAATTCCCCGCGCTCAGCTTAACCTTGTGCCCCTCTCGCACTTCTTCATCTGGAGTACAACCCATGAAATCCTTTGACGTGGTGATCATCGGTGGCGGCCCTGGCGGCTACAACGCGGCGATTCGCGCCGGCCAGCTCGGCCTGAGCGTGGCTTGTGTGGAAGGCCGCTCGACCCTCGGCGGCACCTGCCTGAATGTTGGCTGCATGCCATCCAAGGCCTTGCTGCACGCCTCGGAGCTTTACGAAGCCGCCAGCGGCGACGAGTTCGCTCACCTGGGCATCGAGGTGAAACCCACCTTGAACCTCGCCCAAATGATGAAACAGAAGAACGAGAGCGTGACCGGCCTGACCAAGGGCATCGAGTACCTGTTCCGCAAGAACAAGGTCGAGTGGATCAAGGGCTGGGGGCGCCTGGATGGCGTTGGCAAGGTCATCGTCAAAGCCGAAGACGGCAGCGAAACCCCGTTGCAGGCCAAGGACATCGTTATCGCCACCGGCTCCGAGCCCACGCCCCTGCCGGGGGTGACCATCGATAACCAGCGCATCATCGACTCCACCGGCGCCCTCGCCCTGCCCCAGGTGCCCAAGCACCTGGTGGTCATCGGTGCAGGCGTCATCGGCCTGGAACTGGGGTCGGTGTGGCGTCGCCTGGGCAGCGAGGTCACCGTCATCGAGTACCTTGACCGCATCTGCCCGGGTACTGACGAGGAAACCGCCAAGACCCTGCACAAAGCCTTGGCCAAACAAGGCATGGCCTTCAAGCTTGGTAGCAAGGTGACCCAGGCCACCGCAACGGCTGATGGCGTAAGCCTGACCGTCGAACCTGCTGCTGGTGGTACGGCACAGACCCTGGAAGCCGACTATGTATTGGTCGCCATTGGCCGCCGCCCCTATACCAAGGGCCTGAACCTGCAAAGTGTCGGCCTGGAAACCGACAAACGCGGCATGCTTGGCAACGAGCACCATCGCACCACGGTCCCAGGCATCTGGGTAATCGGTGATGTCACCTCCGGCCCGATGTTGGCCCACAAAGCAGAAGACGAAGCAGTGGCGTGCATCGAACGCATTGCCGGCAAGCCGCACGAGGTCAACTACAACCTGATCCCCGGCGTGATCTACACCCGCCCGGAACTCGCCACTGTCGGCAAGACCGAAGAGCAGCTCAAGGCCGAGGGCCGCGCCTACAAGGTGGGCAAGTTCCCGTTCACCGCCAACAGCCGGGCCAAGATCAACCACGAGACCGAAGGCTTCGCCAAGGTGATCGCCGATGCCAACACTGATGAGGTGCTGGGCGTGCACCTGGTCGGCCCAAGCGTCAGCGAGATGATCGGCGAGTTCTGCGTGGCCATGGAGTTCTCGGCTTCGGCCGAGGATATCGCCCTCACCTGCCACCCACACCCGACCCGTTCCGAGGCATTGCGCCAGGCGGCGATGAATGTGGACGGGATGGCGATGCAGATCTGATCTGAGTTCAGGCCGCCAGACAACAAAATCCTGGCCAGGGGCATTGTTGTCTGGCCGGCACAGGCTAGACAGCTTTCCAGCGCCTGGGCTAGGTTGCAGCTCCGACTGAAGACTGGGCTTTCGCAATCATGAATGATCGGCAACTCATCGTTCCAGATGACATGCAACTACTGGCCGAAAAGGCCGGATACGCCCCAGCTGTAAAGGTGGGAAAAACCCTCTACTGCGCAGGCCAGGTTGGGCGTACAGCGGACCTGACGGTTATCGAAGATCCTGAACAGCAATTCCTGGCCGCGTGGGAAAACCTTCGTCTCGTCCTGGCGGCCGGCGGCTGCCGGTTCGAGGACGTCGTGGAAATGACCACGTACCACGTGGAAATGTCGCACTTCATGCCCCTGTTCAGAGAGGTGAAGGACAGGGTGTTTCCCAGAGGCACCTGTGCATGGACCTGCGTAGGCGTCAGCGAGCTCGCCAGGCCAGGCCTGTTGGTGGAGATCAAGTGCGTCGCTGTAGAGCGATGAGCTGAGCGTTGGCGAGTTGATAGCGATCATCGCGCTACTGTCTGGGGAGGGTTTCAGCCAGCAGCAAACGTATCTCTTCGGCAAATAGCGAGGCATTGGAGGATAACGGTGAGGTGCTCAGGTGGAGCAGGCAAATATCGATAGTGGGCGCATTGATCACCTGGCGCACGACCACCGATGGGCTTTGCGTACTGATCGCAGAAAACTCGTCCACCAGCGCAACGCCTACACCTTCCTGAACCAGTGAGCAGGCGTTTTGAGGTGAGCCCACTTCAAGGTAGCTGGTGGGTGTTAGCCCGGCCTGCTGGAACGTGGTGTCGATGATCTTGCCCAGCGGACTTTCCACTCTGTAGCTGATCAGGTTTTCGTGGGTCAGGTCCGTCAGGGTGATAAAAGGTTTTTGCGAGAGTGGATTGACGTTAGGCAGCACGCACACCAGCTTTCGCGAGCCAATTGTATCGCAGGCAATATTGGGGTGATCCGTGGGCAGAATGGTGACGGCCAGATCGCCATCGCCCGAGGTAATCCGATCAAGGATGTTGGCGAAGGGCAGCACGTGAAATGACACCGTTGCCTGCTGGTACTTCTTGGTGAAAGACGCAATCACTTTCGGGATAAACATCTGCCCAATGCTGGGACTGGACAGAATATTGATCATACCGTCATGACTGTTCGAAAGCTTGGCGGCCAGTGCATTGACCCGCTGAATATTGTCGTAGATTTTCTCTACTTCTTTAAACAGGCTTCGTGCCTCAGGTGTCGAATACAAGCGCCCCTTGACGCGCTCGAACAGCTTCAAACCCATTCTCAATTCAGTGTGGGAGAGCAGCCTGCTCACTGCCGGCTGAGAAACAAAGAGCAGCTTGGATGCGCCGCTGATTGAACCCGTAATCATGACCGCGCGAAAAATCTCTATTTGTCTCAGGTTCATGATAGCCACATGCAAGCAACCGAATGTACCTGGCGCAGCAATTATTGTTCCAGCCCTCAAGAATTCGAGCGCAGTGGCTCAATGAACCAGTGTTGAGCGTCTGGGCATAAAAGTCTGCACCAAAGGCGTGCCCTGTCACGTAGGAAGTCCATAAAGGGCACAACACTGGTGCTCGCTCAAAACGCCAATGGGCCAGTCCTTGGCACAACCTGATCCGAACAGGTAGTCCTTAGAGCAGCGAGATCGGATAATTGATAATCACTCGGGTTTCATTGAAGCTCGGATTGAAGCTCTTGTGGATCGTTCCGTGGCGCAACCCGATAGACAGATTTTTCGCAGAGCCCGACTGGAATACATAGTCGATGCCTTCGTCGTGGGACCACTCGCTGCCGTTATCGGTCGTCGCCGTTTTCACATTGGTGCCACTGATGTAGCGCGCCATCGCCGTCAGCCCCGGCACACCCAATGCTGCAAAGTTATAGTCATAGCGTACTTGCCAAGACTTTTCCTTGGCGTTGGTAGACGCGTTGGTAAGGCTGTCGTTGGCGACAATGCCACACGGGCAGGCATCGGATAGCCGGAACCAAGCGTTATCACCGCTGATTTTCTGCAGGCCAAGGCGTAATGTATGTGGACCGTAGAGGAAGTCGAACATCCCCGATGCTGTCTGGTTGCTCAGGCTTCCTGCCTTGGCCGCCCCCGCATCCTCCCCCCACCAGTAACGCAAGGTAGAGCGAATTGCCAGTGCCTCAGAGATACGATGTAAGTTGATCAGCTCAATGTTCTTCTGATCATAGATATCGGTAAGTTTGCCGTACCAGGCTGCCACGGACGTTTCGGTACCGGGAATCGCATATTCTGCCCCCCCGAAGGTGAAGTTGTTCGACGTCGCCGAAAAGCCATTGAGCTTCAGACGGTTCATGCTTGAGTCGTTCTTTGCAGCACTGCCGTAAATCTGCCCCGCGGTCAGCGTAAGGTTGGGAATCTCTCGCGACGACAGCAGTACGCCCTGATAGGTTTGCGGCATCGCACGGCCATCGTCTGCGATGATCAACGGGGTGCGCAGCATGAACTCCCCGCCCTTGAGTTCGGTAGCGGACACTTTCACTTTCGCAGCCAGGCCGATCCGGCCCAGATCTCGAGGCGGACCGTCCCCACGGTCCGCAGCGATGACATCGCCCACCGTACCAGCGCCACCGTCAAGTTTCAGAATACCCTTGGCGAGTACATCCAGGCCAAAGCCAACCGTGCCTTCGGTAAACCCCGAGTCAAACTTGAAGATCAAGCCCTGGGCCCACTGTTTAGACCGATTCTGTGCAGTGGAGCCGAAGTAGTCCCTTTCCATGTACAGGTTACGAAAGTTGATGGAGGACGATGCGCCCTCCATAAAGCCTTCGTTGTTTTCTGCTGCATGGGACTGGAGAGAAGGTAAGGAAAGCACGCAAAGAGATGCCGTAGAAACCAGTAATTGTTTCATTGTGAATCCCGAAATAATTTAAGTACTGGCAGCGCGAATCAGTGGGTTCTTATTATTTTAACAACCGGTAATTTCAAACGAGCTTCTTGATTAAGCGAGTGCGAGGTGAGTCCGCGGCCAAGGTCATGTCTCGCAGATCAGGAGTGGCCCTTTTAATGAAGCACCCAGACCCTCTGCCTACGTGCAACGAACCCGCATCCACCACAAGGCGGCCGCGGCTGATCACCACCTCAGGCCAACCGATTATTTCCTTACCTTCGTACGGTGTATAACCCGCCTGATCATGCAACTGAGCATGAGTGATGGTGGTTTTGCGGTGCGGATTCCACACCACAATGTCGGCATCGGCGCCCACCACCAAATCACCTTTTTGCGGATACAGGCCATACATTTTTGCGGGGTTGGTGGATGACAGCTGAATAAACCGCTCTATCGACATCCGCCCTTTCAATACGCCCTCGGAAAACAGCAAAGGCAGGCGCAGTTCGATGCCAGGAACACCATTGGCCATTTGCTTGAAGGTGGTTTTTTCGCCGTAAGGCAACTTTCCTGTCTGATCGAACCGGTAAGGTGCGTGGTCCGATGAGTAGATAGACAACGTGTCATCGAGTAAGCCTTGCCAGATCGCCTCCTGCGAAGCGATGTCACGCGGCGGTGGACTGCAACAGTATTTCGCCCCCTCGACACCCTCGATATCGATATCGTCGCCAGTGAGAAACAGGTACTGGGGGCAGCTTTCGGCATACACCGCGATGCCCTTGAGCCGGGCGTTCCGAAGCAGGTCGACGGTCTGAGCGCCCGAGACATGGACAATCAGCACGGGGACATTGAGCACGCTGGCAAGCATCAAGGCGCGATGAGTCGCCTCGGTTTCGGCGATAGGGTCATGTGCCACAGCATGAAATCTGGGTGCAACGTGCCCGTTGTCGATCAGCCGATGGGCAAGCCAGTTGATGATGTCGTTGTTCTCCGCGTGCAACATGATCAACGCATTGTTCTGCTGCGCCACATACAACACATCAAGGATCTGGTAATCGGTGAGTTTCATGGCCTCGTAGGTCATGAATACCTTGAACGAGGTGATCCCCCGGGCGATGACCTCGCGCAAATGGGCGCCCAACGTTGCCTCATCCGGGTTGGTGAGGATCACGTGGAACCCGAAATCGATCACCGATTTGCTGGCCGCGCGCTGATAGTAGTCATCCACCACCTCGAGCAGGCTCTGCCCCCGGTGCTGCGCGGCAAACGGGATGATGGTCGTGGTGCCACCAAACGCGGCAGACACCGAAGCGCTGTAAAAGTCGTCCGCCGTCATCACTCCCATTCCGGAGAGTTGTTCGACATGGCAATGGCTGTCGACGCCGCCAGGCAACACCCACTGGCCTTGGGCGTCGATATCCTGGGTACCCCTTGGAAGCGCCGCAGCGATGGCGGCAATCTTTCCGTCTTTGACCCCGATGTCTGCATAGAACGTTTCCACCGAGGTCGATACCCGGCCATTGCGAATCGTCAAATCAAACATACCGACACCTCGACTTCAGAAAATGCCTGGATAAACCCCACCGTCGATAACGATGTTTTGTCCGGTGATGTAACTTGCCTGTTCACTGCACAAGAACGCACACAAGCTACCAAACTCGCTTGGTCTGCCGAATCGCAACGAAGGGTTGGCGACACGGCGAAGCTGCATGGCCGAGTCCAGTGAGATGTTCTTTTGAACCGCCAGCGCCGCCACTGTTTTCTGCAGTCGTTCCGTCTCGAATGGGCCAGGCAGCAGGTTATTGATGGTCACATTGTGCTGCGCCACGCCACGGGCCAACCCCGCCATGAAGCCCGTGAGGCCGGCACGCGCGCCATTGGACAACCCGAGGACATCAACGGGAGCCTTGAGGGCTGCGGAGGTAATGTTGATGATCCTGCCGAACTTCCGTTCGCACATGCCATCGACGATGTTTCGCACCAGTTCTATGGGCGAAAGCATGTTGGCATCGAGTGCTGCCATCCACTGCTCACGTCGCCACTCTCTGAAACTCCCCGTAGGCGGGCCACCTGCGTTGGTCACCAGGATATCCGGGGCATCACACGCAGCCATGACCGCATCGATGCCACGCTCGGTTGCGATATCGGCACACACAGGCGTAACGGTCACGCCTGTAGTGCTTCTGATCTCTTCTGCGGTCGACATCAGCGCCTGTTCACCCCGGGCTACGATCACAACGTCGACGCCCTCGCCTGCCAGCGCCAACGCACAGGCTTTACCCAGGCCCTTGCTTGACGCGCACACCAAGGCCGTTTTGCCACTAATTCCCAGCTGCATGACGCGCCCCCTTAATCGATGTGAAAAACACCCGGTTGATTGAGATCCAATCCGACACGAGCAATCACACTTTCCAGTTCCTGGATCGAATACGGGTCTATTTGCATCCCCGGAGCCCGGACAAACGCGGAAGACAACAGGCCTCGTTTGAAGTAGGTGTACTTGCGCAGCGCCAGCCCCAACTTCGGCTGAAACTCATAACGTATCAATGGGCAATAGCGATCGAACACACGCTCCGCGGCGGCAATGTCGCCGGCGGTATAGTGCTGGTAGATACTCACGAGGATTTCCGGAAACGCGAAACCGGTCATCGTACCGACAGCACCGCGCTTGAGCTCTTCCAGGAAATAAACGCCACCCAGCCCACCAAACACATCGCATTGATGACCCGAGCGTTGCAGAATTTCGGTGATCTTGGGGCCGACCGGAGGCTCTTCCATCTTGATCAATTTAACGATCTTTTCGAGCGCCAGCCGCGCAACCACCGCCGGGGAAATTTCGGTACCGAACGAGTCCGGAAAGTCATGGATCACCACGGGAATGGTGATTGATTCGGCCACTGACTTATAGAACGAAAACTGCCCTTGATCGTTCACACCATCCAGCGGTGCCACAAACACCGCCGACGCACCCAGCGCTTCAGCTTCGCGGGCCTGCTCGATGGCGCCACGGATACCTAATGCCCTGACACCCACCCAGACCGGTACGCGCTGATCGGCACGTTGAACGAATCGTTCGATGATGAGGTGCCGTTCCACACTGGATAACTTGTGTTGTTCGCCCAGAAAACCTAATACCGCCAAACCGCTGATCTTCGCCTTGATCTGGAAATCGACTAACCGATCAATACTTTCGACATCAACTTCACCGTCTTCAAAAAACGGTGTCGGGCAGATAGTCAAAACACCCCGCATCGGTTTCATTAATTATTTTCCTGTCCATTGAAGTGTCATTCAATATTAAAAGAGGCGCTTAGAGCCGTCGAATAGAGAAACGATGTACACCCTTAACACGATGTTAACGGCTGACAATTACATGCCTGGCTGCAGTAACCCCTGCAACTTTTCTATCGCACAGGGCAAGGGCTGTACGATGTGACAATCAACGTCCAGCACCAAGTTGTCCGCAATACTGGCCAACGGGCCGCCAGCAATAATGAGGGTACTGACGTTGCCGCCGCTCAAGGCACGGTTTGCAGCGATGGCTATATCTTCTGATAACGGACGGACACCGGGTGTATGGGGGATGGGGTTATCAGCGGTGTAATAAATCCCGGCAAACAAAGACCGTCCCCCCTCGCGGACCACCTGCTCCGCTGTACTGCGTGACAGTTGCGGTGTGATCGACACAACCGCGAACGGTCTGCCCTGTGCGGTAGCCGCCTGAATCGCCGACTCTCCGATTCCAACGACAGGTACCGCCAGGGATGACCGCAACGCATCCAACCCAGGGTCGCCGAAGGCGGCAACGATCACCGCATCGAACCCCTCGAACTCGCGCTCTGCAGCGCGCATCAGGATCTCCTGGCGCGCGTCCTCCAGCAGTTCGGGCGTGTTGATTACGGCCGCACTGTTACTGAGGGTGATCCCCGTAATGTGCCAGTGCGCAGGGGCATACTTGCCAGCGATCGACACCATCATCCGAGTGGTCTCTTCGCTGGTGTTCGGGTTAATCAGCAAAATCTTCATCGCGCCAACGCCCCTGCGTTCACTCACCCAGCTCTGGCCACTGCCGCGTGTAAGGCACTGCGGCCTCGTATTGATGCGCAAGATCGAGCAACACATCATCAGCACCGAAATCGGCGACCAACTGGAAACCGACAGGCATCCCTTCCTTGGTAAAGCCCGCAGGCAAAGCGACGGCAGGATGACTGCAGGCGTTTACCCAGTTGGTAAACACTGCATGGCCACGCGGCCCCACAGGCTGGTTATCGATGGTTTCGGGGAAACCCTTATCCTTGGCCCAGGGATTGGCAGCCGAGGTGGGTGTCATGATGATGTCGTAGTCCTCAAAACGCTCACCCACCGTGCTGCGGAACGTGTAGAGCAGTTCGATCACTTCCTGATAATCGGCCCCCGTCAACCTGAACCCGTCTGCGGCACGAGCCACATAGTCAGCGGTCACCCACTCATCGAACTTCGGCGCCTGTTTGGCGATCAGTGACATGCACACGTTGCCGATCTTGGCCCAGTTGTCAGTCACCGGCGTGATATCGAAAGGCAGATCGCCGATCACCACCTCATGGCCAAGCTTCGCCAGTTGATCAGCCGCCTGCTGGCATAGGTCGACGATCTGCGGATCGACAGGGGCGCCTTTCAAACGCTCGACAAACAGGATTCTCAATGGCGAAGGGGCTAACGAAGTGGCCGACATCTTCTGGAATCCGCGGGAGCGTTGATCCCGGCGATGCGCGCCAGCGATCACCGACATCATGATACGTACGTCATCGACGGTCCTGCCGATCGGCCCGACCACTTCGCAGTCATACAGCACAGAGGTGAACCCATCCGCGCGCGGGATACGTGACAAGGTGGGCTTGAGCCCTACCAGATTGGTGTAACCGGCCGGACGGCGAATGGAGCCACCGCCATCGGTGCCCAGGGACAATGGCACCATCCCCGAGGCAACCGCAGCAACCGAGCCCCCACTGGAGCCACCGGTGGTCAAGGCGGGGTTCCATGGGTTTGCGGTAGCCCCGTACACCGGGTTGTAGGTCGAGCCACGGCTGGCAAACTCCGGCAAATTGGTCTTGCCCATGATGACCGCACCGCCCGCCTTGAGCAGAGCAATCGGCAGTTCGTCATTTTCGGCAATACGGTCTTTGAACAATGGCGAACCGAACACGAAGGGCATGCCTTCCACGTAAATATTGTCTTTGATCGCTACCGGAATGCCTTCTAGCAAACTGCGTGGCGTGCCCGCCTTGAATAGCGCGTCAGACTGGCGAGCCGCCTCCAGTGCGCTGGCGCGCGCAATGTGAGTAAAGGCATTCAAGGTCGGTTGCAGGCGATCGATACGGTCGAGCAGATACTCGGTCACTGCCACTGCGCTCAACGCGCCATCGCGCATGCGTTGCCCCAATTCCCGAACGGACATCTGGTGTATGGGTGTGCTCATTTCAGCCTCGGCGGTTAGTCGTTTCAAAATTTGGTGGCAAGCGCGTTCTTCAAGTGCTCGCCCATGATGGTGATGCTCATGATCAGTAGAAAAATGGCGGTACCGGGAATGGTCACCAGCCACGGCTGAAAGAAGATCAGGTCTTTCGCCTCAGCGATCATCAGGCCCCAGGAAGCATCGGGCGGTTTGATGCCCATGCCGAGGAAGCTGAACGCCGCTTCCAGCATGATCGCGTGGGCCATCTCCAGCGTGCCGACCACCAGCAATGGGCCAACCAGGTTCGGCAGGATTTCGGAGCACATGATCCGCAGGTGTGAGTAGCCGGTGGCCTTGGCCGCCAGCACGAATTCGGCACTTTGCAGACGCAACGTCATGGCGCGGGTGACCACCAGAAAATGGTCCCAGAGGAACAGCGACATGATCGTGATGATCAACGCCAATGAGTTGCCTACCAGGCCCACGATAGCCATGGTGGCAAGCATGATGGGCATGCTCAGACGCACATTGAGCAGGTACATCACCACCAAGTCGATCTTGCCGCCGAAATACCCGCCGACAAGGCCCAAGGCGATCCCAATGGCACCGGACAGCAAGACCGTAATGAAGCCGATGATCAGCGAGTAGCGAGCGCCGTAGATCAACCGACTCAGGAAATCGCGCCCCAGGTGATCGGTGCCCAAGGGGTGGGTCCAGGTCGCGAACGGTTGAATCAGCCGCTCGGACATGGATTGCTCATAAGGCGAATGACTGACGATCCAGGGTGCAAACACCGCGCATAGCACCACCGTCAACATGATCAGCAGCGCAATCTTGATTGCCAGGCCATTGGGTTTGAATGGCAAATTGAATCGCAGGCCTTTTCCAGGCGCACGGGGCTCGGTCAATACTGGCGTCATCTCAGGCCACCCGGATACGTGGGTCTATCAGCATGTTCAACATGTCTGATAGAAAAGTAAGAAGGACGTAGAACGCGGAGACTGTCAGGACAGCGGCCTGCACAACGGGGTAGTCACTCTGGTTAATGGCTTCCCAGGTCAGATACCCAACGCCATGAAGTGCAAAGATCGTCTCGACCACCACGGAGCCCCCGAGCAGGAAACCAAACTGCACCGAAGCTACCGCCACCACCGGTACCAAGGTATTGCGTAGCGCATGCTTGATAATGATCTGGGCAGGGCTCAACCCTTTGGCAGTCGCCGTCCGTATGTAGTCTGCCTCCAGCACTTCTATCATTCCCGTGCGCACGATGCGGATCACCGCCGGCATGGCGTAGAACGCCAGCGCAATCGACGGCATGATGAAGTGAAGAAAGGTCGCCGAGCCTGAGATGGGCAGTACATGAAGCTTCAGCCCCAGCACAATGATCAACAGGTAGGCGAACCAGAAAATGGGCGTCGCTTGACCAAATAAGGCAACGGTCTGGGCGAATCGGTCCACCGCTTTGTCGCGGTACACCCCAGCGAGTACACCCAGCGGAATGGCGATGGCCAACGCGACAGTGATTGCGATACCACCCAATTGCAACGTGACGGGTACGCGTTCGAACAGCAGCTCCGTGACCGGCGAGCCGTAGTAGAACGAGGTACCGAAGTCCCCTTGGAAAATGTTCATCAACCAGTGGAAGTACTGGGTAATCACAGGCTTGTCCCAGCCGTAATACTGGCGCAGGAAGTTTATGTACTCTTGCGTTCCCCCCTCGCCCGCCAGGCTGATAGCCAGGTCGCCGGATGCCTTGAGCAAATAAAAAGTCATGACCGAAATGGTCAACAGCACGCTCAGCGACATCAGGAGCCGTTTAACGATGTAGGCTTGCATGGCGCCCCCTTACTTCCACTTGGCTTTCCAGAACTCGACGTTTTCATCGCCCGGAATAGGAATGTCCAATGACGACGAGAAGACATAGTTGATCGGCATGGTGAACAGTGGCGCCCAATACGCCTGATCGGCGATCCGTTTAAGTGCGGTGCTGTAGAGTTGCGTACGCTGCGCGCTGTCATACAGCGCATTGGCTTTCAGAATACTGTCGGTGACCAGCGGGTCTCGGGATTGATCATCCGGTGATTCAGCAAAGAAGAAGGGCAGAATGCCGCTGACATCGTTCACGCCTGAAGAGCCGTAGTCATCGATCACCATCGCGGCGTTGTGCTCACGGCGATCCTTGATGACAGAGGTGTACTGTTGCCATTTCAGGCTGGCGCGAATACCAATGGCTGCCAGATTACCGACAATGGCTTCGGCCACAGGGCGACTGCGATAGCCGTACACATCAATATCAAAGCCATTGGCGTAACCGGCCTCAGCCATCAGCGCCTTGGCTGCCTGCGGGTCGTAACTGTAGGACTGCACATCTTGAGCGCAGCCGAATTGCCCAGGTTTGCAGGCTGAGGCGATGGGCTTGGCCAAGTCCCCAATCAAGGAGCGCGCGATGCCCTCCTTGTCGATCGCCAGGTTGATAGCCTTACGGACTTTCAAATTCTTCAACGGCGTGTTGGGGTCGGTAATACCCGCGGCGTCCAGGGTGATGAAGCCGATGCGGAACGTGTTAGCGTTGGTGACGGTAAGGTGCGGCATCATTTTCAGTTGCTGAGCCTGGTCCACCGGGATATACCAAGCCCAATCGATCCCCCCGCTCATCAACTCGGCCACTTGGGTGTTCACATCCGGAATGTTGCGGTACACCAAGGTCTTGATAAACGGTTTGTTCTTCGCGCCTCCGTCAAAATAGTTGTCGTTACGGGTAAAGATGATCTCGTTGCGCTTACCGCGTTTGACGCTGTAGGGGCCCGTACCGACGGGTTTTTCGCTGAACGCGTCTTTGCCCACCGCCGTAAAATAAGCCTGCGGCAGAATTGGCATTTGAGTAATGTTTTCCAGCGCGATCGGCGTGGGACGCTTGGCATGGATCAGAATCTTGTAAGGGTCGACAATTTCAATGCTCGCTACCCATTCGGACGGGTAGCGGCTGAATACCTGACTCTGAGGATTGGCCACATAGTCGTAGGTAAATTTGACGTCATTGGCGGTGAACTCATCGCCGTTGTGAAACTTCACACCTTTTCTGAGGGTGAACTCCCAGGTGAGGTCGTCCAATCGTTTCCAGCTTTCGGCCAGCAGCGGTTTTATTTCCAGGGTATTCGGGTCTCGGTAGACCAGCGTGTCGTAGGCCATCAACCCCAACAGATAACCTTCCCGTCCGCCGGCGAAGTAGCTGACCAAGCTCGGCAACTGCGCCTGAAACGCTGTGACCAACGTGTCATCCTGTTCCGATGCGCTGGCACCCTGAACGCCGCCTGCCAAGACCGTAGCAAGCACCACAGCCACCAACGGTTTTATTTTGAAATTCATACTCAGCACTCCATAAACTAAATAGGCGAATGGCACGCTATGGATCGGTTGTTCGAGTGGGTGATGGGGTCAGTCACCAAGCACTCTGGCTTGGCGCGTGGGCATCGGCTTTGATAGGCACAGCCTTGGAAATGAACCTGGCTTGACTGCCCCATCGGGGCCTGCTGGGGGAACAGGTAGCCTGGCTTGAGCGGCAATACGGCGCTCATCAGCTCCTGTGTATAGGGGTGCCGAGGGGCTTTCAGTAATTCTCGAACAGGGCCCTCTTCGACGATCTTGCCGAAGTACATGACCGCAACGCGATCAGCCAGGTGCGCCACTACGCCCATGTTGTGCGTGACGATCAGATAGGACACGCTGAGACTTTTGCGAAGATCATTGAGCAAATTGATGATCTGCGCCTGAACCGAAACGTCCAGCGCCGACGTAGGCTCATCACACACCAGCAATTTAGGATTGGAGATCAGGGCCCGGGCAATCGCGACACGTTGCCGTTGGCCGCCGGACAATTCTTTCGGTGAGCGCTGTGCATACACGCTGGGGAGGCCGACCTTTTCCAGCGTTTCATGTACCAGCGGCTCGTAGGCTTTTTTCGAGTACTGGCGAGCAATCAACGCCATGGCGACAATTTCACCGATGGTTTTTTTGGGGTTCAATGACGCGAACGGGTCTTGAAAAACCGGCTGCACCAGCGCCGCACGTTCTTTGACAGGAATGCTTTGGATTGGCCGGTCATACAGGTAAAGGTCGCCGGAAGTCGCAGGGGTCAAACCCAGCATCATCTTTGCCAGCGTTGACTTGCCTGATCCAGACTCCCCTACCAGGGCCAGCGACTCCCCTTCATAAATTCTCAAGCTGATCTCACGCACCGCTTTGAGGGTGGTCGCCTTTTCCTTCAGCTGGAACTCTTTGGAGACGCACGCTGCCTCCAGCACCATGGTTCTGCTCATGCTTGCTCCTCAGGTACCGGGTTTGTATTCAACGCAGCGAGTCTTGCCGGTTGCGCCAGTTGCCAGCAGCTCAATCCGCCCGACCGTGCAAGTTTCTTTTTTCAATGCGCAGCGCGCGTAGAAGGCACAGCCATGAAGGACTTGATCCAACACCGGCACACGCCCCGGAATCGTTTCCAGACGTCTACCCGTTTCAAGGTCATCCAAGGTTGGAATGCATTGAAACAAGGCCCGGGTGTAAGGGTGTTTGGGCTGCTCGAATAGCTCTGCAGCAGTACCTGTCTCGACCACCTCGCCCGCATACATCACGGTCACTTCGTCGGCGATTGCCGCCACGACACCCAGGTCATGAGTCACCAGCACGATGGATAAGCCCAACTCATCCTTCAACTGCTTGAGCAGGTGCAGAACATGGGATTGGACCGTGACATCCAACGCCGTGGTGGGCTCGTCTGCAAGCAGCAAATCGGGCTCGCACATCAACGCCATGGCGATCATTGCCCGCTGCCTCAGGCCGCCGGAAAGCTCATGCGGGTACTGACCCAGCCGGCTCTCGGCGGACGATATTCCAACTTTCTCAAGCAATGCGATTGCCCGATCGCGAGCCGCTTTTCGGCCTTGCTTCTTATGTTTTCTGTGGATTTCTTCCAGCTGCTCGCCGATGGTCAACGTGGGGTTGAACGCCGTCATCGGGTCTTGAAAAATCATGCCGATCCGATCACCCCGAACGGCTTCGAGTTGACGCCGATCCTTGATATCCAGCGCACGACCACCAAGGTCGACACCGTCGGCCGCTGTACGGATATTCGCCCCATGCAGGCCAACGATAGACAGCAACGTCAGGGACTTTCCGCAGCCAGACTCGCCCACCAGGCAATGAACCGTGCCTTTTTTCACTGTCAGGTCGACCCCCCTGACGGCATGCAAAATGCCGCTCGGCCGTTCGATCCGTACATGCAAATTTCGCAGTTCGAGCATCGCCGTCATCTCACAACGCTCCCGAAACGTCATTGCCCTGGGCAACCCGCGTGGTGCCGTTCAAAATCCGATTCGGGTCCAAGGCTTCTTTGAGCCTGGAGATAACCTGCCGCGCAGCAGAACCTGTGCCCATGGGTGATGCATCTGCGCCGCCGAACAGCGGACCGTTGATGAGCCATTGATCGGGGTTTAATTCAAGCTCCAAGGCGAGCAACACGCTCAACGCCGCATTGGACTCGGTCAAGAACAGAGCATTGAGCAGCCGTTCGCTCGCGCACTGTTGCTCCTCATTACGGCTGGTCCAGAGCTGGCCATCCGGCAGAACGGCTATCAGCCCAACGACGCGTTGTTCTACACCTTGAGTGTGCAGTGGCAGCTGCTGCAGCAACAGTTGCCCCAAGCACTGGCCGGGATAGCGTTGCGCGATGTCATCGGACACAAGCTCGTGCAATGGCGTTTGCTTGAGTTGCGCAACCGTGGCACCCAAACCCACCCAGTAACGGGTGGCTGACACCGGTGTGATCGTATCCAGCCGTTGCAGATTCAAATACACCCGGGGTTCGGGGTTCGCAGCACCTTCCGTGCCGTAGCAGATACTGATCGGGGTATGAGTCCGGCTGCATAACTTAATGACCTCGACCACTTCGCTGGCGCTTTTCGGGCTCATATACAGCGTGTTGGCGTGCTGGCGATCTCGTCCGACGGCTATTGATCTTTGCTCTAATGCACCCAGTAATTCAGAGAACATCGTCTCGGCCGGCGGGGCTATCCTTTGACCTTGGCTGTCGGAGGCATGCATAAGAAAAGGCCTGTAAGAGAACATGCCCGGAGTCTATTGAATGCGTGTATATCACGCACTTACCAATATGTAGGTCACCCTTAACAAAATATTAAGGGCTTGGCGAGGCAACTCGATCAGGCCTCTGAATTCACGCCACTATGTTATCCCTGGTGTCACAGTACAATGTGAAAAAGAAGGATTTATAATCTGCGCTTAAAAACAGTTTATATAATTCACTGTCTTTTAAGAATGAAGAAACCGAGAACACTATAATTATTATCAATTAAGCCAAGCTAGGCTTGGTAACGTGATGTGAGCGTGCGCTTCATAGCGCGCAGCGGGGTGGCAATGGCGCAGAGCAGGGCCAGGGGCATGGCCCCTGGCCGCTTGCGACAGCTTTTATTTTCCCATTTAAAGAGTGCTCAGCGCGCCCTACTCCACGGTAACCGACTTCGCCAGATTACGCGGCTGATCCACATCGGTACCCTTGAGCACTGCCACGTAGTACGACAGCAGCTGCAGTGGGATGGTGTAAAGAATCGGCGCCAGCTCATCGGCAATGTGCGGCACCTTGATGACGTGAGTGCCTTCGCCATTGCTCATGCCGGCATGCTCATCGGCAAACACCACCAATTCGCCCCCGCGTGCACGGACTTCCTGCAGGTTCGACTTGAGCTTTTCCAGCAGTTCGTTGTTCGGCGCCACGGTGACGACCGGCATATCGTTATCCACAAGCGCCAGTGGGCCGTGCTTGAGCTCGCCGGCCGGGTAGGCTTCGGCGTGGATGTACGAAATTTCCTTGAGTTTCAGGGCACCTTCCATAGCGACCGGGTATTGCGCACCGCGTCCGAGGAACAGGGTGTGGTGCTTGTCGGCAAACAGTTCGGCAATCTTCTCGACAGTACCGTCCATGGCCAGCGCTTCACCCAGGCGCGCTGGCAGGCGGCGCAGCTCTTCCACCAGTGCGGCCTCGACGCCCGCTTCCAGGGAACCACGCACCTGGCCTAGCGCCAGGGTCAACAGCATCAGCGATACCAACTGCGTGGTGAACGCCTTGGTCGAGGCCACGCCGATTTCCGGGCCGGCCAGTGTCAGCAGGGTGAGGTCAGACTCACGCACCAACGAGCTGATACCGACGTTGCAAATCGCCAGGCTGCCGAGGAAGCCCAGTTCCTTGGCATTGCGCAGTGCTGCCAGGGTATCGGCGGTCTCACCGGACTGGGAAATCGAGACGAACAGAGTGTCCGGCTGTACCACTACCTTGCGATAGCGGAACTCGCTGGCCACTTCGACCTGGCAAGGGATACCTGCCAGGCTTTCCAGCCAGTAACGGGCGACCATGCCAGCGTGGTAGCTGGTGCCGCAGGCAACGATCTGTACGTTGCGCACCTTGGCGAACAGCTCGGCAGCCTGTGGGCCAAAGGCCTGAACCATGACATGGTCCTTGCCCAGGCGACTTTCCAGGGTGCGCTGCACCACGGTTGGCTGCTCGTGGATTTCCTTGAGCATGAAATGGCGGTACGCGCCCTTGTCAGCCGCTTCAGCGCCTTCGTGGTACTGCACGGTTTCACGTTGAACAAGGTGGCCGCCCTGGTCCCAGATCTTCACCTGGTCACGGCAGATCTCGGCGATATCGCCCTCTTCCAGGTACATGAAGCGATCAGTGACCTGACGCAGTGCCAACTGGTCGGACGCCAGGAAGTTTTCGCCATGGCCCAAGCCGATCACCAGCGGGCTGCCGCTGCGTGCGGCCACCAGGCGATCAGGCTGTTTCACGCTGATCAACGCCAAGCCGTAGGCGCCGTGCAGGCGCTTGACCGCTGCCTTCAGGGCCTCGGCCAGGTCGGGGATGGTCTTGAGGGTGTGATGAATCAGATGAACGATAACTTCGGTGTCGGTCTGCGAGACGAATACGTAACCCAGGCCTTTGAGCTCTTCGCGCAGCGCCTCGTGGTTTTCGATGATGCCGTTGTGGACAACCGCCACTTCGTTGCCAGAGAAATGCGGGTGGGCATTGCCCTCGGTCGGCGCGCCATGGGTTGCCCAGCGGGTGTGAGCGATGCCCAGTTGGCCGATCAGCGGCTCGGCGGCATTGGCCGCTTCCAGCTCGGCGACCTTGCCAATACGACGGCGGCGTTGCAGTTCACCCTGCTGGGTGTAGACCGCCAGGCCAGCGCTGTCGTACCCGCGGTACTCAAGACGCTTGAGGCCTTCGATCAGGATGGCGGTGATGTTGCGCTCGGCGACTGCTCCAACGATTCCACACATGGTTATTGCTCCTGGCTGATCGCGGCGCAAATCAGGTTGATGCCGCGGGCTTGAATGTGTTCGCGTGCCGCTGCGGGCAGGCGTTCGTCTGTAATCAGGGTGTGCACGCTGCCCCAGGGCAGCTCGAGGTTGGGGATCTTGCGTCCGACCTTATCGGACTCGACCATCACGATCACCTCGCGGGCCACCTCAGCCATCACCCGGCTCAGGCCGAGCAACTCATTGAAGGTGGTGGTGCCGCGGCTGAGGTCGATGCCATCGGCGCCAATGAACAGCTGATCGAAATCGTAAGAGCGTAGTACCTGCTCGGCGACCTGGCCCTGGAAGGACTCGGAGTGCGGGTCCCAGGTACCCCCCGTCATCAGCAGTACCGGTTCATGCTCGAGTTCGCTGATGGCGCGGGCTACGTTCAATGAGTTGGTCATCACTACCAGGCCCGGTTGACGGCCCAGTTCAGGAATCATGGCGGCGGTGGTACTGCCACTGTCGATGATGATTCGCGCATGTTCGCGGATCCGGCCGACGGCGGCGCGGGCGATGGCTTTCTTGTAGGAAGACACCGGTTGCACGGTTTCACCCAGCATCTCTTGTGGCACCGGTACTGCGCCGCCGTAGCGACGCAGTAGCAGACCGTTGGCCTCCAGTGCAGCGAGGTCCTTGCGGATGGTCACTTCCGATGTTTCGAAGCGCCGGGCCAACGCGTCCACGCTGACCTCGCCCTGCTCGTTGAGCAAGGCCAGGATGTTGTGGCGACGTTGAGGCGTGTTTCGTTTCGACATGAGCGCTTAAGTTTCGATTCGAAAGATAATGATTGCAATCAAAACCTAAGACCGAGGTCTCGTCAAGGGGTTATTGCACTGTGGATAAGCGCTTGACGCTGCAGCAGCCTGCTCGGCCATAAAAAAAAGCCGACTTATTCACATAAGTCGGCTTTCAACCGGAAAGGGCTGTGGATAATCAGCTCTTTTTGATTTTCTCTGGCCGCCTCCAGCCGTCGATATTACGCTGGCGCGCTCGGGCCACTGCCAGTTGCCCTGGTTCAACCGTCTGGTTGATGGTGGAACCTGCCGCCGTAGTGGCGCCGGCCTTGATATCCACAGGCGCTACCAAGGAGTTGTTGGAGCCGATGAACACATCTTCGCCCAACACGGTCATGAACTTGTTGGCGCCGTCATAGTTGCAGGTGATGGTGCCGGCACCGATGTTGGTACGGGCACCAACCTCGGCGTCGCCCAGGTAGGTCAGGTGCCCAACCTTGGCGCCCTCGCCCAGGTGTGCATTCTTGAGCTCGACGAAGTTACCCACATGGGCCTTGGCCTCGAGCACGCTGCCCGGGCGTAGACGGGCGAATGGGCCGGCATCACTGCCCTCTCCCATGATCGCGCCTTCGATGTGGCTGTTGGCCTTGACGATTACACCCTTGCGCAGGGTGCTGTTTTTGATCACGCAGTTAGGGCCGATCTGCACGTCGTCTTCGATGACCACCTTGCCTTCGAGGATCACGTTGATGTCGATGAGCACATCGCGACCCACCGTCACCTCGCCACGCACGTCGAAGCGCGCCGGATCACGCAAGGTGACCCCCTGGGCCATCAAGCGGCGGCCTTCACGCAGCTGATAATGACGCTCGAGTTCGGACAGCTGGCGACGGTCGTTGGCGCCCTGCACTTCCATCGGATCGTCAGGTTGTTCGGTGGCGACCGCCAAGCCATCCGCCACTGCCATGGCAATGACGTCGGTCAGGTAGTACTCGCCCTGGGCGTTATTGTTCGACAAGCGCCCCATCCAGTCGCCCAAGCGTGCTGCGGGGAGCGCCAGGATGCCGGTGTTGCCTTCCTTGATCGCCTTCTGCGCTTCGCTGGCATCCTTGTGCTCGACGATGGCGGTCACCCGCCCCTCGGCGTCACGCACGATGCGCCCGTAGCCGGTGGGGTCTTGCAGGTTGACGGTGAGCAACCCAAGCTGCTGGTCGCCGACCTGCGCCAGTAGGCGCTGCAACGTCTCGACCTCAATCAACGGGACATCCCCGTAAAGCACCAGAACCGTATCGGCAGTGATCGCAGGCAGTGCTTGCGCCACGGCATGGCCAGTACCCAGTTGTTTGTCCTGCATGACGAAATTCAGGTCGTCCGCCGCCAGCCGCTCACGTACCTGCTCGGCCCCATGGCCAATGACCACATGGATACCTTGCGGCTGGAGTTGGCGCGCACTGTGGATAACATGGCCAAGCATGGAATTGCCGGCTACCGGGTGCAGCACCTTGGGCAGCGCCGAACGCATGCGGGTACCTTGGCCGGCGGCGAGAATAACGATATCGAGTGACATTGACTGGCTACCAATCCTGGGTGGTCAGTGAAACGACCGTGAAAATCGGAAAAAGAAAAAGGGTAGCCGAGGCTACCCTTTTACTCAATCGCAACAGAAGTGCTCAGCCTGGGCCGATTACTTCCCCTTGCGCATTTGCTGGACGGTACGCAGCTGCGCTGCGGCCTCGGCCAGACGTGCGGCGGCGGCGCCGTAATCGAAGTCCGCGCCTTTCAGACTCAGGGCATTTTCGGCAGCCTTGAGGGCTTCCTGAGCCTGAGCTTCATCCAGGTCTGCAGCACGTTGCACGGTATCGGCAAGCACCTTGACCATGTTCGGCTGGACCTCGAGGAAACCACCAGAGATGTAGAACACCTCTTGGGCGCCACCCTGCTTGGTCAGCGTGATCGGACCGGGCTTCAGATTAGTGATCAGCGGCGCGTGGCCTGGAGCGATACCAAGATCACCCAGGTTACCGTGCGCAACCACCATCTCGACCAGACCGGAGAAAATTTCCCCTTCCGCGCTGACGATATCGCAATGGACTGTCATAGCCATCTGCTTGCCTCAACCTGATTAGCGCCCCTTGCGGGGCGCCGGGATTACAGTTTCTTGGCTTTCTCGACGGCTTCTTCGATGCTGCCGACCATGTAGAACGCTTGTTCTGGCAGGTGGTCGTAGTCACCTTTGAGGATGCCGCTGAAGCCAGCAATGGTGTCTTTCAGGGAAACGTATTTACCTGGGGAACCAGTGAAGACTTCGGCCACGAAGAACGGCTGGGACAGGAAGCGCTGAATCTTACGAGCGCGGGATACCAGCTGCTTGTCGGATTCGGACAGTTCGTCCATACCCAGGATCGCAATGATGTCCTTCAGCTCTTTGTAACGCTGCAGCACGTACTGGACGCCGCGGGCGGTGTCGTAGTGCTCGTTGCCGATGACGTTCGGGTCCAGCTGGCGCGAAGTCGAGTCCAGTGGGTCGACCGCTGGGTAGATACCCAGGGAGGCGATGTCACGGGACAGAACGACGGTGGCGTCCAAGTGGGCGAAGGTGGTCGCTGGCGACGGGTCGGTCAGGTCGTCCGCAGGTACGTATACGGCCTGGATCGAGGTGATCGAACCTTCCTTGGTGGAGGTGATGCGTTCTTGCAGAACGCCCATCTCTTCAGCCAGGGTCGGCTGGTAACCTACTGCCGAAGGCATACGGCCCAGCAGTGCGGATACTTCGGTACCGGCCAGGGTGTAACGGTAGATGTTGTCGACGAACAGCAGAACGTCGTTACCTTCGTCACGGAACTTCTCAGCCATGGTCAGGCCGGTCAGCGCTACGCGCAGACGGTTTCCTGGTGGCTCGTTCATCTGACCGTAGACCAGCGCTACTTTGTCGAGAACGTTGGAGTCCTTCATCTCGTGGTAGAAGTCGTTACCCTCACGAGTACGCTCACCCACACCGGCGAACACGGAGTAACCGCTGTGCTCGATGGCGATGTTACGGATCAGTTCCATCATGTTTACGGTCTTGCCGACGCCGGCACCACCGAACAGACCAACCTTACCACCCTTGGCGAACGGGCAAACCAGGTCGATAACCTTGATGCCGGTTTCCAGCAGGTCGTTGCCGCCTGCCTGGTCAGCGAAGGAAGGTGCGTCGCGGTGAATACCCCAGCGCTCTTCTTCACCGATCGGGCCAGCTTCGTCGATCGGGTTGCCCAGGACGTCCATGATACGGCCCAGGGTCGCTTTACCGACCGGGACGGAAATGGCTGCGCCGCTGTCGATGACGTTCAGACCGCGCTTCAAGCCTTCGGTCGAGCCCATCGCAATAGTACGAACCACGCCGTCGCCCAGCTGCTGCTGAACTTCCAGGGTGGTTTCCGCGCCTTCTACTTTCAGCGCGTTGTAAACACTCGGTACGACGTCACGTGGGAATTCCACGTCGATGACGGCGCCGATGATTTGAACGATACGTCCGCTACTCATAGCTGGATCCTCTGAATTTTTGAACCGTTAAACCGCGGCAGCGCCGCCGACGATTTCCGAGATCTCCTGGGTGATCGCAGCCTGACGCGCCTTGTTGTAGATCAGCTGGAGTTCGCTGATCAGGTCACCGGCGTTGTCTGTGGCGTTCTTCATGGCGATCATCCGGGCCGCTTGTTCAGCAGCGTTGTTCTCGACCACCGCCTGGTACACCTGCGACTCCACGTAACGCACCATCAAGCCGTCCAGCAGCTCTTTTGCGTCGGGTTCGTACAGGTAATCCCAGTGGTGCTTGAGTTCCTGATCCGGGGTTGCCACCAACGGTACCAACTGCTCGACCGTCGGAGTTTGGGTCATGGTATTGACGAACTTGTTCGACACCACGGAGAGGCGATCGATACGGCCGTCCAGGTAGGCGTCCAGCATCACTTTGACGGAGCCGATCAGATCATTGATCGATGGCTCTTCGCCCAGGTGGCTGATCGCGGCTACGACGTTGCCGCCAAAGATGCGGAAGAAAGTCGCACCCTTGCTGCCGATCACGCACAGGTCGATTTCGACGCCCTGCTCGCGGTTGACGTTCATGTCCTTGACCAGGGCCTTGAACAGGTTGGTGTTCAAGCCACCGCACAGACCACGGTCACTGCTCACCACGATATAACCGGCGCGCTTTACAGGGCGCTCGATCATGAACGGGTGGCGGTATTCCGGGTTGGCGTTGGCCAGATGACCGATCACCTGGCGGATACGCTCCGCATAAGGACGGCTAGCAGCCATGCGCATTTGAGCCTTGCGCATCTTGCTGACCGCCACTTTTTCCATGGCGCTGGTAATCTTTTGCGTGCTTTTGATGCTCGCAATCTTACTGCGAATCTCTTTTGCGCCTGCCATGTATCACCTATCAGGTTAGCAAGCGGGGGCCGAAGCCCCCGCCGCGGCTTACCAGGTTTGGGTGGCCTTGAACTTCTCGATACCGGCTTTGATACCAGCGTCGATTTCGTCGTTGAAGTCACCCTTCACGTTGATCTTGGCCATCAGTTCGGCGTGATCACGGTTGAAGTAGGCAATCAGCGCTTGTTCGAAGCTGCCGATCTTGGCGATTTCAACGTCGGTCAGGAACCCACGCTCAGCGGCATACAGCGACAGCGCCATGTCCGCGATGGACATCGGAGCGTATTGCTTCTGCTTCATCAGCTCAGTCACACGTTGACCGTGTTCCAGCTGCTTACGGGTGGCTTCGTCCAGGTCAGAAGCGAACTGGGCGAATGCCGCCAGTTCACGGTACTGAGCCAGAGCGGTACGGATACCACCGGAGAGCTTCTTGATGATCTTGGTCTGAGCGGCACCACCTACGCGGGATACCGAAACACCGGCGTTCACTGCAGGACGGATGCCCGAGTTGAACATGGCCGATTCCAGGAAGATCTGACCGTCGGTGATGGAAATCACGTTGGTCGGAACGAACGCGGAAACGTCGCCAGCCTGGGTTTCGATGATCGGCAGCGCGGTCAGGGAACCGGTTTTGCCAGTGACTGCACCGTTGGTGAACTTCTCGACGTACTCTTCCGAAACGCGCGATGCACGCTCCAGCAGACGGGAGTGGAGATAGAACACGTCGCCTGGGTACGCTTCACGTCCTGGTGGACGGCGCAGCAGCAGGGAGATCTGACGGTAGGCAACGGCCTGCTTGGACAGGTCATCGTAAACGATCAGCGCGTCTTCACCGCGGTCACGGAAGAACTCGCCCATGGTGCAACCGGCGTATGGCGCCAGGAATTGCAGTGCGGCGGATTCCGAAGCACTGGCAACCACCACGATGGTGTTGGCCAGAGCGCCGTTTTCTTCCAGCTTGCGAACGATGTTGGCAACGGTGGAACGCTTCTGGCCGACAGCGACATAAACACAGAAAATACCGGAGTCTTTCTGGTTGATGATGGCGTCGATGGCCATGGCGGTCTTGCCGATCTGACGGTCACCGATGATCAGCTCACGCTGGCCACGGCCGACAGGGATCATGGCGTCGACGGACTTGTAGCCAGTCTGTACAGGCTGGTCTACCGACTTACGCCAGATCACGCCTGGAGCAACTTTCTCGACCGCGTCGGTCTCGGTGTTGCCCAGAGGACCTTTGCCGTCGATCGGGTTGCCCAGTGCGTCGACGACGCGGCCCAGCAGTTCCTTACCAACCGGAACTTCCAGGATGCGGCCGGTGCACTTGGCGCTCATGCCTTCGGCCAGGGTGTCGTATGCACCCAGGACCACTGCACCTACGGAGTCTTGCTCCAGGTTCAGGGCCATGCCGTAGACGCCGCCAGGGAACTCGATCATTTCGCCGTACATGACGTCGGCCAGACAGTGGATCCGCACGATACCGTCGGAAACCGAAACGACGGTACCTTCGTTACGGGCTTGGGAGCTCACATCGAGGTTGTCGATGCGGCCCTTGATGATTTCACTAATTTCGGAAGGATTGAGTTGCTGCATTGCTCTGCTGCCCCTTCAAACTCAAGATTTCAATGCTTCGGCCAGTTTCGCGATTTTGCCGCGAACAGAGCCATCGATTACCAGGTCACCAGCGCGGATGACGACGCCGCCAATCAGGCTGGCATCCTCCGACGCGTGCAGGCGCACTTCCTGGCCTAACCGTGCACTGAGAACCTTGGCGAGTTTGTCTTGCTGTTCTTGGTTCAACGCAAAAGCACTGGTGACTTCCACGTCCACGGATTTCTCTTGCTCGGCCTTGAACAGGTCGAACAGAGCGGCAATCTCCGGCAGAAGCAGGAGACGGTCGTTTTCCGCGGCAACACGAATGAAATTCTGTGCCTGTGCATTGAACTTGTCACCGCACACGTCAATGAACGTGGCGGCCTTTTCTGCGCTCGTCAGTCGCGGGGCCTTGAGCAGGCGCTGCATGGTGTCGTCTTGCGACACCGCAGCAGCCAGGCCGAGCATGGCTGACCAATTGGCCAGTTGCTGATGGGCCTGGGCATGCTCAAAGGCAGCCTTAGCGTAAGGTCGGGCCAACGTGGTCAGTTCTGCCATGATCGCCCTCGCTTAAATTTCAGCGGCCAGTTTGTTAACCAGCTCCGCATGCGCGTTTTGATCGATTGTGGCGCCAAGGATCTTTTCAGCACCGTCAACGGCCAGGGCACCCACTTGGGCACGCAGGGCGTCTTTAGCGCTGTTCAGTTCCTGTTCGATCTCGGCCAGAGCCTGAGCCTTCACACGGTCAGCTTCGACGCGGGCCTGGTCACGGGCTTCCTCGACAAGCTGAGCAGCGCGTTTCTTGCTTTGCTCAATGATTTCGGCTGCCTGTGCTTTAGCTTCACGCAGTTGCTGACCCGCTTTCTCTTGGGCCAGTTCCAGGTCGCGAGCTGCGCGGTTGGCAGCGTCCAAGCCGTCGGCAATCTTCTTTTGGCGCTCTTGCAGAGCAGTGATGACCGGAGGCCATACGTACTTCATGCAGAAGAGTACAAAAATCAGGAAGGCAACGGATTGGCCAATCAGGGTTGCATTAATGTTCACGCCAACACCTCGCTCGGTCTTAATTCATCACAGCCATCAACTCGTGGGTACGAGTGATTAGCCGGCGATCTGACCAACGAACGGATTCGCGAAGGTGAAGAACAGAGCGATACCAACACCGATCATGGTTACGGCGTCGAGCAGACCGGCAACGATGAACATTTTGACCTGCAGCATCGGAACCATCTCAGGCTGACGAGCAGCACCTTCCAGGAATTTGCCGCCCAGCAGGCCGAAACCAATGGCGGTACCCAGAGCACCCAGGCCGATCAGCAGAGCAACAGCGATAGCGGTCAGACCAACTACAGTTTCCATCTTTCCTCCCGACTTTTACGTCGTATTGGTTAGGTTTTTAGTTTGAAGCGGTAAAACAAATCGTTTGGTACAGCTGCCCTTGCGGACTTTTAAAGCCCTCCCCCCAAACGAGCGGGGAAGGCTATCAGACACGCCAGGCGGTCTTAATGGTTATCTTCGTGAGCCATCGACAGGTAGACGATGGTGAGCATCATGAAGATGAAAGCTTGCAGGGTGATGATCAGGATGTGGAACACAGCCCACGCCCACTGCAGCACCACACCCAGGCCGCTGAGCCAGAGGATACCGGCGCCGAACATCACGGCGATCAGGATGAACACCAGCTCGCCGGCATACATGTTGCCGAACAGACGCAGTGCCAGCGAGATCGGCTTGGCGATCAGGGTGACGAATTCCAGCAGGAAGTTGACCGGAATCAGCAGGATCTGCACGAAGATGTTCTTGCTGCCGAACGGGTGCAGGGTCAGCTCACCGATGAAGCCGCCCAGGCCCTTGACCTTGATGCTGTAGAAAATGATCAGGGCGAACACGCTGAAGGCCATGGCCAGGGTAGCGTTCGGGTCGGTGGTCGACACGGCGCGGAACGGAATGTGCGGATCACCCGAGATCAGGATGGCCAGCTGAGGAATCCAGTCGACCGGTACCAGGTCGATGGCGTTCATCAGGAACACCCAGACGAAGATGGTCAGCGCCAGCGGCGCAATTACCGGGCTACGGCCGTGGAAGGAATCCTTCACGCTGCCGTTGACGAAGTCCACCAGCACTTCAACGAAGTTCTGCAGACCGCCAGGCTGGCCGGAAGTCGCCTTCTTGGCCGCCATGCGGAAAATGAACAGGAAGATCAGACCCAGCGCGACGGACCAACCCAGGGTGTCCAGGTGGAACGCCCAGAAGCCCATTGCCTTGGCTTCTGCAGCCGAATGGGCGAAGCCCCAGCTGCCGTCTGGTAGTTGACCGTAGGTCAGGTTCTGCAAGTGGTGCTGGATATAGCCCGAAGCGGTTTCTGCTGCCATGGTTGCCTCAAACGCCCTAAGGTCTCGAAAGTCTTTTATTCATCAGCAGGGGCGCAAACCAGCTGACCAAAAGGGTCAACACGAAGACGCCGAAGACTGCTAACGGCGCCAGTGGCTTCACTCCTGCGAAGGTCAGTGCGAACAGCACTGCCGTCAAAATCATCTTGCCTGCCTCGCCTGCGTAGAACGACTTGACGATGGCCTGCGCCGCCCGGGCTCCGCTAAAGCGAAAAGCCTTCCAGGCGAAATACATGTTGGGTAGCCAGGCAATCAAACCTCCGCAGAGACCTGAATATCCACTGACTGCCCCTTTCCACTGCCACAACACCAGCGTTGCCAGCAGCAGCACGACAAATTGAGCCAGCAGTACCGGAAAAACCGCCCAGCGATGGAAAGGCAGGCGGTTTGGCGTGCGGATTTCCATCACAACTGCTCCTCAGAAGTCGACCAACAAGTCAGTAACGACTTGGCATAATTTGTGCCGACAAAATGCGCGCAGAGTATAGGGGTGGATTAACCCCTATTCAACTCTTCGGTAGTGATTTCCGACTGCGCGCTACAACGGGAATTGTTTCAGCGGATGTGAGCAAGCACGCCCTGCAACTCGTCAAGTGAGTTGTAACGAATAACCAGCTGGCCTTTTCCCTTGTTGCCGTGACGAATCTGCACAGGGGAGCCCAGGCGCTCTGCGAGCCGCTGTTCAAGGCGCTCGATATCCGGATCAGGTTTGCTCGGTTCGACCGGATCAGGCTTGCCGTTGAGCCACTGGCGCACCAGCGCCTCGGTTTGGCGCACAGTCAGGCCACGTGCGACAACATGACGCGCCCCCTCTTCCTGACGATCTTCTTCCAGGCCGAGCAATGCGCGTGCGTGGCCCATTTCCAGGTCGCCATGGGCGAGCATGGTCTTGATCGCCTCGGGCAGCGAAATCAGACGCAGCAGGTTAGCCACAGTGACCCGCGACTTGCCTACGGCATCGGCCACCTGTTGCTGGGTCAGCTCGAACTCTTGCTGCAGGCGCTGAAGGGCCAGAGCCTCCTCCAGCGGGTTGAGGTCTTCGCGCTGAATGTTCTCGATGAGCGCCATGGCAATGGCGGCTTCATCCGGCACCTCGCGTACCATCGCCGGGATGGTGTCCAGGCCGGCTTGCTGGGTAGCGCGCCAGCGCCGCTCACCGGCAATGATCTCGTAGCGGTTGCCATCGATCGGGCGCACCACGATCGGCTGCATGACGCCATGACTGCGAATCGAGTGCGCGAGTTCTTCCAGCGCCTGCGGATCCATGTCGCGACGCGGCTGGTATTTGCCACGCTGGATCAGTTCGACCGGCAGGTGTTGCAGTTCCTTCTGGTCGATCTTGACAGCCTGCTCTTCGAGCGCGCTGACGGAAGGACCACTGAGCAGTGCATCCAACCCACGTCCGAGACCCCGTTTCTTAACGGCCATGCGGATTCCTTAAGTTGTCTGTGCAGTGCGTGATTGACGGCGTTGACGGCGAACCAGTTCCCCGGCCAGGGCCAGATAGGCCAATGCGCCACGCGATTGCTTGTCGTAAGCCAGGGCAGGCATGCCAAAGCTCGGTGCCTCGGCCAGGCGGATGTTGCGCGGGATCACGGTGTCGTACAACTGCTCGCCGAAGTGCTCCTTGAGCTGCGCCGAAACATCGTTGTTCAGGCTCAGGCGCGGGTCGTACATGGTCCGCAGCAGGCCTTCGATCTTCAGCTCAGGGTTCAACCGGGCCGCGATGCGCTTGATGTTATCCACAAGGTCACTGAGACCTTCGAGCGCGTAGTATTCGCACTGCATCGGGATGATCACGCCGTCGGAAGCGACCAGGGCATTGAGCGTGAGCATCGACAGCGAGGGTGGGCAGTCGATGAGGATGAAGTCGTAGTTGTCGCGGATCGGCGCCAGGGCGTTGCGCAGGCGGCTCTCCTTGACCTGCATTTCCAGCAGCACCACTTCCGCGGCGGTCAGGTCACGGTTGGCCGGCAGCAACTGGAAGCCACCGTGCTCGGAGTAGTGCATGGCCTGGGCAAGGTCGCATTCCCCGATCAGCAGGTCATAGACCGAGTGCTCGAGTTCATGTTTGTCCACACCGCTGCCCATGGTGGCGTTGCCCTGCGGATCGAGGTCGATCAGCAGCACACGACGCTTGGTCGCGGCCAGCGATGCTGCAAGATTGATACAGGTGGTGGTCTTACCCACTCCACCTTTCTGGTTCGCGATTGCGAATACCTTAGCCATTGTTGCGTGTGTTCCCAGTCATGCCTTGCGGCGCAGTATCAGCAGATGGCGCTGGCCCTGGCAACCTGGAACGGTCAGGGCCTGCTCGCTTTCCACTGTGAAGTCTGCGGGCAATGCTACCAGTTCATCGGCAGGATGCAGCCCCTTCATTGCAAGCCATTGCGTCCCGGTGTCGCCCAAGTGGCGTGTCCAGTTGGTGAAGTTCTCCATGCTGCTGAACGCACGGGAGATGATGCCGCTGAACGGCTGCGCGGGCTGGAAGGCTTCGACCCGGCTGTGGATAACCGTGAGATTGTCCAGTTTCAGCTCCATTTTCACCTGGGTCAGAAAACGCGTTTTCTTGCCATTGGCGTCCAGCACCGTCACTTGCTTGTGCGGATGCAGGATAGCCAACGGGATACCTGGCATGCCACCGCCGCTGCCAACATCCAGCCAAGTGTCCCGATCGCTGTGGATAAACGGCATGACACTGAGGCTGTCGAGCAGGTGCCGAGAAACCATTTCGTCAGGATCACGCACAGCGGTGAGGTTGTAGGCTTTGTTCCACTTGATCAACAAGGCGAGGTAGCCAAGCAGACGTTCATGTTGTTCGGCGCTCAGCTCGACATCGAGCTGGCGCGCGCCTGTGGACAACTCTTCAGCGTGTTGCGGGGTGACCAGGGAACTCAAGCGCTTTGCTCCAATTCGCGGCCAGCGCCGCGTTTTTTCAGATGAATCAGCAACAGGGAAATCGCCGCCGGCGTAACGCCAGGGATGCGCGACGCCTGGCCCAGGGTTTCCGGGCGGGTCTGGCCGAGCTTGCCCTGGATCTCTTTGGACAAGCCGGAGATCGTGCTGTAGTCGATATCCACAGGCAGGCGAGTATCTTCGCTGGCGCGCAGACGGGCGATCTCATCCTGCTGGCGATCGATGTAGCCGGCGTACTTGGTCTTGATCTCGACCTGCTCGGCAACCTGTGGATCGATCACGTCACCGCCAGTCGCTTCGATCAGCCCGGCATAATCGATCTCTGGACGGGCCAGGAGGTTGAGGAGACTGTATTCGTGGCTCAGTGGCGTACCGAACTTATCCACAACGGCTTGGCCCTGCGGCGTATTCGGGCGGATCCAGGTCGACTTCAGGCGCTGTTCCTCACGCTCGATACCCTCGCGTTTGGCGCAGAAGGCCGCCCAGCGGTCGTCGTCGATCAGGCCCAGTTCGCGGCCTTTCTCGGTCAGACGCAGGTCGGCGTTGTCTTCACGCAGGATCAGGCGGTACTCGGCACGTGACGTAAACATGCGGTACGGCTCCTGGGTGCCCAGGGTAATCAGGTCGTCGACCAAGACGCCGATGTACGCCTCGTCGCGGCGCGGGCACCAGCTTTCGCGGCCCTGCGCACGCAGCGCAGCGTTGGTCCCGGCCAGCAGCCCCTGGGCGCCGGCCTCTTCGTAACCGGTGGTGCCGTTGATCTGGCCAGCGAAGAACAGGCCGCCGATGACTTTGGTCTCGAGGCTGTACTTGAGGTCGCGCGGGTCGAAGTAGTCGTACTCGATAGCGTAACCCGGGCGAACGATGTGGGCGTTTTCCATGCCGCGGATCGAACGGACCAGTTCCAGCTGCACGTCGAACGGCAGCGAAGTGGAAATACCGTTGGGGTACAGCTCATGGGTGGTCAGGCCTTCCGGCTCGATGAACACCTGGTGGCTTTCCTTGTCGGCGAAGCGATGGATCTTGTCTTCGATCGAGGGGCAGTACCGCGGGCCAATACCTTCGATGACACCCGAGTACATCGGCGAGCGGTCGAGATTCGAGGCAATGATCTCGTGGGTTCGCGCATTGGTGTGGGTAATCCAGCAGCTGACCTGACGCGGGTGCATCTGTGCATTGCCCATGAACGACATCACCGGGATCGGTGTATCGCCTGGCTGCTCGGTCATGACAGAGAAGTCCACCGACCGGCCATCGATGCGCGGCGGAGTGCCTGTCTTCAGGCGGCCGACCCGCAGCGGCAGTTCCCGCATGCGGTGAGCCAGGGCAATCGAGGGCGGATCGCCGGCACGTCCGCCGGAGTGGTTCTGTAGGCCAATGTGGATAAGCCCGCCGAGGAAGGTACCAGTCGTCAGTACGACCGATTCGGCGAAGAAACGCAGGCCCATTTGCGTGACCACGCCCTTGACCTGGTCCTGTTCGACGATCAGGTCGTCGCAGGACTGCTGGAATATCCACAGGTTCGGCTGGTTTTCCAGGATTTCACGCACTACGGCCTTGTAGATGGCGCGGTCCGCCTGTGCACGGGTGGCTCGAACGGCCGGGCCCTTGCGGTTATTCAGAACGCGGAACTGGATGCCGCTCTTGTCGGTGGCCAGCGCCATAGCGCCGCCGAGGGCATCGATCTCTTTGACCAGATGACTTTTGCCAATACCGCCGATGGCGGGGTTGCAGCTCATGTGACCGAGGGTTTCCACGTTATGGGTCAGCAGCAGGGTTTTTACACCCATGCGTGCAGACGCAAGCGCAGCCTCGGTACCGGCATGGCCGCCGCCGATGACGATCACTTCAAAACGGGAAGGGAAATCCACCACGCACCTCGTGCCTGTTTTTGCGAATAGAGAAGGTAAGCGGACAAGTATAGGGACTTCACCCGCTCTAAAGAAACCTTTTGGGCAAATTTTGACCAGGCTGTGGATGAGTGGCAGACAACAGAAATCAAAGAGAAGAAATTTAAAAAAGCTTTGTTTTTATGTTTATTCTTATGCACACACCTATCTGTGGATAACGTTCTGTAACCCTTCTGTGGCGCCGTGTAGAGAAAAATTAAACCCTGTGGTTGGAGTACCCTGAGGGCTCTGGATAAGCGCATTTAACCTGTGGATTAAATAGCTACTTACCCACAGGCGGGTTTGTCCTCAGAAAAAAACCCTGGTTATCAACATAGCTGAAGTTGAGTTTTCCACAGACCTTAACGGGGCTTTTCCGTGACTGTGGATAGAAAATCAGGCAAAAAAAAGCCGCTCCCCGGAGGAAGCGGCTGTGTTCGACAGGCCGTCTGGACGGCTTCCGAGGCTATTTGCCGATGCAGAAACTAGAGAAGATTCGCCCCAACAGGTCATCCGAACTGAAGGCGCCGGTGATTTCACCCAGGGCTTGCTGCGCCTGGCGCAGATCTTCAGCCAGCAGTTCCCCAGCCCCGGCCTGGGTTAGCTGGGCCCGCCCGTGCTCCAGGTGCGTACTGGCCTGCTGCAACGCATCCAGGTGGCGCCTGCGCGCGCTGAAACCGCTCTCTGCGGTCTGTTCATAACCCATGCAGGCCTTCAGGTGATCGCGCAACAGTTGCAGGCCCTGATCTTCGCCCTTGGCGCTGAGCGTGATCGTCACATGGCCATCATCGCACTGCTCCAGCCCCATTGTTTCGCCGCTGAGGTCAGCTTTGTTACGGATCAGCGTGACCTTCCCAGGGGCCGGCCGCTGGTCGAGAAATTCTGGCCACAACGCGAACGGGTCTCCGGCTTCGGGCGCGGTGGAATCCACCACCAGCAATACGCGATCTGCTTCGCCAATAGCCTTGAGCGCACGCTCCACACCGATCTTTTCCACATGGTCATCGGTATCGCGCAGGCCAGCCGTGTCGACCACGTGCAACGGCATGCCATCGATGTGGATATGTTCGCGCAGGATATCCCGCGTGGTGCCGGCGATGTCGGTGACGATCGCCGCATCGCGGCCTGCCAGTTTGTTCAACAGGCTCGACTTGCCCGCGTTCGGCCTGCCAGCGATCACCACTGTCATACCGTCGCGCAGCAATGCACCCTGCCCGGCTTCGCGCTGCACATTAGCCAGCTCGGAACGGACGGTATCGAGCATCGACAAGACATGGCCATCGGCGAGGAAGTCGATTTCCTCCTCCGGGAAGTCGATCGCCGCCTCGACGAAGATGCGCAGGGCGATCAACGCTTCGGTAAGGAAATGCACACGTTTGGAAAACTCACCCTGCAGCGAGCGCAGGGCATTGCGCGCCGCTTGGCTGGAGCTCGCCTCGATCAGGTCGGCGATGGCTTCAGCCTGGGCCAGGTCGAGCTTGTCGTTGAGAAACGCACGCTCGCTGAACTCGCCAGGACGGGCCAGGCGGCATCCCACTTGTACACAGCGCTGCAGCAGCATGTCCAGGACCACAGGGCCGCCATGCCCTTGCAGCTCGAGCACATCCTCTCCCGTGAATGAATTCGGCCCTGGGAAGAACAACGCGATGCCTTCATCCAGTACCAGCCCTTCCTGGTCGCGGAACGGGCCGTAGTGGGCGTGGCGCGGAGTAAGCGTGCGGCCAGTGATGAGCTTGCCAGCCTCTGCCGCCAACGGGCCAGACAGCCTGACGATACCGACGCCACCACGGCCTTGGGCCGTGGCGATGGCGGCGATGGTTTCACGCACAGTGTTCATGCTCGAAGCCTCTAGAACTGATACGACAGATAGCAAAAACGCCCCCGAGGGGGCGTTTTTATTCACAGGCTAGCTGATTAGCCTGTCAAGCAGCTGCTTTTTTGGTCGCTGCTTCGATACGGCGGGTGATGTACCACTGCTGCGAAATCGACAGGCAGTTGTTCACAACCCAGTACAGCACCAAGCCAGCCGGGAACCACAGGAAGAAGAAGGTGAAGATGATTGGCATCATTTTCATCACCTTGGCCTGCATCGGATCCGGCGGCGTCGGGTTCAGGCGCTGCTGGATGAACATGGTAGCGCCCATGATGATCGGCAGGATGAAGAACGGATCCTTGATCGACAGGTCGGTAATCCACAGCATCCATGGGGCCTGGCGCATTTCCACGCTTTCCAGCAGCACCCAGTACAGGGCCAGGAATACCGGCATCTGCACCAGGATCGGCAAGCAGCCGCCCAGTGGGTTGATCTTCTCTTTCTTGTACAGCTCCATCATCGCCTGGGACATCTTCTGGCGATCGTCACCGAAGCGTTCCTTCAGCGCGGCGAGCTTCGGTGCGACGGCACGCATGCGCGCCATGGAGCGGTAGCTGGCAGCCGACAGCGGGAAGAACAGCCCTTTGATGAGCATGGTCAGCACGATGATCGACCAGCCCCAGTTACCCAGCAGGCTGTGGATATGTTGCAGCAGCCAGAAGATCGGCTGGGCGATGAACCACAGGAAGCCGTAGTCGACGGTCAGTTCCAGGCCTGGGGACAACTCCTTGAGCTTGGACTGAATCTTCGGACCGGCGTACAGCATGGCGCTGGTTTCGACCTTGCCGCCTGCAGGTACGCTGATGGCCGGACCGGTGTAGCCGATGATGTAGTTGCCCTGGCTGTCCTTGCGGGTCTGGACAACGTTGTTGTCCGACTTGGCTGGAATCCAGGCAGTAACGAAGTAGTGCTGCAGCCAGGCGACCCAGCCGCCAGACACATTTTCTTTCAAACTACCTTTGTCGATATCCTTCATCGACACTTTCTTGTACGGCTCGCCCGCTGTCCACAGGGCCGCGCCCAGGTAGGTGGCAGTGCCGGTAGCCGTGCTCGAAGACGGATCACCACTGGCATCACGCTTGAGCTGGGCAAACATGTTGCCGGTCCAGGCCTGGCTGCTCTGGTTGTCGATCAGGTAGCTGACAGTCAGGTCGTACTCACCGCGCTTGAAGCTGAAGCGCTTGATGTAGTTGACACCGTTGTCACTGAACTTGAGGTCGACAACCAGTTGCTCCTGGCCGTCGGCCAGTTGGTAGCTTTTCTGTTCAGCGGCGTACAGCGGACGACCGGTGGAGCGGGCATCCGGGGCATTGGCGCCGGTCAGGCCGCTTTGCGCGAGGTAGACGCGCTCGCCACCGTTGTCGAACAGCTGGAACGGAATGTCCGGATGATCCTGGCGACGTGGGTACTTCGGCAGGTTCAGCTGGACGATGTCACCACCGACTGGATCGATAGCCAGTTCCAGGACATCGGTCTTGACCCGGATCAGATCCTTGCTGAGTGCTACGGGTGCCAGTTCGGCAGGGCTCGAATCAGCGTTGGCGCTAGGGACATCGGCGCTCGCGCCGTTGTTAGCGGCCGGTACGCCATCGGGCAAGCCCGGAGCAACAGTGCTGGCAGCAGTATTCTGAGTCGGCAGGGCAGCCTGGCCGTAGTCATCGTTCCACTTCAGGACCATGACGTAGGACACGATTGCCAGGGCGGCGATCAGGATCGTGCGTTTAATATCCATGATTACTCGGCTATCGAAGAAGTTCGGGAGGAAGGCGCGGGGGGAACGGGATCGAAACCGCCGTCGTTCCACGGATGACAACGCCCCAGGCGACGAACGGTTAGCCACCCGCCACGCAGAAGGCCATGGGTTTCAATGGCTTCGTAGGCGTAACAGGAGCAACTGGGGTAGAAACGACAGTGGCTGGCCATCAGAGGACTGATGGCGTAACGGTAAAACTGGATCGGAACGAGGGCCAGTTTACGCATTTTGACTGTCTACCCCTGCGGAATCGGCGTTTGCTGCGGGAGAAGGCCGGCTGCGCGCCAGGCGTTTCCAGAGCTTGCCAAAATGTTGGTGCAATTCCGGGTTTTCTATCTCACCCAATCCCTTGCGCGCGACGATCACTATGTCCAAGCCAGCGAGCAGGTGCTGGTTCAGGCGGAAGGAATCGCGCATCAAGCGCTTGAGGCGATTGCGTTGAACGGCGAGCTTGACGCTCTTCTTGCCGATCACCAAGCCGAGACGTGGATGATCGAGACCGTTCTCGCGAGCAAGGATCAGCAGGTTTTTCCCTGGAACCTTGCCGGTTGGGGAGTCGAAGACCGCTTTGAAATGCCGGGGTGTAAGCAGTCGCTTTTCCCGACTGAAGTCCTGACTCACCACCTGTGCCGAAAAATCAAATGGCCAGACGCTTACGGCCTTTGGCACGACGACGCGACAGAACAGCACGGCCGTTCTTGGTAGCCATACGGGCACGGAAGCCGTGGGTGCGAGCGCGCTTGATGGTGCTTGGTTGGAAAGTACGTTTCATGGCGTGTTACCTGGGTTTGTCGACAACGGGCCGGAATGGCCCCCTTTTTAAGAGATCGGCGATTCTAGAGAAAGCAAGCCAATAGGTCAATTTCCAACCAGCCATTCCTTATGGAAGGTCGTCGAAGGGGTCCTTCAGGTTGGTGCTTGATCGAGCAGACAAACGGACGACAAAATGAAAAAAAAGAAGAGACATATAAAAAGCTTTTCTGAAGATCTTATAAATCTTAAGTGGATAAGTATCTGTGGATAACCATCTACAGCCCTTTATCCGTAAGGTGTACAGCGTTCCAAAACCTTGTCCACAACAGGTGCTGTGCTTGTGCTGCGCTTGAACACAACCTGTGGATGAATAGGGCGATTATCCACAGGTGAGTTATCAACAGGGCTGACCCCAGGGTTGTGCATAGCCCTCACGTGCGCTTATCCACAGACCTTATGCACACTGCTTGGGCGCCGTTTTGGTCGCTAAATGGCTGTTTTGGCATGGGTCAGAATGTTTCCACATGTGGATAACTGATCGTTCCACCGGTACAATGGCGGTTTGTTTTTGCCTCATCCGGCTTTCAAACTCAGGGGATATCCGTGTCAGTGGAACTTTGGCAGCAGTGCGTGGAGCTTCTGCGCGATGAACTGCCTGCCCAGCAATTCAACACCTGGATCCGTCCGCTACAGGTCGAAGCCGAAGGCGACGAGTTGCGCGTCTATGCGCCTAACCGTTTCGTTCTTGATTGGGTGAATGAAAAGTACCTTGGCCGCCTGCTCGAGCTGTTGGGCGAGCAAGGCAATGGCATTGCACCTGCCCTTTCCTTATTAATAGGCAGCCGCCGCAGCTCTGCTCCGCGGGCAGCGCCCAACGCCCCAGTCAGCGCAGCCATGGCTGCTTCCCTGGCCCAGAACCCGTCGCAGCAGCCAGCTGCGCCCTCTGTCGCGGCAGCCGAACCGGCCGCTGCGGCGGTAACCGAGCCAGTGCTGGTCAATGACATCGGTGAAACCTCGTCGCGCGAGAGCTTCGATGCGATGGCTGATACCGCTTCGGCACCTGCTGCGAGCGGCCGTACCGAACAGCGCACTGTCCAGGTAGAGGGAGCGCTCAAGCACACCAGTTACCTGAACCGTACATTCACCTTCGAAACCTTTGTCGAAGGTAAGTCCAACCAGCTGGCTCGAGCTGCGGCCTGGCAGGTCGCCGACAACCCCAAGCATGGCTACAACCCACTCTTCCTTTATGGCGGCGTGGGTTTGGGCAAGACGCACTTGATGCACGCTGTGGGTAACCACCTGCTCAAGAAAAACCCGAATGCCAAGGTGGTCTACCTGCATTCCGAGCGTTTTGTCGCCGACATGGTCAAGGCGCTTCAGCTGAACGCGATCAACGAGTTCAAGCGTTTCTACCGCTCGGTCGACGCGCTGCTGATCGACGACATCCAGTTCTTTGCCCGCAAGGAGCGTTCGCAGGAGGAGTTTTTCCACACCTTCAACGCCTTGCTCGAAGGTGGCCAGCAGGTAATTCTTACCAGTGACCGCTACCCGAAAGAGATTGAGGGCCTCGAGGAGCGGCTGAAGTCGCGCTTCGGCTGGGGTTTGACGGTGGCCGTGGAGCCGCCCGAGCTGGAAACCCGCGTGGCGATCCTGATGAAAAAAGCCGACCAGGCCAAGGTCGAGCTGCCGCACGATGCGGCGTTTTTCATCGCCCAGCGCATTCGTTCCAACGTACGTGAACTGGAAGGCGCTCTGAAGCGGGTGATTGCACACTCGCACTTCATGGGGCGTGACATCACTATCGAGCTGATTCGCGAATCGCTCAAGGATCTGCTGGCGCTGCAGGACAAGTTGGTGAGTGTGGATAACATCCAGCGCACCGTGGCCGAGTACTACAAGATCAAGATCGCCGATCTGTTGTCCAAACGCCGCTCGCGTTCTGTTGCACGCCCGCGTCAGGTGGCCATGGCGTTGTCCAAGGAGTTGACCAACCATAGTCTGCCGGAAATCGGCGACATGTTTGGTGGCCGTGACCACACCACCGTGCTGCACGCCTGCCGCAAGATCAATGAACTGAAGGAATCCGACGCGGACATCCGCGAGGACTACAAGAACCTGCTGCGTACGCTGACGACCTGATGGCCGGCGGCGCAGCTATTTAAAGGCAAGGGACTAGACCATGCATTTCACCATTCAACGCGAAGCCCTGTTGAAACCCCTGCAACTGGTCGCCGGTGTCGTCGAGCGCCGTCAGACCTTGCCGGTCCTGTCCAACGTGCTGCTGGTCGTGCAAGGCCAGCAGTTGTCGTTGACCGGTACCGACCTGGAAGTCGAACTGGTAGGCCGCGTACAACTGGAAGAGCCAGCCGAGCCTGGCGAAATCACCGTGCCGGCGCGCAAGCTAATGGATATCTGCAAAAGCCTGCCAAACGACGTCCTGATCGATATCAAGGTCGATGAGCAGAAGCTGTTGGTCAAGGCCGGTCGCAGCCGTTTCACCTTGTCGACCCTGCCAGCCAATGACTTCCCGACGGTGGAAGAAGGCCCAGGTTCGCTGACCTGCAACTTGGAGCAGAGCAAACTGCGCCGCCTGATCGAGCGCACCAGCTTTGCGATGGCCCAGCAGGATGTCCGTTACTACCTCAACGGCATGTTGCTGGAGGTGTCGCGCAACACCCTGCGCGCTGTGTCCACCGACGGTCACCGGCTGGCGCTGTGCTCGATGACCGCACCTATCGAGCAGGATGAGCGTCATCAGGTCATCGTGCCTCGTAAAGGCATTCTGGAACTTGCGCGCCTGCTTACCGACCCAGAGGGTATGGTCAGTATCGTATTGGGCCAGCACCACATCCGTGCGACCACCGGCGAGTTCACCTTCACGTCGAAGCTGGTCGATGGCAAGTTCCCGGACTACGAGCGCGTACTGCCTAAGGGTGGCGACAAGCTGGTGATCGGTGACCGTCAGGCGTTGCGCGAGGCTTTCAGCCGTACCGCGATTCTTTCCAACGAAAAGTACCGTGGTATTCGCCTGCAGTTGGCCGCTGGCCAGTTGAAAATTCAGGCCAACAACCCCGAGCAGGAAGAAGCGGAAGAAGAGATCAGCGTGGACTACGACGGTAGCTCGCTGGAGATTGGCTTCAACGTGAGTTATCTGCTGGACGTATTGGGCGTGATGACGACAGAACAGGTTCGCCTCATCCTGTCGGACTCCAACAGCAGCGCCCTGCTGCAGGAAGCCGGCAATGACGACTCGTCCTACGTTGTCATGCCGATGCGTCTGTAAACCGTAGCAGGCCCAATGTCCCTTCGACGTATCATGGTCACCGCGGTGCGCAACCTGCACCCGGTGACCCTCTCGCCCTCCCCCCGCATTAACATCCTTTACGGCGCTAACGGCAGTGGCAAGACCAGTGTGCTTGAAGCTGTGCACCTGCTCGGGCTAGCGCGGTCGTTTCGCAGTACCCGCTTGAACCCAGTTATCCAATACGAGCAAGCAGCCTGCACCGTGTTTGGTGAAGTGCAGTTGGCCGAAGGCGGAACCAGTAACCTGGGTGTCTCGCGTGAGCGGGCGGGCGATTTTACTATCCGCATTGACGGGCAGAACGCCAAGAGCGCCGCTCAATTGGCTGAGCTGCTACCGTTGCAGCTGATCAACCCCGACAGTTTCAGGCTGCTGGAAGGTGCGCCGAAGATACGCCGGCAGTTTTTGGATTGGGGAGTGTTCCACGTGGAACCCCGCTTCATGCCTGCGTGGCAAAGGCTGCAGAAGGCGTTGCGGCAGCGGAACTCATGGTTGCGTCATGGTACACTTGACCCAGCTTCGCAAGCCGCCTGGGACCGGGAATTATGCCTGGCCAGCGCGGAAATAGATGAATACCGTCGCAACTACATCAAGGCCTTGAAGCCCGTCTTCGAGCAAACCCTGAGCGAACTGGTCGAGCTGGACGGGTTGACCCTTAGCTACTACCGAGGCTGGGACAAGGACCGGGAACTCAACGAAGTACTCGCCTCCTCTCTCCTTCGCGATCAGCAGATGGGCCATACCCAAGCCGGTCCACAGCGTGCTGATCTACGTCTGCGTCTGGCTGCCAATAATGCAGCCGACATTTTGTCACGTGGCCAGCAGAAGCTAGTGGTTTGCGCATTGCGCATTGCCCAGGGCCACCTCGTGAGCCAGGCTCGACGCGGCCATTGTATTTATCTCGTTGATGACTTGCCGTCCGAGCTGGATGACCAGCATCGCCGCGCACTGTGCCGCTTGCTTGAAGAATTACGCTGCCAGGTGTTCATCACCTGTGTAGATCACGAATTACTGAGGGAAGTCTGGCAGACGGAAACGCCAGTTGCTTTGTTCCACGTGGAACAAGGCCGTATCACCCAGACCCACGACCATCGGGAGTGAAGGCATGAGCGAAAATCAAACGTACGACTCTTCAAGCATCAAGGTGCTGAAAGGTTTGGATGCCGTGCGCAAGCGTCCCGGCATGTACATTGGCGACACCGATGACGGTAGCGGCCTGCACCACATGGTCTTCGAAGTGGTCGACAACTCGATCGACGAAGCCCTCGCCGGGCACTGCGACGACATCACGGTCATCATTCACCCGGACGAATCCATCAGTGTGCGCGACAACGGTCGCGGCATTCCGGTTGATGTTCATAAGGAAGAAGGGGTTTCTGCTGCCGAGGTCATCATGACCGTGCTGCACGCCGGCGGTAAGTTTGACGACAACTCCTATAAGGTTTCCGGCGGTCTGCACGGTGTAGGTGTTTCGGTTGTAAACGCCCTTTCCGAAAAGCTGGTACTCACCGTTCGCCGTAGCGGCAAGATCTGGGAGCAGACTTACGTTCATGGTGTTCCACAGGCGCCGATGGCCATTGTGGGGGACAGCGAAACGACCGGTACCCACATTCACTTCAAACCTTCGGCTGAGACCTTCAAGAATATCCACTTCAGCTGGGACATCCTGGCCAAGCGGATTCGTGAACTGTCGTTCCTGAACTCGGGCGTTGGCATCCTGCTGAAGGATGAGCGCTCGGGCAAGGAAGAGTTCTTTAAATATGAAGGTGGCCTGCGTGCATTCGTTGAATACCTGAACACCAACAAGACTCCGGTCAACTCCCAGGTGTTCCACTTCAACGTTCAGCGTGACGATGGCGTGGGTGTTGAAGTCGCCCTGCAGTGGAACGACAGCTTCAACGAAAACCTGCTGTGCTTCACCAACAACATTCCACAGCGCGACGGTGGTACCCACCTTGTCGGCTTCCGCTCTTCCCTGACCCGTAGCCTCAACAACTACATCGAGCAGGAAGGCTTGGCCAAGAAGAACAAGGTCGCCACCACTGGCGATGACGCTCGCGAAGGCCTGACCGCAATTATTTCGGTGAAGGTGCCAGACCCGAAATTCAGCTCCCAGACCAAAGACAAGTTGGTTTCCTCGGAGGTGAAAACCGCCGTGGAACAGGAGATGAACAAGTACTTCGCTGACTTCCTGTTGGAAAACCCCAACGAAGCCAAGGCCGTTGTCGGCAAGATGATCGATGCCGCCCGTGCCCGCGAAGCGGCGCGCAAGGCCCGTGAAATGACCCGCCGCAAAGGTGCGCTGGATATCGCTGGCCTGCCGGGCAAACTGGCTGACTGCCAGGAGAAGGACCCTGCCCTCTCCGAACTGTACCTGGTGGAGGGTGACTCCGCAGGTGGCTCGGCCAAGCAAGGCCGCAACCGTCGCACCCAGGCGATCCTGCCGCTGAAGGGTAAGATTCTCAACGTCGAGAAGGCACGCTTCGACAAGATGATCTCGTCCCAGGAAGTGGGCACGCTGATCACCGCTCTTGGGTGTGGTATCGGCCGCGAAGAGTACAACATCGACAAGCTGCGTTATCACAACATCATCATCATGACCGATGCTGACGTTGACGGTTCGCACATCCGTACCCTGCTGCTGACCTTCTTCTTCCGTCAGTTGCCAGAGCTGGTCGAGCGCGGCTACATCTACATCGCCCAGCCACCGCTGTACAAGGTGAAGAAAGGCAAGCAGGAGCAGTACATCAAGGACGACGAGGCCATGGAAGAATACATGACCCAATCGGCCCTCGAAGATGCCAGCCTGCACTTGGACGAATCGGCCCCAGCCGTTTCCGGCGTACAACTGGAGGCCCTGGTCAACGAATTCCGCAGCGTGATGAAGACTCTCAAGCGTCTGTCGCGTCTGTACCCGGAAGAGCTGACCGAGCACTTCATCTACCTGCCGGAAGTTACCTTGGAGCAACTGGGTGATCACGCTGTCATGCAAGGCTGGTTGGCCAAGCTGCAGGAACGCCTGAACAACAGCCAGAAGTCAGGCCTGGCTTACAAAGCCAGCCTGCGCGAAGACAAAGAGCGTAATGTCTGGCTGCCGGAAGTGGAAATCACCTCCCACGGCCTGGCCAGCTACATCACCTTCAACCGCGACTTCTTCGGCAGCAACGATTACCGCACCGTGGTCAACATCGGCACCAAGCTGTCCAGCCTGTTGGGTGAAGGTGCATACGTTCAACGCGGTGAGCGTCGCAAGGCGATCGTTGAGTTCAAGGAAGGCCTGGACTGGCTAATGAACGAAACCACCAAGCGTCACACCATCCAGCGATACAAAGGGCTGGGTGAGATGAACCCGGATCAGCTGTGGGAAACCACCATGGATCCGACCGTGCGCCGCATGCTGAAGGTCACCATCGAAGACGCGATCGCTGCCGATCAGATCTTCAACACCTTGATGGGCGATGCAGTTGAGCCGCGCCGCGACTTCATTGAAAGCAACGCGCTGTCGGTGTCGAACCTGGACTTCTGATCAGGTGTAGGCGGGCAAAGTTATTTGCTCTTTCGGTCAAAGAAAAGCGCTTGGGCCAAAGTTACTCGCCCGAGTTGAAGATAGAAAAAGCCCCCGGAGATGCGATCTGCCGGGGGCTTTTTCATTTCACATTTACTGCCATCGTTCATCAGCTAGCTGAGAGCTATTGAGTTGATCTCTTAGCAACCTCCATTGCGACAGGTGCTGATCCAGCAGAGCAGTGAAACGGTCATTGTGGTGGCGTTCATGTAAGTGAGCTAGCTCATGCACCAGGATGTACTCCAAGCACTGCACGGGCTTCTTGGCCAGCTCCAGATTGAGCCAGATGCGCCGGGCATCGATGTTGCAGGTGCCCCATTTGGTCTTCATCCGCTTGATGCCCCAGCACAGCGCTTCAACCCCTAACTTTGGCTGCCATTTCGCCAGCAGCTCCGGCACCAGACGTTTTAGTTCGGCCCGGTAGAAGTCGTGCAGCACCTGCTCGCGGCGTTCGACTGTGGTGTCAGGGCGCACGAAGAGATTCATAGTGGCATTGCCACGCAGTGCGATACGCAAAGCACCGGTGGTTTCGTAAACGCGCAGGCGGTAGCGACGGCCTAAGAAGTAATGGCTTTCACCACTGACCATCCGCCGTTCTGATTGCCGGGGCTGGGCCTGAAACTTCGTGCGCTGGCGTTTGATCCAGCCCAGCTTGCCAACCACCGCCAAGCGCACAGCTTCGTCGTCGACCGCCAACGGTGCAGCCACGCGCACACGGCCATGCGGCGGATACACGCCCAGGTGCAGGTTCTTGATCGGCTTGCGCACGATCTCCACAGTCAAACCGCTGACCGTGATGCTACGCGACTCAGTACTCATGCTGATGCTTGACCAATTCTAGTAAGGCTTCCAGCCGCTCGATGTCCTGTCCTACCGAATAGCCGCCCAAGGCTTCAGCGGCGTCTTTGTCCCACTGATCCAGCGCGTTCTTTATGGCCAGGCGCACGCGCTTGATCTTCATGGTATTACCGCGCCAGTCATCCTGCCGGCTATCTAGCACGGCAGCGTCTACGGCCAATGCCAGGCCGGCGTCCTGTCCCAGGTTGTCATATAGGGCCTTGCGGGCGCTGCTATTGATCGAGCCGGGGTAGCTGTTGGCGCTGGTGGGATTCTTCGCCTGTTTAGTTAGCTTCACCACTTCGGCCAGGTATTGCTGGTAGCTGATAGCGTCTTCCTTACGCTTGGCGATCAGTGCATCGAGCAGCGAGGACATGGTTTCGTAGTACTTCGGGTTGACCGGCGACTCGTCGATAATCAACTTGCGCACGTTGTTCTCGATGGTCTCGGCGACGGCTTCCTGGCTTTCGCGGATGCCCTTGGGCAGCGCGTCGATGGCCCCTACGCCACGCTCGACAATCAGCTCGATCAGCGACATATCCTCGAAGGCTGAAATTTTCTCGCTGTCCTCAGCGCGAATGTAGGTGTCGATCAAGAAGCGCATGCCTGGTTCATAGACTTTTAAGTCGATGTAATCAGCGCTAGCGAGCTTCACCTCATCACGTACTTTGGAAAAATGATCCACCTCGGCCTGGATTTCAACGATTTCCTTGGCGCGATAGCCCGCTTCCTCAAGCTCGTTGGCGATATTGCCGAAGCAACGGATCAGCGCCGATGTCATTTTGTACAGGTTCAGGCGCTTGGGTTCGTTAGCCTTGAGCTGCTCGGCATTAGCCGAGTCGGTGCCACAGAAGAAGCGCAGATATGCCGGCGTGTCCTTGGGCTGCTCAACGGGTTCGCACAGGGCCTTGATCGCTTCGCGGGCATCTTCTAGATCTTCCTGCGCCTTGCCCAGGCGGTCTTCCAGCAGCCCGGCCACGTCAGCTTTGTCGTAACCATCCAGCGCGCCGCTGGTGTAGTCGCCAATGGCTCCCTCCAGCTGCTTGAACAAGTCCTTGTAGTCAATAATGTAACCGTACTGCTTGTCCTCACCATCGAGGCGATTGACCCGGCAGATGGCCTGGAACAGGCCGTGGTCGCGCATTTGCTTGTCGATATAGAGGTAGGTGGCCGAAGGCGCGTCGAAACCGGTCAACAGCTTGTCCACCACGATGAGTAGGCGCATCTGCCCTGGCTCTTTGATGAAACGCTGCTTGACCTCTTTCTCGAAGGTTTCCGGGTCTTTGTCGCCCAACATCTGGTTGTAGATGGCGTACTGGCGCAGCTTCTCTGTCAGCCCTTCGCCGGTGGCCTCGCCCTTGATGTCGGCAGGCGACGGTTTGTAACTGGTGACGATGGCGCACTTTTCGCCCATGCCTAGCTTGCTGAAAAGCTCATAGCACTTGCAGGCTTCGAAGATGCTGCTGGTCACCAGCATGGCATTGCCCCGGCCATCGGCCAGGCGCGGCTTGATAGCCATATCCAGCATGATGTCCGCGACTATCTTCTCCAGTCGCGATTGGCTCGACAGCACCTTCTGCATGGTGCCCCAGCGCTGCTTGAGCTGGGCTTTGGCCAGATCATTCAACGCCTTGGTTTCAGCATCGAACCACTGATCTATTTTCTTCTGTGACGTTATGTTCTGGTCAATGTCGCGGGCTTCGTAACGCAGGTCGAGCACCACACCATCGGCCACCGCTTCATTGAATTTGTAGGTGTGGATGTAGCGGCCAAATACCTCGATGCTTTTCTGCTTGTCGGCCTTGAGCAGCGGCGTACCGGTGAAACCGATAAACACCGCATTAGGCAGGATAGCTTTCATCGCCTTGTGCAACTCGCCGGACTGGGTGCGGTGGCACTCGTCAACGAACACATAGAGATCGCCTTTGGCGCTGAAGTCCGGTGGCAGACTCTTGCGAAGCTCTTCCACAAAGCCTTCCACGTCGGCATCTTCGCGGGCACCGAACTTGTGGATCAGCGAGCACAGCAGCCAGGGCGAAGGCTGGTTGAGCTTGTCGATCAGGTCGGCACCGCTGGTAGTGCGGTAAATCTGCTCGTTGACGCCGGTGAATACCTTCTCAATCTGCTCATCCAGCTCGGTGCGGTCGGTGATGATCAGTACCCGTGAATCTTGGATGTTTTCCCGAATCCACTTGGTCAGCCAGACCATGGTTAGGGATTTGCCCGAGCCCTGGGTGTGCCAGATGATTCCGCCCTCGCGCCGACGCAGGTAGCGCTGCGCCTCGCGGATGCCGAAGTACTGGTTATGTCGGCAGAGCTTTTTCACGCCACTGTCGAACACGATGTAGTCGTGGATCAGTTCCAGAAAGCGCGTCTTGTTACACAGCTGGAGCAAATGCCGATCCAGCAGATTGTCGGCATCGGCGCTGTCCGCGTTTTCCTCCTTCCAGGTGAGGTAGTACTTCTCGCCGGTCTGGATGGTGCCGTAGCGCAGGCCCTGGGTATCGTTGCCGGCCATCAGATACTGCATGGTCGAAAAGAACGGCTGGATAAACTCGGCCTTCTGATTGTCCAGGTTCTGCCGGATGCCCTCGTTCACCGCCACCTTGGAACGCTTCAGTTCTAGTACGCCTAGGGCAATACCATTCACATAGAGCACTATGTCCGGGCGCTTGGTATTGGCCTTGGCATCAGCGCCCTTGACGGTGACTTCCTCGGCAATTGCGAAGTGGTTCTTGTCAGCCTGTTTCCAGTCGATCAGCCAGACGGTCTGGGTATTCTCGCCCACCTCAGGCTTGATCTTCACCCCATAGCGCAGCAGTACATACACCGCCTTATTGCGGTCATAAATGCCCTTGCTGGCATCGTTGGCGGCCTTGTTCAGCTCGAAGACAGCGCGGCTGGCCAGATTCGCCTCAACGCCCCGCTCAAGTAGCCAGGCACGCAGCAACTCTGCTTCGATATTGGCGTTGTTCGGGCGCTCGGCCCAATCGCCTAGGTGCTCATAGCCCAGCGCCTGCTGGAACAGCTTGGCCACGCGTTGCTGGGTCATTTTTTCGATCTGGCCAACGGTGCTCATTGAGGCCGCTTCCTTTTCCTAGTGAGAGTTGACGCATTTAATCCGCAATGCGCTTCGAATTGGTCTCAAACAGGCGCTCGGTGATAGCGCCTCTGAAAAGCTCCTCGTTGAGGAACTGGAGCAGCTTTTTGGCCGGTGCCTTTTCTGCAGGAAATACAATGCGCTCTTGCCCGCTGGTAAGGTCGATCTGTATGTTGAGATCGTAGCCATTGGAGTGCTGGATAATCTGAGTGACCGTGTACTGATCAAGGATTTCCGAGTCCTTGAGTAGCGCGAACCGTTTGCAGAACCATTGGCTTGCGCCTTTGGCCAGTGAATCGACGCTAACAGGGGCAAGCTTTTCGTGAGCCAGAATAGCCTTGATGTCTTCCTCGGTAGCTTCCTTGTAGAAGTCAGCAAGGTTGAAAATGGCGTTTGCTGCTCGATAGCTTCTGAACAGCAGTTTCTGTTGAGCTGGGTAATAGACTGCAGTCAGTTGATCGCTAAGTGAAAGGGCCGGAGTTTCCGAGCTTTCAAAGTTGTTCCTGGTAAAGAACAAGAATTGACCTGGGCTGATGATGTGCGATTTGCTGAAGCTCTGAATCAGCAAAATTTCACTGCCGTCATCCTGCCGGGCAAAACCAAGGATGGCTTTGATTAGCGAAGGCTCCACTCCCTGCATATCTATTGGTTCGAGATGGCGAACGCTACCTGAGTGCTCAGCAGCCACTACCTGAGGAAGTTCGAAGTCTTCTAAGCAGAACCGCTCGTGAGCCTCCGGTGTATAGCCAGGGTCGAAGTCAATTTCCTGAGCGTCAAGCAGGAAATCATCTATTTGGCTCTGCCATTTCTCAGTGAGCACTGCTTGTAGCTCAGCTACCAATGGAATGCGGCGCAGGGTGAGCTGATTGCGCTCTTTCAGCAGAGCTACAAGGTGCAAGTGTTCAAGCATTCGTTATGTCCTTTGCAGATAGATTCCATCGGTTAGCTCAACAACATTGAGCGCTTCGCCTGGGCGGCGGACTGTTTTTTTACTGATCAGCAGGCAGGATGCTCCCGAGTCATCCTTGACCGCATAGAAGTGATAACCCAATAGGCCCATGACCGGATTGAAATGAAAGGCACCGGCGTGGGCCACCGTGAAGAAAATGACGGCGAAGATGTAGACGCCTGTAACCCACTCTCCAGTGAAGTCTAGCTTGTCTGTCGCAAGGAATGGCAGCAGGTAGGTGAGTAGAAATACGACGATTTCTTTATCGCTATTCTCGAACTCCTGCACCTTCAGTCGATGCTGCTCTCCCCTCTGGGTAACCAATATCAGCATCAGCCAGCAAATCAGTCCTAAAAGAATTGCAACGGCTAGCCAGGGAGCCCAGTTGCGGTATGGCAGATCTTGGGCGATTTGGTTGACTGCTACAGCCCCAAGAATGGGGGCCATGGATGTGGCGACCAACAACCCTTTAGCGAACTGATTCAGCATCTGCGACCTCTGTCAGACAAGTCGAATACGACCGGTTAAGAGTTCCTGCATCATACCTAGCTTTAGCTTGCGCGCTTTGTCGCAGCGGGCTTCTAGGGATGAGAGCTCGGTGTCCATATCGGAAAGGATGGTGGAAATAGCAACTTGCTCTTCGATTTCAGGAACCTCTAACTCTGCACTAGCAATATGGGCACGATTAGTTGCATAGACTTTGGTGCCGGCTGCTAACTGACGTAAATGCGAGCGAAATGCTGGTATGAACTGTAAATAAGCTTTAAACCCATCCGCCATTAAATTTTTGTCAAATCGCACTGCGATGGTGTGTAAGCCTGAAACAAGCTCCATATCCTCAAGGAGCTGAACCTCGACAGATTTACCAACGCCATCCAAGTCCTCTGACGCATCAGAAAAGACAAGGTCGCCGTTCTCCAAGCGATCTAAACGCTTTGCTTTTTCGTGTGGCAGGCAGGGCATAGATGTTTTTGCCGGATTCAGCAGCAGGTGCTGGCTGCCATGAATATCGCCGTAGTGCAGGTAGCGAACATCACCTTCAGTAGTTAGCTCTGCGCGTGAGTTTGTACCATTCCTCAAGAATGACAAATGATCCCCTAACCGCTTAACCTTCCACTCCCCACTAAACCCCGGCAGGCGGCGTTGGCCGGTGAGGAGTTGTTGCATGGTGGCTTGCTGAATATCGCATTTTTTGGCGATAAGTTGATCCAGGTTGTTGATCAGATCGTCAATTTTTCCCAGTGCACCCGCTATCAATTTTTGCTCTTCTATCGGAGGACAATGCATCCGAAACAATGCAAGATCGGGGCAGCTAACCACTGGCTGTGCGCCTTCCTTCTGGCAGTCTAATAGTTGCTTTTGGGTCGCTGGGCTTTCTAGCAAATACTTTATGAAAAGTGGCTCTGCCTTTTTATTGTCAATGGCTATGCGTGCCGTACTTCGGGAAAGAACGGCTCCTTCAAGCCAGCTTGGAGCAGATTCGACCTGGCCAATTCCCGCTCCTACAACAGTCATCACCAAGTCTTTAGCTTTGAGTTTTGCATTTTTATATTGAGCTTCAAGCTGGACGGAGACTCGATGCATATCGTCAGCACCTCGCCATCCTTTCGAATAGTCTTGACTGCGCAACATAAGACAGCCTGACATTACTAGGTGGCCAGGCTGGACAACACCATACCTAATATGACGGCCTTCTTGGGTAAGTTCGCCAAGTCGAGCAGTTGTCCAGTCATGTGGAACCACCCATACCTCAGACTGTTTAAACGCTGGATTCACTTCGGCACTCATACAGAAAACCCCATCTTGGCCAGTTGTGCATTGACCTTGGCCGCCAGTACCTCTACCTCGGCATTTAACGCCGGCAGCGGCGTGGCATAGCGTTCGGCCAGTTGGCGGATACGGCCACCTAGGGCCTGGGACACCCGATCCAGCTCGGTCTGCACATCGGCTTGCAGGGTAGCCAGCCATTTGTCGTCCACCACCAGGGTTTTCAGCTCGGCCTCGCTGAGCTGTGCGTAGTAGGCCTGCACCTTGGCATCCAGCGCCTTCTGCGCGGCTTTGACCTTTTTGCTGGCCTCGGCTTCGCGCTCGATTAATGCCAGGCACTGTTCCAGTGCCTGGCGTTCCTCATCGGCGTCGAGGTTATTTTTGATGGCTTTCAGGCGTGCCTTGACGCTGGCGGCGGTGAGCTTGCCCTTGTCGGTTTTGCCTTCGGCCAGCGGGCCGTCTTCGCCGCTCTGTTCCTCGTCCAGCTCTTCCAGTTCGCGGCTGAGGGAATCACGCTTGGCTTCCAGCTCGGTGATAGCTGAAGCATCGGCAGCGTAATAGCGGCGCACGATTAGTTCGGGTGGCAGCAAGTCGGTATTGGGTTCTCCCTTGGCCGGGCCGCTGGCAATCAGCGCCTGCCAGCCGTCGATCACCAGTTGGTACACGTCATCCTGCAAGGTGGCGTACCAGTAGTCCTGAAGGTGCTGGTACACGTCGTAGGCGTCCAGCAGCGGTGCGGACTTGAAGCGGTGCAGCAGATCTTCGGCCAGCGTATTGAGCAATGCCTTGGGCCGGTCGCCGATGGTGATTCCTTGCAGGCGTGGGCGGTGCTCGTTGCGCCAGGCTTCAAACAGGTCGCTGATGGTCTGGTTAAAGGCAGTGAACTCGGGGTGGGCAAAGATGCTGGGCTTAATCTCGGTCTGCGCCACCTTGAGTTGCAGGTAGCCGGGGCGTTGCGGGGCGAACAGTGACCCGCGCAGGTTGGGCATCACATCCCAATAAGCTTGTAGGGCATCCACATCACGCTCGGGGATGCCGCCGTGCAGGTGGGCGTCGATGTCTTGCAGATCTTCCGCTTCGCTGATGTCGATATAACGCGGGATGTTGAGGTTGAAGTCGTTGGCTTCGATCTCGGCCAGTGGCACCAGGCGTGAGAACTTGGGCAGTTCGCGCTGCTGGGTGCAGGCATCGACGATCTTGTGGATGTCCTGCTCGCGCAGGCGGTTCTTGTTGCCGTCCTTGATAAAGCCTTTGCTGGCGTCGATCAAGAACAGCCCCTTGCGCCCTGCACTGCCAGCTTTGTCGAGAACGATGATGCAGGCGGGAATACCAGTGCCGAAGAACAGGTTGGCCGGCAAGCCGATAATGGCCTGGATATAGCCCTGCTGGAGGATGCGTTTGCGGATCACGCCTTCGGCACCGCCACGGAACAACACGCCGTGGGGCAGAATCACCGCCGCCTTGCCGGTGCTTTTCAGCGAGGTGAGCATGTGCAGGAGGAATGCATAGTCGCCGTTCTTATCCGGTGGAATGCCGTAGCTGAAGCGATTGTAGTCGTCCTCGGCTGGGTTGAAGCCATTGCTCCAGGCTTTGGTGGAGAACGGTGGGTTGGCGACGATGAAGTCGAAAAGCTTGAGGTTGCCCATCGGGTCTTTGAAATGTGGCGCGGACAGGGTGTTGTCCTTCCAGATTTCCGCCGTCGGGCAGTCATGGAGGATCATGTTCATCTTGGCCAAGGCACTGGTGGCGTTGTCCATTTCCTGGCCGTAGATGGCTAAGTCGAGGCCTGTGATGCTCTTGGCTTCGTCGTGGGCTTTGAGCAGCAGCGAGCCAGAGCCGCAAGTCGGGTCGTAGATGCTCTGCTTGCTGTCGGTAGCATTGGCCAGGCCGATGACCTGAGCCATGATCCGCGACACTTCTGCTGGAGTGTAGAACTGCCCCTTGCTCTTGCCGGACTCAGTGGCGAAGTGGCGCATCAGGTATTCGTAGGCATCGCCCAGGATGTCATCGCCTTGGGCGCGGTTGCTGCGGAAATCCAGGCCCGGTGTGTTGAAGATGCTGACCAGGTTGGACAGGCGGTCGACCATCTCCTTGCCTTTGCCGAGCTTCTCCTGGTCGTTGAAGTCGGCGACGTCGATGACGCCGGTGAGGTTGTTGGCTTCGGCCAGACAGGCGATGATCTGGTTGATCTTATCGCCGATCTCCTTGTCACCCTTAAGCGCCACCATGTCGGCGAAGCTGCCACCTTCGGGAACCTCGATTAGTGAGCTGGGGTCGCCGGCATACTTATCTGAAACGTACTTTACGAACAGCAGCACCAGGACGTAGTCCTTGTATTGTGAGGCATCCATCCCGCCACGCAGCTCGTCGCAGGATTTCCACAGAGAGGAATAGAGTTCGGATTTTTTGATGGCCATGTGGTTCGTTGTGTCCGTTATTTAATAATAAGTTTGTAATTTAGGCACTCGGCTGTACTGCAGCAGGAATAGTATTCTTGCTTGTCGAGCGCGAATCAGAGTGACCAGAAATTACTAGATAACTCTGTCTGCCGGTGGCGCAGCCGCTCTATTTCAGTCTGTATTTGAGCCTCTTCGTCGAACGCCCGAACCATTGGCTGCATACCCTCAACTGAGGGCATGGGAATTTCCAATTCCTTGAGTGCCGAGAGCTGGAGTGATGGAATCGAGGCACCGACTGCCATTCGGCTCAGTAGCCCTTGGCCCATGGCTGACCGCAGATAAATTAACAGTGCTTTTGGAGGATAGATTTCGGGGAATCGGCTGCGCAAAATCACCAGGGACTGACCGGTTATCCAGCCATCCTTCCCTGAGTTTGGGACAATGCCTGCGATGCCTGTTTTGCCAACGACCCCTTTGAATGTCATCAAGACATCATTAGGCCTGATGAAATATGAATTTGCCTTGGGTGAATCGAGGTCAAATAGCGTCTCTTTGCTGGCGTGTTGGATGTAGCCGTACTGCGGGATGTCTTGAGCCTGTACTTCCCACACCTGCTCACCGCGTGAAGCAGTCGTGTGCTGGCGCGGACGGATGATGTCAAACAGCTCGCCAAGTTTACGGGTTTCATAACGTGTCAGCGTCTCGTTTAGCTTGCGCGCCGACTCATCTAATACGTAACGGTTGACCTCAAGGCTGAAGTCATTCTCAGCAATCTGGCTGATCGGAATGCTGGCCGCAATAGCAGAAGTGCTCTTGTTCGCGATCAATGCCAGCAGATCAGGGATATTCTTCAGCGCACAACGCTTTTTCGCCGAAATCTCCCGGAACTCGTCAGTGTCCGCATTCACAAAGCGAACAACGTCAGTCCGACGGCTTCTATTCAGAACTAGAACGGTTAGTGGGATTGCCGTATGGCTACAGAGGCCGGCAGGCAATGCGATGACGGCGTCGAGATAGCCATGCTTCAGCAAATACTCGCGCAGTTGTTTTTCCGCACCTTTACCGAACAGCACGGAATTTGGAACAGTGACCACGATACGGCCCTTGGTCTGAGCCAAGAGGTGCTGGATATGAAGAACGTTACCAACCGGCGTTTTCTCTTCAAACCGCCCCCAAAGGTCATTTCCAGAGATGTCCTGAGAGTAGCGGACACCCATCGGGGGGGCACAGACTGCCGTATCAAACTGAATCAGCTGGCCTTTTTCAAGAGCAGCAGGCGCTTGTACTGGATTGGTAGGGTGCAGCTTCCAGCCAGTTGCGTTGATCAGGCTAAGTATTTGCGCAGGTGTTGTGGGCATCTGGGACTCAACCCAAACCTTGGTGTTGCTTCGTACTACCCGAGCGGCAATCTGCCCAGACCCCTCCCAAGGAACGTACACGGTTTGCTGTGGAGTGATTTCCAAAAGAGCGACCAGCAAGTTACATAAGGTCGGGGCGTACCCAAAAATACCTTGGCTATAGTCAGTTGCCCAGAAGCAGGCATCATCTACAGCGAGGGTGTCGAGTAAATCTTGGGATTCCAAAGCACGAATCTTTTGCATCAGCGGGGAAAGGTCTCGCACACCATGGAGGCTTTGCCATACGCCTTCATCGATGAACGGAAACGCTGCATACGACTGCAAGTTACGCAGCGCCGCGACCTGCTCTGCTAGCCCCTGATCCGCCAGGGTTTCAAAGCGGAGTTCCACTGGAACAGTCGGGTCTTTGGACAGTTTTTGCCAGCACAGCAGCTGAAGAATCAGCGACAGGGAGGCATGGGACGTCAACGCCAGTCCACGTATCGAGTCCATCAGCTGGGTGAAAATCTTTTCGTTCATGCTGCTTCCTGAAAGAGGGCGAGTCGGCGCTTAAGCGCGCTGTGTGCAGTTGTAGGTGGTAATCAGTGCATCCCCTTCCGCTACGACCACGACGCCCCCCTTATCCTGGATCTTCATCAGTAAGCGCTTTTCGCTCTCTAAATCAGCCAGGCGTTGCTTGGCTTCCTTGGTACCGATGATGAATTTATCCTGATCCACAGTGCCGTGAGCAAGCACGTAATCGATCATTTTGAGCGGGATGCCGCGCTGGGCTTGGCGGGCTTTGCAGTGGTGAGTGGCGTGCATACTGTGTGCTCCTGGTGGCTGACCATGAGCCGAATCTAGAGGAAAGTTTTTTGTCTGTCAATAAAGCAATAAATGCTTTTTAATTTTGTGATGCTGCGTATTTCCCAGGACAACATGCTTGCGTTCGCTGAAGAAGCCACCGGTGGTGTAGGTGCAGGGGTAGTCGGTGCGTCAGAAATACACTGGCGCCACTCTTTACAACTCGACCGTCAGCACTTTGATCCCCCCCCTCGCAGAACCGCCCGACGGAAGTGAGCGAGCGCCAATACCTCACCGGTTCACGCCTTGAGCGCACCGGTAGCCATTTCACGCCGAGGCGCAGTTCCAGGCGCCAGGCCTCGCCGTCGCGCAGCACGCGAAACTCCCGCGCCGCGCCGGTCTCGACCAGCGCCGCCAAGGTGTCCTGCTCGATGGCTCTTTTCATGGCTGCTCCTCCGCTCCACTGTCCAGCCAGGCCCCACCCTGCTGGTATAGCGCAACCACACAACCTGGCGGCCAGGATGGCCCTGCAGTCTCACCAGGCGGTGGATAACGGTGGGGGGGCGATTCACCATAACGTCCAATTACACGCCGGCATTCGACGCCAACGCCCGAAACGCGTGATAGCATTTTGCGACTTGTCGCTTGAGCCTCCGCGCGAGCACCTTAAATCCGATCAAGGAGTGGTCATTCGTGAACAGCCTTCGCCAAACTGCGCAGCAGGGAGATGCTGCTGCCCAATACACCCTAGGTAGCTTGTACGAAAGTGGTGAGGGTGTCGCACAAGACCTTGAGAAAGCGGCTGGCTGGTATCGCAAGGCCGCCAGGCAGGGCCATGGCTGGGCCCAGTACACCATGGGGCGCCTTTATGAGACTGGGCAAGGTGTGCCCCAGGATTTGGCGAAAGCGGCCAATTGGTACCGTAAGGCCGCCGAGCAGGGCGTCGACTGGGCCGAGTATGCACTGGGCGATCTGTACACCAAGGGCGAAGGCGTTCCACAAAGTTTTGAAACGGCGGCAACGTGGTACCAGAGGGCTGCCATACAGACCCTTGCGGAGGCGCAGCATGCCCTGGCTTGCCTTTACGAAGAGGGTGAAGGCGTCGCGCAGGATCTGCTGAAAGCAGCTACTTGGCACCGTAAAGCCGCAGAACAAGGCTATGTTTTTGCCCAGCACTCCCTCGGTGACTTGTACAAGAAAGGAGTCGGGGTTCGACAAAGTTATGCAAAAGCGGGCGCGTGGTACCGCAAAGGCGCCATGCAAGGATACAGCTGGGCCCAACTTGCCCTCGGCAAGCTGTACGAGAAGGGCGATGGCGTCAAGCACAACGCGGCCAAGGCGGAGGCTTGGTATATGAAAGCCGCCGTTCAGGGGAATCGCTGGGCCGAATACGCGCTAGGCCGTCTATACGAAAAAGGTGAACCTTGTTCACGGGACTTCGCGGAAGCGGCAGCCTGGTATCGCAAAGCGGCAGAGCAAGGTCATGCTTCGGCTCAGGATGCGCTGGCACGCTTGTATTCAAATGGCCAAGGTGTGCCTCAGGACTGCGCAGAGGCAATTGTTTGGCACTATAAGGCTGCCGAACAAGGCTCGGCTTGGGCTCAGTATGCGCTAGGTGATGTTTACGAAAGCGGCAAAATCACCCCCCCGAATTATTCAAAGGCCGCTGTCTGGTACCGTAAGGCGGCTGAGCAGGGATCCGACTTGGCCCAAGATGCGCTTGGGACGCTGTATGCGAAAGGCCGAGGTGTCCCGCAAGACTTCGTAGAGGCTGCCGTCTGGTACCGAAAGGCTGCTGAGCAGGGAGATGAGTATGCTCAGTACACGCTTGGGCGCCTTTACAAAAAGGGGCGAGGCGTGCCGCAGGACTTTGTAGAGGCGGCAACGTGGTACCGCAAGTCCGCTGAGCAGGGGAATGCCCAGGCTCAGTACGTCTTGGGCGGTTTGTACAAGAACGGTGAGGGTGTTCAACAGGATTATCCGAGCGCCTATATCTGGCTCTCGCTCTCTGTGAAGAATCGATGCTATATGAAAGGATTCGGTAAGCTGCTTAACGTGGTAGCTCAGAAGCTTTCAGCGGTGCAGCTAGAATC